>DNSZ01000246.1 GCA_003500165.1 Paracoccaceae bacterium | reverse complement strand
GGGCGATGGTCGCGCCGCTCGATCATGGTGAACAGCAGATCGGCATAGGTGTCGCCCTGCGGCGCGTGCAGCACATAGTGCAGCCCGGTCATGCCGGTGGCGACGCGCATCGCGCCGACATGCGGCGGCCCCTCATATGTCCAGACCGACAGCTTCATGGCCGCCGCCGGACCGGGGGGCGCTTCGCCCCCCCGGACCCCCCAGAGGATATTTCTGCCAAGACGAAGGCGCGGCGGGGCATCATCCGGCAGCCTCCCCGTTCAGGATCGCGCGGCGGCGCAGGGGCCGCGAGAACAGGCCGGCCAGATCGCCCGCCTGTTCGTAGAAATGCACCGGCGTGAAGACGAGCTCGATCGCCCATTTGGTGGTCAGCCCCTCGGCTTCGAGCGGGTTGGCAAGGCCGAGCCCGCAGACCGTCAGATCGGGCCGCGCGGCGCGCACCCGGTCGAGCTGGCGTTCCACATCCTGACCCTCGGAGAGCGTCGGCCCGGCCGGCAGCAGCGCCAGGTCGGGGTCGAGGATCGCGCGGTGCAGATAGGGCGAGCCGACCTCGACCGCCCGCATCCCGCATTCGCGGGTCAGGAAGCGGGCGAGCGGCACTTCGAGCTGGCTGTCGGGCAGGAAGAAGACCGTCTTGCCCACGAGTTCGGCGGCCTGCGCGGCGATCGCTTTTTCGGCCCGGGCGCGCGGCGCAGCTGTCACCTGATCGACCTTTTCAGCCGCGATGCCATAGGTCGCAGCGACCGCCTTCAGCCAGGCGGTGGTGCCTTCGGCGCCGAACGGGAACGGCGCGGGGATGTGCCGCGCGCCGCGCCGTTCCAGCGCGCCATGGGTGTCGCCCAGAAAGGGCTGGGCCAGCACGAAGCGGGTATTGGGCCCCACGCCCGGGGTTTCGGCGGCGCGATGCGCGGGCAGGCAACGGACCCGGGCGATGCCGATCTCGCGCAGAAGTTCCAGCGCCTGATCCTCGACCACATCGGGCAGCGCCCCGACGACCAGCAGCTCGTCCGTTGCGGTTTCGGGCAGCACCGGCACCATGGCGGCGAGGCAGGCATCCTCGCCCTGGGTGAAGGTCGTCTCGATCCCCGAACCGGAATAGTTCAGCACCCGGACATGCGGGGCGTGCCGCGCGCTGAGCTTCTCGGCGGCGCGGTGCAGGTCGAGCTTGATGACCTCGGACGGGCAGGAGCCGACCAGGAACAGCTGCCGGATATCGGGGCGGCGGGCAAGCAGCCGGTCGACCTCACGCTCCAGCTCTTCCTGCGCATCGGCCAGCCCGGCCAGATCGGTTTCTTCCAGGATCGCGGTGCCGAAACGGGGTTCGGCAAAGATCATCACGCCGGCGGCCGATTGCAGCAGATGCGCGCAGGTGCGGCTGCCGACCACCAGAAAGAACGCGTCCTGCATCTTGCGGTGCAGCCAGATGATGCCGGTCAGCCCGCAGAACACCGAATGCTGGCCGCGCTCCTTGAGCACCGGCGCGCTGCCGCAGCCGGCAGCCGGGATGGGGGTGGCGTCGTTCATGCCGGCGCGCCCTGCGTGGCCGCGGCACTGGCGGCCTCGGCCTCCAGCCGTGCGGCTCGGAGTTTCAGCAGGAACTGGCCGGCATTGACGACATAGGCGGCATAGGCCGCGAGCGCGATTCCCATCTGGCCGACCGGCCCGGGCTGGCCGGTGTAAAGCGCCACCAGATAGGCGGTGTGCAGCGCGATCACCACGAAGCTGAACACATCCTCCCAGAAGAACGGGCGGGCGAACAGATACTGGCCGAACACGACCTTTTCCCAGATAGCGCCGGTCACCATGATGGTGTAGAGGACGAAGGTCTTGATCACGATCGAGATGGTGGCGGCGGCATAGCCTTCGCCGGTCCACAGGAAGCGGACCACCAGCGCCAGCGAAACCAGGAAGACCAGAAACTGCAGCGGCGCCAGAATCCCCTGCACCAGCGTCCAGGGCGTGGCATCGCGCCGCGCCCGTTCCTCGGGCGTGTAGAGGCCTGTGCGCGCGGGTTGCGGCGGCTGTTCGGGCATCGTCCCCAGTCCTTTGCCGGCGGTTGCGTCGAGAATACCGCCGCCCCGCGTCGAGTGTCAAACTTAATTTACACTTCGGATGCGACCGGGCTGGGCCAGCAATCGCGCTGCCCCGGCCTGTCCCGCAGCAAACATCTGTCCAAGATGGGATTTTTCGAGGCGCCGCCATGGCCGGACAGGGCGTCGCAGGACTGTCCGGCCAGATTGACACCCCCCGCCTTTTCGTTGACAATCGGGGCGCCGGGGCTGACACTGCAGCCGCAAAGCCGGGCCGCCCGACGGCCAGGTGTGACCGGCGAAGGGGGACTGGGCGATGGCTTCGAGCTCGAATTCCGCATCCGGAAAGAGCCCATCTGCCGCACCCGACCAGATTGTCGCGCTCGCCAGGAAGGCCGTTAAATCCCTGAGCGAAAAGCGCGAAGGCCGCATCGCCCTGTGCGATGCCGAATGCGCGGCGGCCGCCGAGTCGCTCTGCCGGGCCGCGGTCGAGGTCGATGGCGACGCGGCCGACACCGTTCTGGCCGAGCTTGCGGCGCGCGGAATCGGTGCCGACGACATCGCCGGGCGAATCATCCCGCACGCGGCCCGCCGCCTGGGCGAGATGTGGATGGAGGACGAGGTCACCTTTCCCGAGGTGTCGATGGCCGCCGCCCGGATGCAGGCGATGATCCGCGACCTGTTCGACGAGGGCGCGACGACCCAGCCCGATGCGCCGCGGGTGGTGCTGATCGTCTCGGTGGCCGAGACCCATACGCTGGGCGCGATCGTGGTCACCGGCATGATGCGCCGGCTGGGCGTCCAGGTCGATCTGTGCCTGGGCCGCCCGGCGGCCGAGATTCGCGCCATGCTGGCGGGCAGCGACATGGACCTGATCATGATTTCGGCCGCAAGCCTCGAGGCGCTGCCCGAAACCGGCCGAGTCCTGCGGATGATCCGCGAGGATCTGCGGCTCGATGTGCCGCTGGTGGTGGGCGGCCCGGTGCTTGACTACACCCGCGACGGGCATGGGCTGGAACTCGCGGATCTGGTGACCACCGATCCGATGCAGGCCTTGATGCGGTTCGGCCTTATTGCCGGAACGGGACATGACGGCGGCTCCGCCGAGCAGGGACAGACCCAGGCGCCCGGCGACGCATCGCCGCCCGGCGACCGGCCGGGCCTGCCAGTTCAGTGACCGCCGAGACGACCGATTTCTGGTCCAGCGGCACGGTGCCGCGCATCCCGCCGGAATTGCTGGGCGATATCGTCACCCGGTCGTCGGACATCGCGCTTGTGATCACCGAGACGGGCAAGGTGCTGTCGGTCACCGTCAACCCGGCGCAGAAGACCTTTGGCGCGCTCGACCATTGGCGCGGCCGCGACCTGCGGGATTTCCTGACCGTCGAAAGCGTGGAAAAGCTCGACGCCCGGCTCGATGATTTCGACCCCGAGCGACCGTCGATGCGGGCGACCGAGATCAACCATTCCGACGGTGGCGACTGGCAGTTTCCGATCCGCTATACCTTTCACCGGATCGGGATCGACGGCACGATCCTGATGCTGGGCCGCGATCTGCGCCCGTTTGCCGAGATGCAGCAAAGGCTGGTCAAGGTGCAGATGGCGCTGGAGCGCGACTATGAGGAACTGCGCGACTGCGACGCGCGCTATCGCATGCTGCTCGATTCGACGCGCGACGCGGTGGTGTTCGTGTCGGCCGACACCAGCCGCATCACCGAGGTCAACCGGCCGGCGGCCGAATTGCTGGGCCAGCCGACCGAAGACCTGATCGGCACCTCGCTGGCGCGCGAATTCGAGGATCGGCGCGGCGACGAATTCACCGAGGCGCTGAACGGCGCCGCGCTGGCCGCGCCCGACCGGTCGCTGTCGGTGGTCGCCAGGCGCACCGGCAAGCGGCTGACCATCCTGCCCACGGTGTTCCGCGCTGCCGGCAAGCGGCTGATCCTGTGCCATCTGGCACCGCTGGCGGGCGAGACCGCGCGCGGCAGCGGGCTGGCCGAGGCGCTGACCGGGCTGTTCGACGAGGGCGCCGACGGCGTCGTCTTCACCGATGTCTCGGGCACCATCACGGCAGCGAACGACGCCTTTCTGGGGCTGATCGATGCGGGCGACCCGGCCCGGGTGAAGGGCCGGCTGCTGGCCGATTTCCTGGGCCAGGGCGGGGTCGACCTGAAGGTGCTGCTGGGCACCGCGACGCGCACCGGGCAGATGCGGCTTTATGCCACCGAAGCGGTCGGCGAGGCCGGCAGCCGCGTCCCGGTGGAGATTTCGGCCTGCCATCTGGGCAAGCAATCCCCGCCGGTCGTCGCCTTCGTGATTCGCGACGCCAGCCGCATGGAGGGCGTGCGCAGCCCGGTGCCGACCATGGGCGACGACACTGCGAAAAGCATCATGGAACTGGTCGGCCGCGCCACCCTGCGCGATATCGTTGCCGAGACCACCGATGTGGTGGAAAAGATGTGCATCGAGACGGCTGTGGAACTGACCGGCAACAACCGCGTGGCGGCGGCCGAAATGCTGGGGCTGAGCCGCCAGAGCCTGTATGTGAAGCTGCGCAAATACGGGCTCTTGAAAAAGCCCGACGACAAGGCCGAGGAGGCGTGAGCGCCGCCGCCGCACCACGGGCGCAAAACCCGCGCCTGCGGCACAACAACGCTTGCCTTGGGCCATGTGTCATGTTTAGTTGACACCATGAGTGTCAGCGCCGCCGACCCCGCGCCGAAGCGCCCGCAGCCCGCCGCCG
>DNSZ01000262.1 GCA_003500165.1 Paracoccaceae bacterium | reverse complement strand
CGCCTGGCACAGTGCGGCGCATTGCCATGCGATCGGACACGGCCCGGCTGCACCGTGGTGGAACAGGGTCCGAACGGCCGCCACAAGGATTGCAGCGTACCGCGACCCGCCCGCCAGAGCTGACATCAACGGTGATTGCGAATGACCGTTCGCCGCCCCCTGCCCTAGCGAAGCCGCAGCGCATTGAGCGAAACCGTGATCGACGAAGCCGACATCGCCAGCGCGGCGGCAAACGGGGTGCAGAAGCCGGCCAGCGCGATCGGCACCGCGATGGCGTTATAGCCCGCGGCCAGCGCGAAATTCTCCTTGATCCGGTGGCGCGCGACGCGGGCGGTCCGCAGGCAGGCGGGCAAGGCGCTCAGATCGCCCCCCATCAGCACGATGTCCGACGCCACGCGCGCGGCGTCCAGCGCCGAGGCCGGCGCGGCCGAAACATGCGCCCCCGCCAGCGCGCCCGTGTCGTTCAGCCCGTCGCCCACCATCAGCACGCGGCGGCCCTCGGCCGACAGCCGTTCGACGGCGGCGATCTTGTCCTCGGGCAGCGCGCCCGCGGTGATCGCGTCGATCGGCAGCCCGGCCAGGCTGGCCGCGACCGCCGCCGGGCTGTCGCCCGAAATGACCTCGATCGCGCAGCCCGCCTGGCGGAGCGCCGCGACCGCGTCGGCCGCACCGGGCCGCAGCGCATCGGTGAACAGAAACGGCTGGGCGGGTGCATCGCCGATCTGCAGGAAGGCGGCCGTGCGGTCTGCCGGCGCCGCGCCGACCCAGGCCGCCCGGCCCAGCCGCACGCGCACCCCGTCGAGCCGACCCCCGACGCCATAGCCCGGCACCTCGACAATCCCGTCGACCGGCGCCGGCGCGATCCCGCGCGCCGCCGCGGCGCGCGCCAGCGCCTGGGCCAGCGGGTGCGACGAGCCCGCACCCAGCGCCGCCGCAACCGCCAGCGCGCGGGCCGGGTGATCGTCCGGCGCGTCGAGTTCGGGCAACCCTTCGGTCAGCGTGCCGGTCTTGTCGAACACCACCGTGTCGATCTCGGCCAGCCGTTCCAGCGCCGTGCCCGACTTCAGCAAGACCCCGCGCCGATAAAGCCGCCCCGATGCCGCCGTGGTCACCGCGGGCACGGCCAGGCCCAGGGCACAGGGGCAGGTGATGATCAGCACCGCGATCGCGATGTTGATCGACAGCCGGGCCTCTCCGGTGGCCCAGAACCAGCCGACAAACGCCGCCAGTGCCAAGAGATGCACCCCCGGCGCATAGATCGCCGCGGCCCGGTCGGCGAGGCTGACATAGCGGTTCTTCGACGTCTCGGCCAGCGCCACCAGATCGGCGATCCGGCGCAGCGCCGTGTCGGCGCCGGCGGCGCTGACCCGAACCGTCAGCGGACCGGTCAGATTGACCTCGCCGGCGTTGACCGCCGCGCCCGGGCCGGCGAACACCGGCAGGCTTTCCCCGGTCAACAGCGCGCGGTCGATCTCGCTGGCGCCGTCGATTACTTCGCCGTCGACCGGCAGCCGCCCGCCCGGTTTCACCCGCACAAGGTCGCCCGGGGCGAGATCGGCGACCGGCGTCGCGACCTCGACCCCATCGACCAGTTTCACCGCCCGCGGCACTTCGAGCGCGGCGAGCTCCTGCGCCGCCGATCGCGCGGCGGCCCGCGTCCGGTGATCCAGATACCGGCCCAGCAGCAGAAAGAAGGTCAGCGACAGGGCCGCGTCGAAATAGGCGTGGCGGCCACCCAGGGCGGTCTCGTAAAGCGACATGCCGCAGGCCAGGATCAAGGCCAGCGAGATCGGCACATCCATGTTGAGCCGCCCCGCCGACAGCGCCGAAAGCGCGCTGCGATAGAACGGCACGCCGCAAAACGCGACCGCCGGCAGCGCGATCAGCGCCGAGACCCAGTGCAGCAGGCTGCGGGTTGCGTCCGCCGCGCCCAGCCAGACCGAGATCGACAGCAGCATGACGTTCATCATCGCAAAGCCGGCGACGCCAAGCCGCATCAGCAGGTCCTGGCCCGCCGGATCGAGGTCGGTGGCGGCCAGCATATCGGCGTCGAGCTCGTGCGCCTCATAGCCGAGCGCGTCGAGCGCAGTGACCAGCGCCTCCGCCGTGACCCCGGGATCGGCCGCCACCGAGGCCCGTTTCAGCGTCAGGTTGACGCGCGCGTCGCGCACGCCCGGCACCGCGGCCAGCCCCTTTTCGACGCGGGAGATGCAGCCCGCGCAATGGATGCCGGGCAGCGACAGCATCAGCCGGCCCGGTTCGACCGGCGGCGGTTCGGTGCGCATCGGCGCGGGCCCGCAGGCCGGGCAGGCGGCGGCGGCGGGGCGGTCGCCGGACAGCGCGGTATCAGCCATCGACGTACAGGAAGCGGCGCTGGCGGAACTGGGTGCCGTCGGCGGCGCGCGCCTCGACCCGGATCAGCCATTGCCCCGGGCCAAGCGCGACCGGGGCGGAGTAGACCCCTCTGGCGCCGGTGAAATCGGGCCACTGGTCGTCGGTGCTGGCGGTCGAGCGGCCGATCCGCACGCGCAATTCTGCAGGCGCCACCGGCACGCCATCGGCCCCGGCAAAGGCCAGCGTGACCCGCTGCCCGTCATAGGCCGGCGTCAGGGTCCAGCCGAGCGCCTGCTGCGCCGCGCGCTCGCGGTCGAAGCGTTGGCTGGCGATGTAGCCATTGGCCACCTCGATCCCGGGAAAGGTCCCGACGGCGAACCAGGCCAGGGTCAGGTTCGCGCCGACGATCACCGCGAAGGCGCCGACAAAGATCGCCAGCACCCCGCGCCCGGTCAGTGGTCTGCCCCGATCCGCCATCACGGCCGCCCGTTGAACACGGTGTCGCGGCTGGCGCGCTCGCCCGACATCCGGTCGGTGACCCACAACCGCAGATCGGTCGCATCGGCCCGCGCCGCGGCACTGTCCGCCGGCGCGGTGACATAGACGCGCTGCTGAAGGGTCGAATTGGCCGGCACCACCACCGTCGGCACGGCGTGGCCTTCCAGCGTGACGGTCAGATCGGCGGCGCTGGTCAGACCGATGGTGAACGGCCGGGCCTCGCCCTGCATGTTGCGCAGCCGCACGTCATAGGTGTTCCGCACCGCGCCGTCGGACAGCATGACATTGACCGGATTGCGTATCTTGCCCACGGTCAGATCGACCTCCGAACGGATGAACAGCGCAAACACCAGGCCGACACCGATCGACGACCACAGCGCGGTATAAAGCAGAACCCGCGGCCGGAAAACATGCCGCCAGACGCTTTTCGGCTTGCCGCCGGCCCGTTCGCGCGGTTCGTCCGACAGCGCCATGTAATCGATCAGACCGCGCGGCTTGCCGATCCTGGCCATCACGTCGTCGCAGGCATCGATGCACAGCGCGCAGGTGATGCAGCCCAGCTGCTGGCCGTCGCGGATGTCGACGCCGGTCGGGCAGACCGCGACACAGGCATTGCAGTCGATGCAGTCGCCCAGAACATCGGCGCCTTCGGCCTTGCGGTGCTTGCCGCGCGGCTCGCCCCGCCAGTCGCGATAGGCCACGGTGATCGTCTCTTCGTCCATCATCGCGGCCTGGATACGCGGCCAGGGACACATGTAGATGCAGACCTGTTCGCGCATGAACCCGCCGAGGACAAAGGTCGTGGCGGTCAGGATCGCGACGGTGGCATAGGCCACGGGCGGGGCCGAGAATGTGAACAGGTCGCGCGCCAGCGTCGGCGCATCGGCGAAATAGAACACCCAGGCGCCGCCGGTGGCGACCGCGATCAGCACCCAAAGCGCCCATTTCACGATCCGCTTGCGGAGTTTTTCCAGGTTCCAGCGCTGGTTCCACAGCTTCACCCGCTTGTTGCGGTCGCCCTCGACCCAGCGTTCGACCAGGATGAACAGGTCGGTCCAGACGGTCTGCGGGCAGGTATAGCCGCACCACACCCGACCCAGCGCGGATGTGAACAGGAACAGCCCCAGCCCGGCCATGATCAGAAGCCCCGCGACGATGTAGAATTCGTGCGGCCAGATCTCGATCCAGAAGAAATAGAAACGCCGATGCGCCAGATCGATCAGCACCGCCTGATGCGGCAGGTCCGGGCCACGGTCCCAGCGAATCCACGGGGTCAGGTAATAGATGCCCAGCGTCACCCCCAGGATCCACCATTTCAGCGTGCGAAAGCGACCCGACACGCGGCGTGGGAACACCGGTTCGCGGGCGGCGTAAAGGCGGGGAGGTTCTGGGGTCGCGGTCACGGCGGGCTCCGGGCGGTTGCGTCCGACCGCATGTGCCAGAAAGGCGCGGGCCGGGCGTTGACCTGAATCAAAATATGCGCGCGCGACCCATCATTTTCCGCGGCGCCCGGAAAGCGCCGATGCGGGCCGCCCCGGCCCGCCGCCGGGCGGGGCGGGGCCGCTGCCCGCGCCCCCGGGTCAGACGAGGATGTCGTTCTCCAGCGCCGCCCGGCTGATGTTCTCGACCGTCAGCACATCGCCATTGCCGAAATCGAACACCAC
>DNSZ01000183.1 GCA_003500165.1 Paracoccaceae bacterium | reverse complement strand
AGCTGGTGAAGCGCTATGCCTCGGGCAGCCAGACCTGGACTCGGACGATCACAAAGCCGGTCGCCGACACGGTGCGCGTCGCGCTCGATGGAGCCGAACAGCCCAGCGGTTGGTCGATCGACACGACCACCGGCATCGTGACCTTCGACACCGCGCCGGCCGAGGGCGTCGCCGTGACCGCAGGCTTCGAGTTCGACGTGCCGGTCCGCTTCGACACCGACGCGCTCGACGTGACGCTCGACCTCGAGCGGCTCGGTTCGATCACCTCCATTCCGCTTCTGGAGATCCGGCGATGAACGACACCGGCAGCTTTGTCGCCGCCGTGCTGCGCGAGCTCGCGGCCTCGACCGCCGTGATCCTCGCCGCCTGGGGCGCGCTCGGCGGTGCCACGAACGCGCTGACCACGAAGATGCACCTGCGCGACGCGCTCCGGCACATCCTGCTCGGCGGTCTGATCGCCGCGGGCATGGGCAGCCTGTCGATGGCCGTGATCACCGCCTGGCTCGGCCTGCCGCCCGAGACGATCCCCGCGGGCGGCGCTGCCGGGTCAGCCGCCTATCTCGTGGGCGTCTTCGGGCCGGCCTTCATCGAGATGCTGCTCGCCCGCCTCCGCAGCGCAAAGCAGGGCGACGGCGATGAATGAGATCCTTCGCCTCGCGCGCTCCCTCCGCTGCGACCCGGCCGACCCTCGAGCGGCCTTTACCCACCGTCTGCGCATCGGCTTCGTCGTCGCGGCGCTGATCCTGATCCTCTCGCTTTTCCGGTAATCCCATGCACATGACCGACCGGGGCCTGCTGGCCCTCGTCCGGCACGAAGGAATCGTGCCCGGGCCCTATCTCGATGTGAAACAGGTCTGGACATTCGGCATCGGCCACACGGCCGCGGCCGGTCCTCCCGATCCGGCCACCATGGCCCGCGGCATGCCCCCTGATCTCGACGCCGGGATCCGCGAGGCGTTCCGGGTCTTCCGGGCCGACCTCGCGCGCTATGAGGCCGCTGTGCTGCGCGCCGTGAAGGTGCCGCTGGCGCCGCATGAATTCGATGCGTTGGTCAGCTTTCACTACAACACCGGCGGCATCGCGAAGGCCGCGCTGACCCGGCATCTGAACGCCGGCAATCGCGTTGCAGCCGCCAACGCGTTTCTGAACTGGCGGCGTCCGGCGGCGATCATTCCGAGGCGGGAAGCCGAGCGCGACCTGTTCCGCCATGGCCGCTATCCCGGCGGCACGATCCCGGTCTGGTCTGTGGACCGCACAGGTCGCGTGGACTTCTCGCGGCCGATCCGTCGCCTCACCGAAGACGAGGCGCTGGCCCTGCTACGGCGACCTCCGACACCGTGGCCGCCGGTCCTCGATCCTGAACCCGCTACGCCGACCGGCTGGCTCGCCCGGCTGGCCGCATTCTTCGCCACCCTGATCCGGAGGACCTGACTCATGCGCTATGTCCGCCCCAACTCGCTCACCTGGTGGGCGGGACTGCTCGCCATGCTCACCGGCATCGCGTCTCTTGCGCTGCCCGCGACTGGCTCGCTCGTCGAACTGTCCCGGCTCGTTGCGCTACTCGCCGGCTCTGGCGATGCCTCGCCCGCGGGCCTCATGTTCCTCGGTCTCGGCCTGATCGGTCTGCGCGACCGGATCGAGCGCGGGTTCCGCGGCGATGGCTGATCTCCTGGTCTGGCTGGTCGCCGCCCTGGGCTCGGTCGGGGGCGTGGTCCTCGGCCGCCTTTGGGGTCGCGTCGAAGGGAAGCGCGCGGGCAAACGGGAGGCGGAACGCGATGCCATGGAAGACAAGAGCAAGCGCATCGAGCGCGGGCGCGACGCCGTTCGCGATGGCCGCGTCACTGGCGATCCTGCTGAGCGGCTGCGCCGCAACGATGGGCGCTGGTGATGAACGATCTCAGCAAAACGGCGCCACGAATTGAGCCGGCGCTTCTACGTGACCTCATTCACTACGATCCCGATACCGGCCAGTTTACATGGAAGGCACGACGGCCAGCGCATTTCACACATTGCAAACGCGAGCCGGCGTGGGTCTGCAGGATCTGGAACGCCAGACATGCTGGTCGGCCCGCCTTCGGGCGGCGTGTACACGGCTACATCGCTGGGCGCATTCTGGGCGTCCACGTTTACGCCCATCAGGTGGCCTTTGCGTTCATGACGGGCGCGTGGCCGGAAAGCCAGATCGACCACATCAATGGACAGCGCAGTGACAATCGCTGGCGGAACCTGCGTCCGGTCGATCCGAAGGAGAACGCCAGGAACACCGCAATGTCCTCCCGCAACAGCTCTGGCGTCGTTGGCGTGAGCTGGAACCATGAGAAGCGCCGCTGGTGGGCGTATGTCCACGCGGATGCGGGGCGCCGAAAGCTGCTGGGGAGCTTTCGGTCAAAGGCCGATGCGGTGGCGGCTCGGAAAGCTGCGGAGAGACAACATGAATACCACAAGAATCATGGCCGCAAGCCTGCTGCTTAGCGGTTGTGCGGAGTCGATCCCGTTTTCGGATGCCGGCTGCGCCTCCTACG
>DNSZ01000130.1 GCA_003500165.1 Paracoccaceae bacterium | reverse complement strand
CAGCGGCCGCTGTGCCGCGTCGAAGCGCACGCTGCGCAGCAGTTGCGGCACCGGGGCAAAGCGCCTTGCCAGACGGCTGGCTGGCTGGCCGGTCCGCACCATCTCGGCCAGGAACTGCAAGCCCGCGACCAGCCCGTCGCCGGTATTGGCATGGTCGGCCATCACGATATGGCCCGATTGTTCGCCGCCGAGGGAAAAGCCGCCTTCGCGCATCGCCTCGACCACATAGCGGTCCCCCACCGGCGTCCGGTGCAGGGTCAGCCCGCGTTCGGCCAGATGCCGCTCGAGGCCGAGATTTGACATCACGGTCGCCACGAGCGTGCCATGCGCCAGCCGCCCCTCTTCGGCCCAGCGGGACGCGAACAGCGCCATGATCTGGTCGCCATCGGCCGCCTCGCCCCGTTCGTCGAGTACGATCAGCCGGTCCGCGTCGCCGTCGAGGCACAGCCCCACATCGGCGCCGGTCTCGCGGATCGTGCGCGCGGCCAGCGCGGTGTCCGTCGAGCCGCAGCCTTCGTTGATGTTGGTGCCGTTCGGCGCCACCCCGATCGCGACCACATCGGCGCCCAGTTCCCACAGCACTTCGGGGGCGGCGCGGTAGGCCGCACCATGGGCGCAATCGATCACCACCTTGAGCCCGTCGAGCTGCATGCGCCGGGGCAGGGTCGTCTTGGCAAACTCGACATAGCGGCCGAGCGCGTCGTCGATCCGCCGGACGCGGCCGATCTTTTCGGGCCGGGCGAGCGCGATGTCGCCGTCGAGGATCGCCTCGATCTCCGCCTCGGCGGCGTCGGAAAGCTTGAAGCCGTCGGGGCCGAAGAACTTGATCCCGTTGTCGTGATGCGGGTTGTGGCTGGCCGAGATCATCACCCCCAGATCGGCCCGCATCGACCGGCTCAGATAGCCGACCGCCGGGGTCGGCACCGGGCCCAGCAGCAGGACGCTCATCCCGGTGGAGGTCAGGCCCGCGGTCAGCGCCGTTTCAAGCATATAGCCCGACCGGCGCGTATCCTTGCCGATCACCGCCCGGTGTTCCTGCTGATCGCGGCGAAAGAAGCGCCCGGCCGCGGCGCCCAGCCGCACAACCGTCTCGGCCGTCATCGGCGGCGTGTTGGCGCGCCCGCGCACCCCGTCGGTCCCAAAAAGCTTTCGCATCGCGCCGCTCCCCGTGCCGCCTCGTGCGGCTCATACCGGGTCGGGCGGGGCGCGGGAAGCCCGCACGCGAAGCGTGCTATGCCAATGCGCGGGTGGTGCATACCCATCGCACCCTGGTCTCAGTTGCTGGCGGTCTTGTCGGGGTCGCGATAGAACAGATGCGCGCCGATCCGCGCGGTCTGGGTGAACCTTGTGGCCCAACGCGGGCGCACCGCGGTGTTGTGGAAATAGGTTGCCCCATCGGTCAGCGCACGCGGCGCGCCATCGAGCAGCAGCCGCGCCAGTTTGCCCGCACGGCGCCAGGCACCGTTTTCGGCCACGGTTTCGGCATGGCCGTCGCACATGAAGGAAAACTGGCAGGGCGCGCCGGTCGCGGCACCCTGGCTGACGACCCCGCAGACGGTATCGGGATAGGCCCGATGATCGACCCGGTTCAGGATCACCTCGGCGACCGCGACCTGCCCGGGAATGCTCTCGCCGCGGGCCTCGAAATAGAGCGCCTTGGTCAGGCACTCCCATTGCCGCCCGCCCTGAGCCGGCGGCATCTGGGCCAGCGTCGCCGGGCTGTAGTCGAAGGCGGTGACCGGCGCGGCCGATCGCGCCGCGGCCCGCTGACGGGCGGTGGCGAGCCGTTCGACGCGGGTGGCCGGTAAGGCGGCCAGGGCGACCCGTTCGGAGCCGACCAGAAGGGCCACCTGCGATCCCAGTTCCGGTTCCACCACGTCGGCCATGGTGGCGGTGCCGGAAAACAGAAAAGCGGCGCACGCCGCAATGCGAAGCGGTGCGATCATGGCGCAATGCCCATTGTTATGTCGTCGACAGCACCAACATGGCCCGCCAGCCCGAAAAAGGCAATGGGAAGGGGTGACGCAGGGCCCCGCCCCTGTGGCAAACCGGCCAAACTGCCGCCGCGCACGGCATCGGGCGGCGCGGTGGCAGCAGCCCCGTCAGCCGGACGCGGCGACCGATCGGGCATCGAGCGCGACCTGCGCGGCGGCCAGCCGGGCGACCGGGACCCGGAACGGCGAGCACGAGACATAGTCGAACCCGGCCGCCTGGCAGAAGGCGATCGATTCGGGCGAGCCGCCATGTTCGCCGCAGATCGAGATCGTCAGATCGGGCCGTGCCTCCCGGCCCCGGCTGGCGGCGATCTCCAGCAACTCGCCGACGCCTTCGGGGTCGAGGGTGTGAAACGGATCCTCGGGGAACACCCCCTGGGCGACATAGTCGCGCATGAAGCGCCCCGAATCGTCGCGCGACAGGCCATAGGTCATCTGCGTCAGATCGTTCGTGCCAAAGCTCAGAAACCGCACATGCTGCGCGATCTCGCCGGCGCGCAGGGCGGCCCGCGGGGTTTCCACCATCACGCCCAGCCGAAAGTCGAAATCGGTCCGGGTCTCGCCCCGGACCGCCGCCGCCACCGCATCGATCCGGCTTTTTACCAGTTCCACCTCGCGCCGCGCGCTGACCAGCGGGATCATGATCTCGGGCACCACGGCGACATCGTCGCGGCCGACCTCGACCGTCGCCTCGAAGATCGCGCGCGCCTGCATCTCGTAGATTTCCGGCATGGTGATGCCCAACCGCACGCCGCGCAGCCCCAGCATCGGGTTGAATTCCTCGATATCCTCGATCCGGGCCATCACGCTGCTGACCGGCAGGTTCATCGCCGCCGCCAGCTCGTGCACCGCGCCGCGATCCTTGGGCAGGAATTCGTGCAAGGGCGGGTCGAGCAGCCGGATGCAGACCGGCTGATCGGCCATGATCCGGAACAGCTCGGCGAAATCGGCGCGTTGAAACGGCAGCAGCCGTTCCAGGGCGGCGCGCCGGTCGGCGGCATTGTCGGTAAAGATCACCTCGCGCATCACCACCAGCCGGTCGTCCTCGAAGAACATGTGCTCGGTCCGGCACAGCCCGATCCCGTCGGCGCGAAACGATTTCGCCACGGCGGCCTCGGCCGGGGTGTCGGCATTGGCGCGCACGGCCATGGTGCGAACCGCGTCGGCCCAGGCCATCAGCGTCTCGAACGCGCGGTCGAGCGCGGGTTCCTCGGTGTCGATCCCGCCGGCCAGCACCTCGCCGGTGCCGCCATCGATGGTGATCACATCGCCCGGCAGCAGATTGCGCCCGTCGGGCGCGATCAGCCGCTTGTGCCGCAGGTCGAGCGTCAGCCCGGCGGCGCCGACCACGCAGGGCACGCCGATGCCGCGCGCGATCACCGCCGCATGGCTGGTCACGCCGCCGCGTTCGGTGACCACGCCGCTGGCGGCATGCATGCCGCGCACATCCTCGGGCTGGGTTTCGTGGCGCACCAGGATGCAGGGCTCGCCGCGCGCCGCCGCCGCCACGGCGGCATCGGCCGAAAACACGATCCGCCCGGTGGCCGCGCCGGGGCTGGCGCCGATGCCGCGCACCAGAACGTCGCGCGCCGCGCGCGGGTCGATCCGGCGGTGCAGAAGCTCGGTCAGCGAGCGCGGCGGGATGCGCATCAGCGCCTCGTCGCGCGACAGGACGCCGGCATCGGCCAGATCGACCGCGATCCGCAGCGCCGACCGGGCGGTGCGCGGCACCGGCACCGCATCAAGAAGGCGCAGATCGCCATCCTCGATGGTGAATTCGAGCTGCACCGCGTCGCGCATCCCCGCGGTTGCGGTGCGCACATGGTCGACCAGCGTGGCAAAGATATCGGGCGCGCGATCTTCCAGCGACGGGCTGCCGTCGGCGCGGGTCAGATGATGCGCGGGATCGGTGGGCGGCGGCGCCAGAAGCCCCTGCGCATCGCTGCGATAGCGGCCGAAGATACCCGGCGCGCCGGTTTCCGGGCAGACCGTCTGGATCGTTCCCGCGCCGCTCTTGCCGCGGCCCAGCCCCAGCGCCATGCGCTGCACCAGCAGGCCAAGCCCGGCTTCGGGCGGCGCGCCCTTGGCCTGGCGCAACAGCCGGGCCGAGGTGCCCTGCCAGGCCCGCGCCATGGCGCGCAGCACCTGGGCCAGCTGATCGGTCGGGTCCTGGGGGAACGGTTCGGCCATTTCCTCTTCATAGCGGGTCAGCGCCGCCGCCAGCGCCGCCTCGGCCGAGGCGGCGGGGCCGGCCGCGAAATCCTCTTCGTCGAGGCGGGCAACATGCACGGCAAAGGCGCGCACGAAATTGGCATAGGCCGCGATGGCGGTTTCGCGGCCCAGGATCTCGGCCAGCCCGGCGGCCCGTTCGGCGTTGAGGCCGATATTGAGGATCGTGCCCGGCCCGCCCCAATCCGGGTTCTCGGGGCTGCCACGGACCGAGACGATGGCGCCGGGCCCCAGCGCGTCGAGAATCGGCGCCAGCGCGGGCATCCGCCCCTCGGCGATGCCGCGCACCGTGTCGAAGGACAGCGCGACGGCGCGCGGCACCGGCAGGCCCAGCCGCAACAACCCGGCCAGCCGCTCGGCGCGGCGGCCATACCGGGCCGCCTCGACCGGCGCCTCGGCGGTCAGCACTTGCATGGTTGCGTTTCTCTGCAGCACCTTGCCCAATCCCGTGCCTTTTTGCATCTGCAGCATAACAGCCCGGCCGGGTCTGTCCAGCGCGCCGCGCGGCGCGGGCGGGGGTGGCGTCGCTCGGGGCTTCCGGGGCGCCACACTTGGCGCTAGGATCGTCCCATGACCGAAGATCATGCACCCCTTATCGCAACCCCGTATCTGCTGTTTCTGGGCGATGCGCCCGACCAGCTTGCGGCAAAGGTTGCCCAGGGCATCTGCGACTGGCGGCCCGAATACGCGATCGGCCAGTTGCGGCTGCCCGACTGTCAGGCCGATCTGGGCCGCCCCGAGATGACGCTGGCCGAGGCCAGGGCCGCGGGCGCCCGGACCCTGGTGATCGGGGTGGCGAACCGGGGCGGGGTGATCGCGCCCGCGTGGAAGAAGGTTCTGGTGACCGCGCTCGAGGAAGGTTTCGATCTGGCCAGCGGGCTCCACAACCTGCTGCGCGACGAACCCGATCTGGCCGCCGTGGCGCGCGCCACCGGCCGGGCGCTGCACGACGTCCGGGTGCCCGAGGTGAAATACCCGATCGCCGATGGCCGGCGGCGCCCCGGAAAACGCTGCCTCGCCGTCGGCACCGATTGTTCGGTCGGCAAGATGTACACGGCCATAGCGATGGATGCCGAGATGCGCCGCCGCGGGCTTTCGGCAACCTTCCGCGCGACCGGGCAGACCGGCATCCTGATCACCGGCGACGGTGTGCCGCTCGACGCGGTGATCGCCGATTTCATGGCCGGCGCGGTGGAATGGCTGACGCCCGACAACGACGCCGATCACTGGGACCTGATCGAGGGGCAGGGCAGCCTGTTCCATCCCTCCTATTCGGGCGTCACCCTGGCGCTGATCCATGGCGGCCAGCCCGATGCGCTGATCCTGTCGCACGAGCCGACAAGGCGGCACATGCGTGGCCTGCCGCATTACCCGCTGCCGAGCCTCGAGGCGCTGCGCGACCAGGCGCTGGCGCTGGCGCGCATCGTCAACCCCGATGTGCAGGTGGTCGGGGTCTCGCTCAACACCCAGCATCTGGGCGAGGATGAGGCGATGGCCGAGATCGCGGCGACCGAGGCGCGGATGGGCCTGCCCACGGTCGATCCGTTCCGTCAGGGGGCCGGACGGCTTGTCGACGCGCTGGGGGCCTTGTGAGCCTCGCCGTCTTCGAGGATCGGTTTCAACTGCGCGCGGCCTTTACCATCTCGCGCGGCAGCCGCACCGAGGCGCGGGTGCTGCGGGTCGAGGTGACCCGGGGCGGTGTGACGGGGCGCGGCGAATGCGTGCCCTATGCCCGCTATGGCGAGACGGTGGACAGCGTCCGGGCGCAGATCGCGGGCCTGCCCGGCGATGTGACGCGGGATGCGCTGCAGGGGCTGCTGGCGCCCGGCGCGGCGCGCAACGCGGTCGATTGCGCGCTGTGGGATCTGGAGGCGAAACAAGCCGGCCGCCCGGTGTGGCAGCTCGCAGGGCTCCAAGAACCTGGGCCCGAGATCACCGCCTATACCCTGTCGCTCGATGCGCCCGCAGCGATGCAGGCAGCGGCGGCCCGGCACGCGCATCGGCCGCTGCTGAAGATCAAGCTGGGGACGGCGGACGATCTCGCCCGGCTGGAAGCGGTGCGGGCGGGTGCGCCCGAGGCCCGGCTGATCGTCGACGCCAACGAAGGCTGGACGGCCGAGAGCTATGCCGCGCTGGCCCCGCATCTGGCGCGGCTGGGGGTGGCGCTTGTCGAACAGCCCCTGCCCGCGGGGGACGACGACGCGCTGGCCGGGCTGCCACGCCTGGTGCCGCTTTGTGCCGACGAATCCTGCCATGACCGGGCATCGCTGCCCGGGCTGGCCGGCAAATACGACATGGTCAACATCAAGCTTGACAAGACCGGCGGACTGACCGAGGCGCTGGCCTTGCGGGATGCAGCACAGGCGGCGGGCTATGGCATCATGGTGGGCTGCATGATCGGCTCGTCGCTCGCCATGGCGCCCGCGGTGCTGGTGGCGCAGGGGGCCGCGGTGGTCGATCTCGACGCGCCCTTGCTGCTGGCCGAAGACCGTGACCCACCGTTGGCCTATGACGCGGCGGGGGTGCACCCGCCTGACAGCGAACTCTGGGGGTAGTGCGGGTCAGGGTCGGTGCTTGAAGATAACCCAGGCAGCAAAGGCACGGCGATCCTTGAGGCTGCATCCTTCGAAGGCACTGATTGCCGTCTCCGCTTGGGCAATGTCCACTTGAACCTCCGACCGCGTCAAGGCGACGTCCGGGTCATAATCGGCTGCGTGACGCTTGTCCTGCGCCGAGATGAAGGCGTTGGCAAAGTCCTCGATGGCATCTGGAAAGCGCCCGATCACATCCTGATTCTTGCATTGGTTCTTTGCATATCTGTGCTCGACCGAGCGGTAGACCTGCCGCCAGGCTGGGCGGCTCCGATCGGCCCCGGTGCCGCCGATCATGGTGTCGGCACATGTCCGGCAAAGCGTGTGGAACAAGGCGTAATAGCAGGAGCTTTGCGCGCGGCGCAGGTTGGCCTGACGCGGCTTTCCGGGGTCGGCGTCGACCAGAATACGTGCTGATTGAAGGAAGTCACGTGGTCGCAGCGTGCTCTCCTGCGGCGATGAAGGAGAGGATCGGAAAGCCTTCCACCCGGAACTCTTCCAAAGTCGGTCGCAGCCGTCGCACCAGGCCCGCCACCTCGTTTGCTGGCGGCAGGGTTTCGGATCCGCTCTCGAAGACGATGCGAACCTGGAGGATCGGCAACCCGTCTTGATCCGTGTCATCCTGCAGGTCGATGCTCTTGATCGAAACGGCTTCGCGGAACCGGCTCTGAATGAAGCTGCGCACAGCTTCCTCAAGACCCTCGCTGTTCTCTGTCATGGGGTCTCCCTTCCTTCCTGCAGATGTGTATATAGGTCACGAAAGCGACCTTAGGAATCCCACATTGCAACCTTGCATGAACAGATTGCGCTGAACGGAGCCAGCATGTCCCGCATCGTCTATGTCAATGGCGACTATGTGCCCGAGGAAGAGGCCCGCGTGTCGGTCTTCGACAGGGGCTTTCTGTTCGCCGATGCCGTCTATGAGGTCACCACGGTGTTGGGCGGCAAGCTGGTGGATTTCCCCGGCCACATGGCGCGGCTGGCGCGCTCGCTCGACGAACTCGACATGGCGCATCCGGCCGACGATGCCACGCTTCTGGGCATTCACCACGAGATGGTGGCGCGCAACGGCCTGACCGAGGGGCTGATCTATCTGCAGGTCACCCGCGGTGCGGCCGACCGCGATTTCCTGTATCCCGAAGCGGCCGAGCCGACGCTGGTGCTGTTCACGCAAGAAAAGCCGCTGGTCGATACCCCCGCCGCGCGGGCCGGCATTTCGGTGATCACCCTGCCCGACCGGCGCTGGGCGCGGCGCGACATCAAGACGGTGCAACTCTTGTATCCGTCGATGGCCAAGATGGCGGCGAAGCGGGCAGGCGCCGGCGATGCCTGGATGGTCGAGGACGGCAAGGTGACCGAAGGCACCTCGAACAATGCCTGGATCGTCACCCGCGACGGCCGGCTGGTGACCCGCGATCTGAGCCCCGCGATCCTGGCGGGCATCACCCGGGCCGCCGTGATGCGCTATGCCCGCGAGGCGCAGATGACGGTGGAGGAACGCGCCTTCACCCCCGAGGAAGCGAGGGAAGCCGCCGAGGCCTTCGTCACCTCGGCTTCGACCTTCGTGCTGCCGGTGGTGGCGATCGACGGCGCGACCCTGGGCGACGGCCGGCCCGGCCCGGTCGCGCAACGGCTGCGCGCGCTTTACATCGAGGAAAGCCGCAAGGCCGCGCTCTGATTGTGCGGGCGCGCGCGCCGGGAACCGGCCCCGCCCACCCA
>DNSZ01000072.1:2169-2656 GCA_003500165.1 Paracoccaceae bacterium | reverse complement strand
CGCCGAGGAGGCCGCGCGCGAGGCCGAACGTCAGCGCGATCTGCACGCGCGGGGGGTGGCGCCGATCCGCCAGGTCGAGATCGCCCAGACCGCGCTGGACGTTGCCCGCGCCCGGGTGCGCGAGATCGAGTCCAATCTCGACGTTGCCCGGCTGCCCGCCCGGGAGCACGAGATCGCCGCGGCCGAGGCGGGGGTGGACCGGGCCCGGGCGGCGCGCGAAGCCGCCCGCTGGCGGCTGGGCCAGCGCAGCGTCGCCGCCCCGGCGGCGGGTCGGATCACCGACATCCTGCGCCGCGCGGGCGAGATCGGCGGCCCGGCCGCGCCGGTGCTCGAGATGCTGCCCGACGGCGCCGCGGTGCTGCGGCTTTATGTCCCCGAGGCGGCGATTGCCGGCATCGGCCCGGGCGACCGGCTGGCGGTCGGCTGCGACGGTTGCCCCGACGGGCTGACCGCGACGGTCACCTGGGTGGCCGACGGCCCCGAATTC
>DNSZ01000072.1:0-2103 GCA_003500165.1 Paracoccaceae bacterium | reverse complement strand
GCTCGGGCAAGACCACCACCATGCGGGTGATGTGCGGGCTCCTGACCCCCGATGAGGGGCAGGGCCGGGTGCTGGGCATGGACATTCGCCGCGACGGGCGGCGCATCCGGCGGCGCATCGGCTACATGACCCAGGCCTTTTCGCTGTATCGCGACCTGACGATCGCCGAGAATCTGCGCTTCGTCGCCGGGGTCTATGGGCTCGACCGGCCGGGCGCGGCGGTCAACCGGGCGCTGTCCGATCTGGGGCTGACGGCGCGGCGCCATCAGCTGGCCGGCAATCTGTCGGGCGGCTGGAAGCAGCGGCTGGCGCTGGCGGCCTGCGTCATGCACCGGCCGGCGCTTCTGTTGCTCGACGAACCGACCGCGGGCGTCGATCCGCAGGCCCGGCGCGAGTTCTGGGAGGAGATCCACAGCTATGCAATGGGCGGGATGACGGTGCTCGTCTCTACCCATTACATGGACGAGGCCGAACGCTGCCACCGCATCACCTATGTCTCGGCCGGCAAGGTGGTGGTGTCGGGCAGCGTCGACCAGGTGCTGAAGAGCGCCGGGCTGACCACCTTCACCGTCACCGGCGGCGACATCGCCCTTGCCGAGCGGCGGCTGACCGGCGCCGCGGGGGTCGAACAGGTCGCCCCGTTCGGCGCGACGTTGCATGTGGTGGGCCGCGACCCGGCGGTGCTGCGCGCCACCGTCGAACGGATTGCCGGCGAAACCGGCAGCCGCGCCCAGCCATCGGAAACCCGGCTCGAGGATGCGTTCATCCATTTCATGGGCCGGGGCCGGGGATGAGCGCGCGCTTCTCGCTCCGCCGCCTGGGCGCGCTGTTTGCCAAGGAGGTCATCCAGATGCGGCGCGACCGGGTGACCTTCGCCATGATGCTGTTCGTGCCGCTGATGCAGCTGATCCTGTTCGGCTATGCGATCAACACCGACCCGAAGCGGCTGTCGGCCGCGCTGGTCGCGCCTTCGCCCGACCGTTATGCCCGCGCCATCGTCTCGGCGCTGGAGGTCACCGATTATTACCGGTTCCGCGACGCCCCGCTGACGGCGGCCGAGGCCGAGACGCTGATGCGGCGCGGTCATGTCTCCTTCATCGTCACCATCCCGTCGGATTTCGGCCGCCGGTTGGCGCGCGGCGACAAGCCGCAAATCCTGGTCGAGGCCGATGCCACCGACCCGGCCGCCGCATCGGGCGCGGTATCGACGCTGGCGCGCGTCGCCGCCGAGGCGATCGCCCATGTGAACGATGCCGAAAACCGTGCCGACGCGCGCGGCGCGGTCGAAGTCGTGGTGCACCGGCGCTACAACCCTGAAGCCATCACGCAATACAATGTGGTGCCCGGGCTGCTGGGCGTGATCCTGCAGCTGACCATCGTGATGATGACCGCAATCGCGCTGACCCGAGAGATCGAACGCGGCACAATGGAAAACCTGCTGGCGATGCCGGCGACCCCGCTGGAGATCATGCTGGGCAAGGTGCTGCCCTATTTCGGTGTCGGCGCGGTGCAGGTTGTGGTGATCCTCGGTGCTGCGAAGGGGCTCTTTGGCGTGCCCTTTCTGGGTAGCCTGTGGCTGCTGCTGGCCGGGGTCATGGCGTTCGTCTTTGCCATGGCGCTGCTCGGCTACACCATTTCCACCTTTGCGCGGACCCAGATGCAGGCGATGCAGCTGACCTTCTTCTTCTTTCTGCCGTCGATCCTGCTGTCGGGTTTCATGTTCCCGTTCCAGGGGATGCCGGGCTGGGCGCGGGCGATCGGCGAGGCGCTGCCGCTGACCCATTTTCTGCGCCTGGTCCGCGGCGTGATGCTGAAGGGATCGACGCTGCCCGATGTCGCCAACCCGTTCGCCGCACTTCTGCTGTTCGTGGTGCTGTTCGCCGCTGTCGCCTTGTTGCGGTTCCGCCGGACGCTGGACTGATACCAGCTTGCACCGAGCAGAAGCCATGCGGCCCGTCGGGGGGGCATGGAAATGGCCCTCGAAGGCCGGTCGGCGAGGCGGCTCCACGCCACGCCAGACAGGGCATCGATGTCCCATGCCGAGGGTCATTGAGAATGACAGCTGGTTTTCGTCGTCGACGCGTAGGGGGTGCCGAGTTTTCT
>DNSZ01000234.1 GCA_003500165.1 Paracoccaceae bacterium | reverse complement strand
CTGCACCCGGGGCGAGAACACCGTGGCGTCGGACAGCCCCATTTCGCCCTGCCGCCGGGCGAGCGTCGTGCCGACTATCTGATAGCGGCCCATCGGTGTCGCCTCACGCGGCTCCTGCCCGCTTTGCGCAAGCTCGCCATACACATGGCGGCCATAGGCGCTCATCCCCGGGCCGACGCCGGCGAAGGCCTTCAGCTCGCCCAGGGTCATCTGCGACACCCGCACATCGTCGAACCGCCCGCCATCGGCGCCGCCGGGCCGTTGCGCATGGCCGAACAGGGTGTCGTAATCGCCCGCCCCCTCCGTCCGGTCGATCAGGCCGAGCAGCTTGGCCGAAGGCCGCTCGGCGGCCGAGGCCGCAAGCAGCTGGCGCACCTCCTGCATGGTGCCGGCGGGCGCGGCCCAGGACGCCTGCCACAGCGCGGCGCCGCCCTGGCGGCCTTCGGCCGCGGCGGGTGTTGCGCCGGGGTCGAGCACGCCGCGGGCGTCGCCGGTCTGGTCGTCAGGGAGCACGGGGCCCCGATTGCGGCCGCGGCTCCCCGGCGACGGCGCGGGCGGTTCGGCCGAAGGTGACGGGTCGCCCTCGGCCGCCAGTCCGCGACGGCGCTCTGCCCGTCCGGCGCTGCCAGGCGATGGCTCGGGACTGCCGCCGAGCATGCCACCGAGCATGCCGCCGGCGGCGGCGCCGAGATCCATCAGCCCCTCCCCGATATTTCCCGGGATCTCGCCCACCTCACCGAGCATGCGATCCTGCAACGACTCATCGAGCCCGGTCTGCACATGGCCCTGAACCTCGCTGCTTCCGCGCAGGGCGCCGAGACGATGTGTCTCGTAGCCGGCATCGGCCTCCTGCCGCGCCGCGCCGATCTCCTCGCCGGCCGCCTCCCGCCTCGCGTCGAAGCCGCGCCGGTCGAGCGGCCCGGCCGGCGGCAGCGTGCTCTCATGAACCGGCAGCTCGGCGGGCGGCGATCCGACCTGACCGGTCGCGGGCCGGGCCACCTCGAGCTTCTCGAGGATCGTCGGCAGGACCTGGTCGAGCGCCCGGTCCTGGGCCATCAGCTCGGCGCCGGTGCGCGGATTGGCCAACCGCTCGATCTCGGCCTCGGAATAGCCCTGCGCGCGCCAGGCGTTCAGGATCGGATCGACCAGGGTCTGGGCGAAGCCCGCACCCCGGGCCTCGATCCGGCGCTCGGCCTCGGAAAGCGTCTCCGCCCGTTCGAGCGCCCGGGCGTGGCGGTCGGCCAGCTGGCGGCCCTGGTCCCAGCTGTCGCGGGTGCCCTGCGCCTCGGTACTGCCATAGCTTTCGCTGTCGCCGGTGCGGAGGCTGTCGCTGCTGTCGCGGAAACTGGCGAAGGTCTCTGTGAGACCGGACTGGCGCGCTGCTCTTACAAGCTCCTGCAAGCGTTCTCCTGATCGCCCTGTCAGATTGCCGGCCAGGGACAGGTTGCCGCCGATGCCAAAATTCGCCTGCCCCGCCTCGATCGCTCCCGCCAGCCGCAGTGTCTCCTCCACAGTGAGCCCGTGTTCGCGCGAGAAGTCCTGTATCCGCGACCAGGCCTGGCGGGCTTCCGAGCGCGCGCTGCCGCCCGTTGTCATCGCGCTTTCGGTGCCGAGGCTCTGGCTGGCCGAGAGCTGCTCGCCGGCCGAGGCATAGCGGCTCGCGCTCTGGCCGATGAACTGCGAAAGCTCCGCGCCGGTGGTCGCGACCTGGCGCTCGGCGCGTTCGCGATGCTGCGACAGCTCGTTCTGCAGGGTGCGCGACGCATTGGCCTGCAGCCCGGCATCCGACAGCGCCGATCCCCGGGCATAGGTGACGCTGCCATCGGCGTTCCGGGTCTGCACCGCGCCGGTGGGCATCACCCAGCTCGACCGGCCGGTGTCGGTGACCGGCGAGGTGTTCAGCTTGTTCCAGTTGTGCATCATGAACGAGGTCGAGGCGAGCGTCATTGCGCCGGTCGCCGCCTCGCGCCCGGTTTCGATCGCCGCGCCCTGGCTGACATTCAGCATCGAGGTCGCGAGCCCCGACATCCGCTGCGCGCCGAACACCAGCGCGGTGGCGAGGAACGGCACCGACATCATCAGATAGCCCGCGATCACGCCGACATCCTGTTCCACCGCCTGCACCCCGAAATGGTTGGCCCAGGACATCACGTATTCCGTGCTGCCATTGGCGGTGGTCGACATGCCCTCGCGGTAATAGCCCGCGCCCGCCTTCAGCACGATCGAATGCAGCACCGCCGAGAGCGGGTTCCAGGCGGCGAGCCACACGAAGCCGCCGAAATACCCCTTGATGACCGTCCAGGCCATCGGCGTGAACATCAGGATCAGCGCCAGCGGGAATGCCGCATAATAGAGCGCCTCGAAGGTGATCTTCAGCAGCGGCACCCAGCGGGTCGCGTTCATCCCCACCGCCGAATAGCTCGCCCGGGTCTGCGCCTCGGCGCGGGCCGCCTGATAGACCGACATCGCCGCGTCGTTGCCGCTGGTGGCGATGAAGCGGGTGATCCCGTCATCGAGCGCGCGCACCATCATCGCATGGCGCAGATGGTTCGCGGCATTGGCCGAGGCCATCCCCATCATGTTCTGGAAATCCTGAATGGTGCCGGTCATCCGGGCGACATTGGCCGCACCGCCGAACTGGTTCGATCCCTGGTAGGCGGCGTTCGCCTTCTCGGTCAGAACCTTCGTCACCTCGGCGCCCATGGCGGCCAGGATGTCGGGCCAGCCATCGGCGCAGGCCCGCGTGCTGCCGGTGGCGACATCGTAATAGGCCAGCGCCTGGGGCACATTGGCCGCGATGAAGCTGGGCAGATCGCCGGCCCGGCCCAGATCCTCGAGCGGCAGAAGCCCCAGATTGGCCCCGTCCACCATGCAGTTTTCCATGAAGTTGACGAGGTTGTCGTGGATCGCCGGGGTCACCGCCCGCCACCGCGCGGTCTGCGCCAGCAGCGTCGCGCCGACCAGCATGCCGGTCCGCTGATAGGTCAGGTCGTTCGGCTGCGCCATCAGGGTCTCGATCCGCTCGGTCAGGTAATGCGAGACGGTCGAGGTCAGATGCCCGATATAGGCCGGCGCAAAGGGCACATTGTCGACCGTGCCGTAAATCTGCAGCGGCTGGGTGGTGTCCATGATGATCACCCGCGCCCGCGGCGCGGTCGACAGCCCGCCCACCAGGGCGACCGCGATCATCCAGTACAACACCTCGCGGAAGCTGCCGAACAGCGCCAGCCGCATGCCGAGAAACAGCATGGTGGCCATCAGCGCGATGTAGAGCATGTGGCGCAGATCGGGATGGCCGGCGATCGCGGCGAGGTAGTTGAACACATCGTAAAGGAAGTAGCCGCCGCCGACGGTCCAGATTTCAAATGCCATCAGTCGGTCCTCGCCGCGACCATGGCCGAGAAGCGCGAGCCCGAGAACGCCGCCAGCTCGCCCCGCGCCAGCGTGATCCGCTCGATGTTGCGGATCGCTTCGGCATATTTGCGGGCGGCATCGGCGCGGCGCGCGCCAAGCGCGGCCTTGGTCTGGCGGATGCTGTCGGCGAAATTCGCCGACATGTCGCCAAGCGTGGCAACCCGCGCGGCCGAAGCGACCATCTCGTCGACCGCCTCGTCGATATAGGCCATCGCCAGATCGATCGCGACGAGCTCGGACATCAGCGAGATGTCGTCCTGGACGAACTGGTACTTGTAGGACTTCGCGGTGACCAGCGTGTCGTAGATCGGGATCGTGGTCATGCCGATCAGCGCCACCGCCGCGTCCGCCAGCGCGGTGTCGTTCGAGATCGCATCCGACATCGCCGAGATCACCGCCTCGGTGCGGCGGTACAGCGCGGCATCGGCGCTCAGCGTGACATCGGTCAGCGCCGGGTCGAGGCACAGATCGTCCTCGTCGCAGCGATACATCTGCATGGTGCCGCCCTCGACCAGCATCCGCACCGCCTGGGGTGTCAGCGCGCGCGGCTCGAGCACCCGGCGCCGCGGTCCCTCGTCGTCATTGGCCGGCGCGGTGATGATGATCGTGCCGGTCAGCGTCTGGAAGAAATAGGCGAGCGCCTCGTCCGAGCTCAGAAAGGCGTTCTTCTTGATCGCCTCCCAGGCGAAGTTCTTGTCGAGCTCGACCTGCTCCTTCATCTCGGGGCTCGCCGACTGCAGCACGCCATATTGCGACGGCTGCGCCGAGCAGCCATGCCGGGCCGCCACCATGTCGGCAAAGCCGCCCTCATAGCTGCCGATGGTGCGGCAGATATGCGACGAGGCGGCCTCGTAGCGCGGCCAGACCGAGCCGACGAGCAGCTGCGCGGTCTCGCAGCTGTCGATATTGGTGCTGTTGACCTGCTGGGCGAGCGCGCGGAGCTTGGCGACCACCTCCTGCACCGTGGGCGACATCGATTCGAGCGCCAGTTCGAAGGCAAAGCCGGCGGCGTTCTGCATGATCGCCTCCATCAGCGCGATCAGCTCCTCGGCGTTCAGGAACGAGAACGCGCCGCCGAAAATGTCGATCCCGCCGCAGCCCGCATTGACCGAGGGCAGCTGGATATTGGCCAGCTGGGTGGTACGCGGCCGGGTCCGGACATAGAGCGAGCCAAGCGTCGCATAGCCCGCCCGCTGGCCGTCATAGGCATAGGGCTTCGAGACATTGACCCCGCCGCCGGCGCGTTCCCAGAAATTCGCCAGATCGTCGCCCAGCCCGCCCGCCGCAGCCGCGCCCGGCAAGGCCAGGGCCAGCGCGACCGCGATTGCCCGAACCGGGATCGTTTCCGTTATCCGCATGGCAAAGCTCCCTTTGCACCGGGTCTTGACGGGCTCCCAATTTTGTCCATTATGATACACACCTGCTGGCGCAGATCATGGAACGCAACAGCCGCAAACTGATCCGGATGCTCGAGCGGGATGGATGGACCCGTGTTGCCGTGCGCGGGGATCATCATCAGTTCAAGCATCCCGAGCGTCCGGGCAGGGTGACCGTGCCGCATCCGAACCGCGATCTGCCGGCAGGCACCGTGCGCTCGATCTACCGTCAGGCGGGCTGGCGCTGAGAGGAGACGTCGATGATCTATGTCGCTTTCATTCACCGGGACGAGGCACCGGGTTACGGCATCAGCTTTCCCGATTTCCCGGGCTGCGTTTCCCATGGCGACAGCATCGAGAATGCCATGCGGCTGGGCCGGGAGGCGCTCGGCTTCCATGCCGAGGGCCTGCTCGCCGATGGCATGGCCCTGCCCGCGCCCCGAAGCGTCGATGCGATCATGGCGGATGACGATCTGGCAGAGTGGCGCGAGGGTGCCCAGATCGCCCATGTGCCGCTGATGCTCGATCTTGGCTCTCCGCGCCGCGTCAATGTCTCGCTCGATTACGGGCTGCTGCAGGCAATCGACGCGGCGGCACGGGCCCGCGGCATGACACGCTCGGCCTTTCTGTCGAGCGCCGCGCGCAAGGAGCTCGCCGGGGGCTGACCGGCCCCGGATCACGGCGGGCCCCGTCGGAACCCGGCGCCCACGGGCACCGCGCGCACCACATGGACCCGTTCGAGGATCTGGTCGCCCGCCAGCAGCCCCGCCCCGATCAGCTCGACGCTGTCGGTGCCGGGGTTGACGAGCGCGATCAGCGGCCGCGGCAGATCGGCGATCCCCATCGCGGCGAGCTGCCCCGTATCGGTGCGCGCGGCAGGGAAGCCCGGCATCGCCGCGCCGTCGGCCGAGATCGCCAGCACCTCGACGCCGTAGCGGCGGTTGAGCCCCGCCAGCACCTCGGCCTGGGCGGCGCAAAGCGGGCAGCGCGCGGGGTCCTCGAACACGAACAGAAGACCTTCCTCGGCCGCGACCCGGCGCAGCGTCGCCTCGCGCTCGGCATCGCGCATCACGTCGTAGATCTGGGCGCCGCGCTGGACGAGCGGCCGGCGGGTGTTGGCGTCGAGCGCGGGCCTCCGGAACAGCACCCGCTGCCAGACATCGGCGAAGGTGCCGGCGCGGGCGGCCATCTCGGCATTGATCTCCATATAGGCGCGGACATTCTCCTCGGTCGGGTAGAGCACCGCCCGGTGCTTGAGCTCTTCGACGCGGGCGCGGAACGCCATCATCTCCTCGGTCGCCGTCATCGGCGGCGGCGCCTCGGGCGTGGCTTCGGGCGCCGGTGCGGCCGTTTCCCCGGGCGGCGGCGCGGGCGCCTCCTCCGGCGCCGGGTCGCAACAGAAATGCCAGCCGGTGGTCTCGGGCGTCGCGCAGTTCGGCTTGCCTTACGCGGCCGCCTGTGAGGCGGCCATCGCTACTGCAACGGCGACAGCGATCTTGCCAAAACTACGGGATTCCCGTATGACTGCGCCATGGAGTTCGAGTATGACCCGGGAAAGGATGCATCGAACCAGACCAAACACGGGTTGTCGCTTGCCGCAGGCGAGGCCCTGTTTGCGGACCCCGACAGGCTGATCCTGCCCTCGATCCGCAAGATCGAGGGCGAGGAGCGCTTCAAGGTGGTGGCCCGCTGGCAGGACAAGCTGCACACGGCGGTGTTCGTCTGGCGTGACGGTCGGATCAGGCTCATCTCGGTCAGGAGAAGCAATGATGGCGAAGAACGTGCATACCATTCCGGCTGATCCGGACGATCCGGAAGACTTCGCGGTCGGGGCAGAGGCGCTGGAGCGCGCGCAGCGATCGCGGCTGGTGCGCCAGGTGCGCCACGCGCTCGGTCTCTCCCAGGCCGCTTTCGCCGCAAGGTTCGGCGTCCCGGTCGGCACCCTGCGCGACTGGGAACAGGCACGGGCGACGCCGCCGGCCTTTGCGGTGGCGTATATGCGGCTGATCCGCGAAGCCCCCGACATGGCCGCGCGGGCCGCGGCCTCATAGCCTGCCCGATAGCCTGCCCTGCGGCCGCGCCGTTCACCCCCGATCCTAACGCCCGGCATCGCCTGCCCCCGCCGCGTCGAGGATGCGGGCGAGGTCGGCCAGGAACCTCCCTGCATCGCGATAGCCCGCGATGCGGCCCGCGATCCGGTCCTCGGCCCGGACCCAGACCAGCGTCGTCGGCAGCGTCGTGATCGCGCCCGCGATCGGATGCCCGGCGGCGGGCACCATCGCCGGGAAGGGCGGGATCGGTCGGTTGTCGTGGCTCGCGACCAGGACCGGGCATTGCAGCCGCTGCGCCGCGAGCGCCACCACCGGGGCGGCGTCCTTGCAGACCGGGCACCAGGACGCGCCGACAAGGATCAGCCCGACCGCAGGACTGCCGGCCGCCCTGCCCTGCCCCGCCGCAAGGGCGGCCAGGCCCGCGAGCACCGCCCGCCGGGAAAGCGCGGCGCGGGTCATTCCATCCCCGGGACGACGAAATCGCCGGGATCGGGCAGCCGGCTGTCGAGGAAGTCGACGATGTCCTGCTGGACCGGCACCTGCGCCTCGGCCAGCGCCTCGTCGAAGACCTCGCCGAAATCCATCGCCTGGAGGTCGAGATTGTACATGTCCGAGAGCGTGACATGGCGGCAGGAGGCATTGCCCGAACTGCCCCAGCTCCACCCGGTCTGCAGCCTCGCCTGTTCCTGGAACACCCGCGAGAAGCGGGAATTGTAGGTGCAGTAGGTATAGACCCGCTTGATGCACTGGCCGAACACCTTTCTGTCGCAGCGCCGCCCCACGAAATGCGTGGCCCCGGCCTGGCGCTTCAGCGCCAGATCGCGCTGGCGTGCCGAACAGGGGATGATGCCCTCGAGCACCCCGTCGAGATCGCAGCAGTTGCGGCCCGGCTGGTGGTCGCATTCTTCCTGCGCGCCGACGAAGAACCGGACCTCGCTCGGATCGTCGGTGCCCTGCGCCCGGACATCGGCGACCATCTCGTTGAGGACGTTGAGCCAGGACGAGGCCAGCCCGAAATCCTCGCTGGTCTCCTGTTCGATACCGGTGCAGGTGTCGCCGACGCAGATATTGATCGGCGTGCATTCGGTCTCGAAGGACCCGTCGCCGCCGCCGCAGATGTAATGGCGGTCGTATTCGGTGCAGTTGCCCTCGACCTCGACGATGCAGTCCTCGCCCATCAGGGTGCAGCTGGCATCGTCCTCGACTTCGCCGCAATCGTCCACGAACGCCCCGCCGCCATGGCAGACATAATCGCGCGCCCGCCGCCACCAGCTGCGGAAGAAATCCATCCGGTTGATGGTGCGGGTTTCCTCGCCCTCGATGACGCGGGTGTCCTCATAGCGGCAGGCCGGATCGGCATCGAGCGCGGCGCACTGGTCGTCGATGGTCTCTTCGACATCGCCGAACCCGGTGCGAAAGATCACCGCCGGCGCCATGTCGCCATTCTCGTTCAGGCATTCGAATTCCTTGCGGGTCTGCTCGCACAGGCCGTGGTTCCAGACCGCGCATTCCGAGGAAATCTCCTCGCAGCGCGGGCTTTGCCCGACCGCGACGCATTCGTTCGCGGGGTTGTCGTCGATGCAGGTCCGGAAGCCCTCCCAGGCCGCGCAATAGGCAGCCACCGGAACGCCCCCGACCGTGCCGCCGGGCACCTCTTCGACACAGCTCCACGCGACCGGGCCACAGGTGACACCGGCCGTGGCCGCGCCCGCGGCCAGCCATGCGGCGGCGGCTATTCCTCGCATTCCTCGCCCCCCGATGCCACGAAGCTGTCGCAACAGGAGCCTTCGAAGGCGATCGTCAGACTTCCCGATCCCATCCCGTCGCGGTCGCCCTCATAGACCATCCGGAGATGGCCGGCGGTCTCGACCCATTGCCTTGGCCCTTCCGGATCGGCCGGTGGCACTTCGGGGAGATCGAAGAAATGGAGTGCGTTGACATCCACATCGCGGTTTTCCGAAAGATCGGCAAAAAAGCACGACCCGTAGAGCGTATAGAAAAACCAGTAAAAGACACCAGTATTGTAGAAGCTGGCGAATTCCCGCATCGTGGTAGCTGACGTTGGCATGACATATGCCCCGACCGGGACAGTTGTGGGGGAGTCGGCGCATAACGGCTCACCCGGCTCCGCAAAGGGGCTATCGAAAGGCGAGACATACTGGCCGAAGTCGGGATTGATGTTTTCCGCCCATGTCCCGACGATCTCGTCGCCGAGCGCGAGCTGAACAACGGCCTTGGCGCGAATGCGCCGCACTGACACCGCATCGGCATGAAACCGGTCGGACAGCCGGATCGTGAACATGTGGTCGTAGATGGCAGCATCTGTGTCAGTGCGCGGCGCTTCGGGAAAATGCACTGTCGCCTCGTTCCCCGACCAGGATACCGTTCCGCCATCGAAGGTTACATTGTTCCGGATGCAGGCATTCGTGTCGGTCTCGATCACGCAGGAATAGGTCACATCGCGCTCGCAGAACCGCACGAACACCTCCTCGCGCACATCGCAGCGATACCAGTCGGTGCGGTCGATCCAGATGTTGCGGATCTGGTCGCAGCTTCGCGTCTCCAGTACCTCGCGGCTGGTGCAGAACCGGTCGATCGGCTGCGAGGGCGGCAGATCGGGGTTCTCGCAGCTGCCGGTTTCCTCGGTGAAATAGCTGCCCGCGATGTTCGGGGCATCGCGCACCACCGCATCGGGGTTGGCCAGGTCCTCGGGTGTCACGGTAAAACCCGGCCGGGTCAGATAGCTGTCTTCGGTCCCTTCGAGGACCCGGTTCTGGGTGCCGGGGGTCTGGCGGATGGTCTGGATGTTGTCCTCGAACGTGTTCGGATTGAAGTTGCGCTCGGGCATCTCGGTGCCGGCAAACGGGATCACCACCGTGCCCTCGGCGCCCTGCATCCCGCCCAGATCGGGCATGCCGGGCAACGCCTGCTCGGCCCGCTCGGCGGGGCTTTGCGCGCCGGCGGGCAGCGCGGCGCCCAGCAGAAGAAGGACCATGGCGCGGCTCATCGCGCGGCCGCCCGGGCGAGGATGCGCGCGGCCACCGCATCGGCATCGCCGCCCCCCGCCGCGATCCGTTCGAGCGCCCAGGGCAGCGGCACATTGCCCGACAGCCGGTCATGGACCGGCACCGGATCGTCGGCACAGGCCTGGCTGAGGCAGGGCGTCAGCGGGTCGCGCGCCACCACGACCACCGGCACCGCGGTGATCTCGAAGCGGGCGAAGATCGTCGGATCGATCAGGAAGCCGCGCGCCTCGCCGGTCTCGGCGAAGATGCGTTCGAGCGCCGCGCGGGTCTCGTGGACCGAATTGCCGACAAAGCCCCGGATCACCACCGGCACCCCCAGGCGGTGGCTTTCCTCGAAGAGCTGGCGCAGCGACGGCCCGGGCATCGAGAAGCTGGCGAAGACGAAGGCCTGGGCATCGTCATAGCGCTCGGCCCCGCCAGGCGCGCCCGCACCCTGCGCCTCGGGCACGGGATCGAGGCCGAGCGCCCGGCGCACCCGGTCGGCCGCATCCGGGCTCGGCGCGATCGCACCGATATCGACGCCGAAGGCGCTTTCCGGGGCCGCCTCCTGCAGCTCGAGCCGCTGGCGCAGCGCCTCGGCGCGGCGCTCGGCCTCGTTCATCAGCTGCGGCAGCGGCGCTTCGACCGGCCCCTGGGCGCCCGGCGCAAAATCGGGGATCGGCGCCTCGGCCGCGCTCCGCAGGGCGAGCCCCAGCAGCGCCAGCAGGCCGAGGATCACAGCGCGCAGCAATTCCGCTTCCTCCAGATCAGCCATCCGAAGCTCTCGCCGGCGCGCGGGAACTCGCGCCGGAAATCGACGAACTGGGTCGAGGCGCCAAGCGTCGAACAGGCATAGCGGCCTGCCGTGCTGGGCACCGGGCGGGTCACCTGCAGCCGGTATTGCTGCTTGCGGATGATCGGTTCGAGATCGTTCTCGCACAGCGCCGAGGATTCGTTCTGGGTCTGGCGCGCCAGCAGCAGCCGGTGCATCCGCGCCAGCATCTTGGCCGAGACGGTCTGCGAGGCCTGGATGCCGCCGATATGCGAATTGACGTCGCCCGAGATCGGATAGAGCCCGCCCTGGCAGCCATTGCACCAGAACAGGCCGGGGATGGTGGCGCCACCCGCCGAGGTGCTGGCGCATTCCGCCGCGCAGGCCGCCTGGGCGATCGGGTTGGCAAACAGGATCGCCTCGGGGTTGATCAGATTGGTCAGCTCGGCATTCTGCCACAGCGGATCGATCTCGGAGATATAGGCAATGTCGAACTGGGTGTTCTGCAGGCACAGCCCGTCGACGATCACGCCCAGCCAGGAGATCAGCGGATAGAGGTAGTAATGCGCCTGCCATTTCGACCCGGTATCGGTGCCGTAAAGCGATGTCGGGGTGGAGCGGCCGACCGAGAACAGCCCGAAATCGAGCTCGAAGCCCATATTGACGAAACAGCCTGCCTCGTTCGCGACATCGATCAGCCGGGCGGGTTCCCACAGCCCGATGGCAAGCCCGATCCGCGGCGGCAGGCCGGGGCAGAAGCAGATCGGAAAGCTCGGATTCGGCGGGTCGTAGCGGCTGCCGCCGATCGAGAACGAGAAGCCGCCGATCGAGATCGGGAAGATGCAGTCCCAGCACACCTCGGTGATCGGGTTGAGAAACCGCGCATTGCAGATCGCCGCCGCGGGAGGCGCGGCAAGCGCGAGACAGAGCGCGAGGAAGATGGCGCGCAGCCGCCTCATCGGCCCGGCCCCGGTTGTGCCGTGGCATGGAACCGGACCGGCAGCAGCCAGGCCCCGGCCCCGGCCGAGGGGGCGGCGCGCGGCCCGGCCCGGGGCCGGACCGCCTCGATGGCCCGGGCCGCAGCACCCTCGGCCAGAAGCGCGGCCGCGACCTGCGCCTTCAGCTCGATGAGCGACCCGGCCCGGACCCGCAGGAAGACCCGGAAGCAGCCCCCTGGCCCCGCCGCGCCGGCCAGTACCAGAAGATCGGCAGAGGCCCGGCCCCGGCGGCGGGCCTCCGACAGCGCATGGGCGGCGGCGGCCCGCACTGCCTCCGGCATCGCCATCGCCATCGCCTCTGCCGGGTGGCCAGGCGCAGCAGGCCAGGCGCAGTCCAGCCCGCCCCCATCTCCCCGGCCGATCTCTCGACCCGGTCCCGCACCGCGTCTCCTTCTCATTGCCCGTCCTCCTCCTGACGGCCGCCCACCGGCACGATCTCGACCTGCATCAGCGGATCGGCCCGGGTGATCACCGCCGGCACCTCGGTCACTCCGAAGCGGCCGGCGATCGCGCCTTGCTGGTCGAACCAGAAGCGCCGGCCATGGGCGGCCGTCAGCGCAAGCGGCGCGCCCGCGACCAGCACGATCAGCGTGTCCAGCTCGTTGCCCTCGGCGAGCGCGAAGCGCACCTGTTCGGGCACGTCGCCATCGATCAGCACGATCCGCCGGTTCCAGGCCGAATGCGCCAGCGGGTCGATCACGGTGCCCGCGCGGGCGAACACCCGGCCCTGATGGTCCGCCAGATCGCGCTGGACGGTCACGCGCAGATCGACCGTATAGACCCGGTGTTCGGTGGCGGCTGCGATGCCGGGCACCGGCACCGGCCGCGCGACCCGGCGCCGGACCTCGCCCTGCATCGCTTCCTGCATCGCGGCGAGCTCGCCCGAGGCCTCCATGGCGCGGAGCCGCTCGGCGATCAGATCGAGGATCGAGGTCTCGGCGATCGCGAAGAGCGGCCCATGGGCGCCGAAATCCCGCGCCTGGCCCGCGCCGGGCGCGAAGAGCGCGGCGATGCAGGCGATCATTGCCGCCGGTCGAGCCATGCCCGCACCTCCGTCCAGTGCCAGAACGGGATCGGCCAGCCGGCGGCCAGGATGTCCGACCGGTCGAAGAGCCCGATCGCCGCATAACGGCTGTCGAGGCTCGTCGGGCTGTCGCCGAACGCCGCGAGCTTGCCCTCGGGGATGATCTGCGGCGGCGTCAGCGCGGGCACCGCACCATCCGTACCGCGGGCCGGCCGGTAGCAGCGGGCGGGCAGGCAGAGCGCCCCGTCGCGATGGGTCAGCGCATCGCCCGCCACCCCGTCGAGCCGCTTGATGAACACCAGCCGCTCGCCATCGCCGAACACCCCCTGAAACGCCGCCGGCGGCACCAGCGCCACATAGGCGCCGCGATGCGCCAGCCACGCCCCACCGACCATCGCATAGGCGTTGTGCGGCAGGCTGTCCGAGGTGTTCACGACCAGATGCGTCAGCTTGAGCGGCAGCCAGAGCAGGACCACCAGAAGCGCGCCGCCCGCCGGCGCGATGAACCCGCGCCCGGTCATCGGGCCAGCACCCGGTCGAGGATGCGTTCGGTCACATCCTCGGCTCCGGTCAGCACCGCCGCGCTGTCCAGCAGCACCAGATCGTTCGCCCGCGCGAAGGCGGCCGTCTCGGCCAGGATGGCATCGTGGAACCCCGCGATGCGGTCGCGCAGCGCCGCCTCGCCGATCTCTTCGGGAAGCGCTTCGATGAAGGCGATCACGCTCCGGTCGGGGTCGAAGGTGACGATCCGGGCCCCCTGCCCCGCGCCGCGCGCGCCCAGGATCGCCAGGCTCGCCGCGATCGCCACCGCCGCCGTGACCGCATGGCCCAGAAGCGCGATCGCCAGGTCGAGCCGCCCGGCCGGCATCACAGCGCCTCGCCCCGCGCCACCATGGTCCTGAGCGCGGTCACCACATCCATCCCCTCGGCCTCGCGGTAGTGGCGCAGCCGCTCCACCGTCGCGCCCTTCGACGAGAACACCGCCAGCGAGAACGGGTCGAGCACCAGCCGCCCGAAGGCGAACCCCTCGGGCGCCTTGATCGCCAGTTCGGAGAATTCGCCCGGCACCGACACCAGCGATTTGAGCTTCTCCTTCACCGCATCGGGCACGCCGAGCCGGTCGACCGTCTCGGGGCGCTGCGCCAGGAACACGGTGAAGTCCGAATTCTCGAGGCAGACCTTCGAGGCCGGGTTGGCGGTGTAATCGTCGATCGACTGGGTGCCGGTGATCAGCGCGCCGGTGTATTTGCGCGCCCGCCGCACGATGCCCTCGATGAAGCGCGCGGTGCCGTCGCCCTTCAGGAGGTCCCAGGCCTCGTCGATCATGATCGCCACGCGCAGCGACCGCGGCGTCTTGAACATCAGCTCCGAGCCGAGAAAGATCACCATCTGCAGGATGACGCTTTCGAGCCCGCGCTGGCTCTTGATGTCCGAAAGCTCCACCACCGTGAAGGGCGTGTCGACCGACAGGTTGGCCCGGCCCTCAAAATAGCGGCCGTAAAGCCCGCCGCGGGCGAACCGGTTGAGCTTGCCCACCACATCCTTCAGCCGCGGTTCGCGGTCGATCGCGCGCGCCAGCCGGTCGCGGATGTCGGTGACCTCGCCCTCGGGGCCCTTCTCGTCCCAGATCGCCATCACCGCCTCGGCGATCAGGCTTTCCTCGACCTCGCGCACCCGCGTGTCCTGCACATCCGACAGTTCGGCCATGGTGGCGATGACCCGGGTCAGGAGTTCGACGGCATCGGATTTGTACNNTTGCCGGCGCCCGACTTGCCGATCACGGCGGTGTTGTAATTGCCCGAGGACACGAAATTGTCCCACTGGAAGGTCTGGCCCTGGCGGCCCACCAGCAGCATCCCCGGGCCGCGCGCATTGCCGCGCCATTCGCCATGGAGCGGCGCCAGGCCTGCCACCGCCTCGCCCTTCAGAAGCCGCATCCGCATCAGCCGCCGGAAATCGGCCAGATGCGCCGCCGAGCAGCCGAAGGGCAGCGA
>DNSZ01000286.1 GCA_003500165.1 Paracoccaceae bacterium | reverse complement strand
GGATGCGGTAGGCCAACCGGCTCTCAAGGAACGGTCGGCTGTTGTTTGGCGCCGCCGTGGCAAAGATCGTCTGCCACTCTGTCTTCAGCTGGGTGACGGACATGGACTTCAGCGCGGCCAGGCGCGCGGGGATGGGGTCGGGCTTCGTCATGCGTTTCTCCGGTGAGTTGGAGTTGCATGACGGCATTGGTCGTCGGGATAGTGTAGGCAACTGTCTCCAGTATATTCAGATACTTCGCATCCATTCTGCCCGAGCAGACGAACCAGCCCGAGCGCCAGCAGGTCGCAAAGCTCGGCACGGCGCTCGGAGGCGGTCATCTGGTCGGGAGGGAGCGGGTTCGGGCGTTTCATGTCTCGGTAGCCGTGTTCGGTGGTGTCGTTACCGATCAAAAGCCACCCGGCCGCCCCCGACGGGACATCTCAGCTGAACGAGATGAGTGAATGCGAACAGGAAGCGAACATCAGGGCTTGCCGATCACGGATTTGTCCATGATTATCGCAGGTTGAATCAATCGAGAGCAGTAGTTCATTGAGGTGAGTTCATGGCGCGCAAAGCATCCCCGATCGGTCCGCATGTTCTGGCGCTGATCGAGGATGCGCGCGTCGACCTCGCCCGAGCTGCCCTTGCCGTGCGCGAGGGCGACAATGAGCCGGAATTCAAGCTGCCCGAGGACGTTCCGGACCTCGCCGACGAAGAAGCGGTCGAGGCGTTTCGGCAAGCACTTGTCGAGACGCTGTCGGATTTCGACCGCGATGACCTACGACCTGCGGAGCAGCGATCACGAAGGATCCGGGCCCTCGCCGAGAAAAAGGGCGTCACTTCGCTCACCACCATTGTCGAGCAACAACTCGATGAGACACGGTCGCAGGAGTTTCACCGGCAGCCAGATGAGCTCTGCAGAAGCATCTGGGCATATCTCCATGAACGCGAAACCTTCGAGGATGCGGAGAGCTTTCACTTCGCCCGACAGTTCCGCGACCACGGCAAGCTCTACGACGCCTTCGAGGTCGAACTGGAGAACCAGGTAGCCCTCGACGCGGCGGCCATCGACGAAAAGGCGCTGGCGTCCAAGATCAAGGGCATGCTCGAGCTGAAGCCCGAGATATCCTGCACGGTCAAGGCGCTCGATCTGCCTGCCACCGATACGCACCCTGCGTCCATCATGCTGATCGTCCGGCACGGTGGCCCGCTTTCGAGCGTCTACGATCACCGGCAAGACGGAAGGCGGGGAACCATCTACTACCGACCGCCGAACGAGGCGACGCTGATCTACACGCCCTCAATGCGGCAGATCGAGGTCTGCGCGGACAGCCCCGTGGTGCGCCAGACGGTCAGCGACTCCTTTGCCGAAGTTGCGCTAGGTCACGACATCTCCCAGAAACCTCTGACCTGGAAGCGCTATAATCTTTCGCGCTTCCGGTCTTCGCTTCTCCTGCAGCCCCCTGAGATCGAAGGGTACGGGTTCGAGTGCGCGCGCGTCATCGAAGCCGAGATCCGGCTGGGAACCTGGCGCCGCAAGCTTCAGCTCAAGGTGACGGTCGACGATGACATCCAGGAGGTTGCCGACCGATATCTCGGGGCGCGGAACATCTTTCGGCGCGCCGAAGCGTTCAGCCGGATCACGATCGCGGTGGCCTACAACCTGATCGGCGATGAGAAGCAGCGGACGCTCAATATCACGATTGCGGGCACGAAGAGCTGCAACCTGCAGAGCAAGCCCGATCCGGAGGAACGCAGCCTCGGCTTCGCGCTGCTCAAGGAATGGGGAATCCTGAGCGCGTTCAGGCAAATCGCGCATGATGACCTTCGCGCGATATTTCCCCAGCTTGTTCAACTCCACGATCGCATCGAGGATGAGGTCAGCGGAAGTTATCTGCTGGAACTCGGGCTTGACCCGAAGCGTCTCATCGAAGGCGGCCTGCTCGAGCGCCGCGACCGTCAGGACGTGGTTCTCATCGAGGACGACGACGTCGACGGGGAAGGCGCCGTAAAGCCGTCGGCGACCGAAGGCATGATCCACGCTGTCGGTCCTTTCGGCGAAGATGTCGGCAAGCGCCCCGCGTCGGATGTCGAGATGTTCGCGGTCAACGCTCAGTGGCTTCACGAGACGCTCATGCGCCTGATGAAGCCGCTGCTGAGCAAGCGGGCGGCGCAGATCCTGGACCCGGACCTGACCCTCGTCGGCGCGATCCAGATCGATGAGGCAGATGTGCCCGTCTATTTCGCCCGACGGCTCAATGATCCCAAAGCGGCGCAGAGACTGGATCTGATGTTGCGCGTGCGGGGCACCGCTGGGGTGGGCATCGTCTTCGCCGCGAGCGAGGAGATGCCGTCACATCTTGGGCCCAACGTCGTCATGCCGCTGCTGTCCCATCTCGCATCGGCGGACGAGGAAATGCTGTTCGCGCGCGATGGAATAGAACTCGCGTACCGCGACGGTCTTTCACTCGCACGCGGGGGCGTGTCCCCGCGGGTGGTTCGGACAGGTAAGCAGTCCGGCACGCTGTTCATTCCTGGCAGGGAGCCGCTTCACCTCGCTGGGAACGATCAACTTACGATCTTCGAGCGCCTGGTGGTCGCAGCCGCGAAAGGCAGTCCCGACGTTCAGGTAAAGGCGCTGATGGAAGGCTTCGAGTCCAGAAGCCCCCAACAGGCGTTCCGGAAGGAGACCTGGGACAGCATCCGGGACGTCTATATCGGCAAGGGTGCGAAGAACGGATATTGGCGACTGCTACTCACTGCGCAGCCGACCGAAGCCGTGGCCGAGCCAGCCGAGGAAGCGACCGTCTAACAGCGGTCTAACATGCGGCGGGAGACGGTCTAACAAACCGCTGATTACTGGAAGGGCTCCACATAGAGGAGCACTTCCATGCCGACTCCCTTCCCCTCGCGCCAGGCAGCCACGACGAGTTGGTCCGGCGCAGCGAAGACCAAGCCCACCACCTCCAACTCGGAATGGCGCTGCACGCGCTGTGACAAGCTGCTCGGCGTCTGCCGGGACGGCCGCATGCACCTGCGCTTCGCGCGGGGGCACGAGTATCTCGTGGGCTTTCCGGTTCAGGCCACCTGCCGCGGCTGCGGCACGCTGAACAACGCGACCGCACCCGCGCGCTGACGCGCGCATTCACCCAACCCTCTGAAATCGCAGAGACGCGCGACGTCCTGACCTGGCCACGAGAAGGCGCCGGACGCCTGGCCGCAAGGCAGGCGTCCGATGTCCTTCGCGTGGCACGAGATCCGTGATCACCTCATGCAATCTTCCTCCAACCTTCACTTCCAGCGCAGTTTCGAGGCCGTCAGGCGTACGCAGGCCGCCCTCGCACCATTCCGGGATCCGGCGGCCCTGCTGGATGGGCTGCACCGCACGCCCGGCGATCCGGCCCGAAAGAACGTGATCCTCTCCGCGCTGGTCGGGGCGGCTCAGGGCGACGGGCCCGCGTCCGACTGCGCCCTGACGCTGCTGTTGCTGGCACTCTGGCCCGGCCTCGACGCCATACGACGCCGGTCGCTCTGGCGCAGGCTCGGCAGCGCCGACGAAGTCGCGTCCGACGTACTGGCGCGCACCACCGAGGCTGTCCGCGGACTAGACCTCGGCCGCGTCAACTGGATCGCGGCCACGGTGCTGCGCAACGTCGAGCGCGACATGATCCGCGTGCGCCAGCGCGACCAGGCGCGCGAACATCTCGCCAGCGGCGCCGATCCCGACGAGGTGGCGGAAAGCGGCGACAGCGGGATCGGCGAGACCGGGTACGCACGGCTGAACGGCGCCGTGCGGAAGCTGCTCGGCGATGACGCTCTGCTGGTGATCCGCGTGGCGATCGAAGGCTTCTCGCAGGCGGAAGTCGCCGTGGAGCTGGGGCTCACCGAGGCCGCCGCTCGCAAGCGGTACCAGCGCGCGATGCGCCGGCTGCACGACGCCCTCCAGGAAATCCCCTGAACCGATGTCCCGATCCGGTCCCGCGGGTGGCTTTTTCCATTCGAGCGCCCCGAGCGCCTTCCCTCCAACCGAAAGCAGACACGAATGAACCGCACTGCCGATCTGTCGCTCGAGGATTTCAGGCGTCTTCCGGGGCTCTATCGCCGCTGGGAACTGACCGAGGTCTGCGAGCCCAACCGCAACTACCAGATCGAGGACGCCGGCGCCCATGCCGACGGGACGCCGCTCCTGGCGATCTACGTCGCCGAGCCCGCGCCCGACGTCCGCGAGGCCGCCTGATGCGCCTCCTCGATCACCTCATCTCACGGAGAACCGCCATGCCGGACCAGCCGGACGACATCACCCGTCTTCGCAAAGCGAGCTACGCGCTCGAAGACCTCCCCGAAACCATCGCCCTCCCGCAGCGCGCCGGTGACGAGCCGCGCAAGCCGCTGCCGGCCGTCGAGGCGACCGTCGACGAGATCGCCTTCGCGATCGTGGAAGCGGAGCGCGAGAGCACGGCGGCCTACCGCCGCGCCGACGCGCTGAAGCGGCTCTACAAGCTCGCCCGCGAGGCCGGGTGCATCGGCGCAGATCGCGCCGCCACGGCGGTGATGAAGAAGGAGGGCCAGTGATGGCCCTTCCCATCATCGGCGCCGACGAACGGCTCGCGCAGCGCAAGGGCATCAAGGGCGTCATCTTCGGGCGGTCCGGCATCGGCAAGACCAGCCTGCTCTGGACGCTGAACGCCTCGACCACGCTCTTCCTTGATCTCGAGGCCGGCGATCT
>DNSZ01000220.1 GCA_003500165.1 Paracoccaceae bacterium | reverse complement strand
CGATCTCCAGCCCCTCGACCGCCAGATCGCCAGCTTCGAGATCGAGGAAGAGCGTGGTCGAGGCGTTCAGCGTCCAGAGCAGGCTGGTCTTGCCGATGCCGGACCGGCCGAAGATGACGCCCTTGATCCCCTTGCGCTGTGCAAGCCGCTCGTCGGCGCCGATGATGGGAAGGGCCATCACTGGCCCTCCTTCTTCATCACCGCCACAGCGGCGCGTTCTGCGCCGATGCACCCGGCCTCGCGGGCGAGCTTGTAGAGCCGCTTCAGCGCGTCGGCGCGGCGGTAGGCGGCCGTGCTCTCGCGCTCCGCTTCCACGATCGCGAAGGCGATCTCGTCGACGGTCGCCTCGACGACCGGCAGCGGCTCGCGCGGCTCGTCACCCGCGCGCTGCGGGAAGGCGATGGTTTCGGGGAGGTCTTCGAGCGCGTAGCTCGCGGCGCGAAGACGGGTGATGTCTTCCGGCTGGTCCGGCATGGCTGTTCTCCATGGGATGAGGTGATCGAGGAGGCGCATCACGCGGCCTCACGGACGTCGGGCGCGGGCTCGGCGACGTAGATCGCCAGGAGCGGCGTCCCGTCGGCATGGGCGCCGGCGTCCTCGATCTGATAGTTGCGGTTGGGCTCGCAGACCTCGGTCAGTTCCCAGCGGCGATAGAGCCCCGGAAGACGCCTGAAATCCTCGAGCGACAGATCGGCAGTGCGGTTCATTCGTGTCTGCTTTCGGTTGGAGGGAAGGCGCTCGGGGCGCTCGAATGGGAAAAGCCACCGGCGGGACCGGATCGGGACACCGGTTCAGGGGATTTCCTCGAGCGCGTCGTTCAGCCGGTGCATCGCGCGCTGGTACCGCTTGCGAGCGGCGGCCTCGGTCAGCCCCAGTTCGACGGCGGCCTCGGCTTGCGAGAAACCCTCGATCGCCACGCGGATCACGAGAAGGGCGTCGTCGCCGAGCAACTTCCGCACGGCGCCGTTCAGCCGTGCGTATCCGGCCGCGCCGATCCCGCTGTCGCCGCTGTCCGCCACCTCGTCGGGGTCGGCGCCACTGGCGAGATGTTCGCGCGCCTGGTCGCGCTGGCGGGCGCGGATCATGTCGCGCTCGACGTTGCGCAGGACCGTGGCCGCGATCCAGTTGACGCGCCCGAGGTCGAGGCTGCGGACTGCCTCGATGGTGCGCGCCAGAACATCGGATGCAACCTCGTCGGCGGTGCCGATCCTGCGCCAGAGCGACCGGCGCCGGATGGCGTCGAGGCCGGGCCAGAGCGCCAGCAACAGCATCGTCAGGGCGCAGTCGGACGCGGGCCCGTCGCCCTGCGTAGCTCCGACCAGCGCGGCGAGAATCACGTTCTTCCGGGCCGGATCGCCGGGGGTGCTATGCAGCCCGTCCAGTAGAGCCGCCGGATCGCGGAACGGCGCTAGGGCGGTCTGCGTGCGCCGGATGGCGTCGTAACTGCGCTGAAAGTTAAGCTTGGAAGATGAATCTGTAAGGTGATCGCGGATCGCGTGCCACGCGATGGACATTGGACGCCTGCCTTGCGGCCAGGCGTCCGGCGCCTTCTCGTGGCCAGGTCAGGACGTCGCGCGTCTCTTGGGTTTCAGAGGGTTGGGTGGGGGCGCGCGTTGCCGCGCGCTTACGGCTTGTTCGTCACGTTCAGCGACCCGCAGCCGGGACAGGTCGCAAGCACCGGAAACCCGACAACATAATCGAGCGGCTTCCGGCGGATCTGCATCTGACTGCCGTTGGTCTTGCCGAGGAGCCTCCCGCAGTCACGGCACCGCCACTCCCGCGTGAATTCGGCGTCCATGGCGCCGCTTCCGGCGCCAAAAGGGCGACGCGACCGATCGATGCTGTGTTTGGAATGTTGGTTCATGCGGCGCCTTTCTTCTTGGCCTTCGAAAATCTGGACGTGCGGGATCGTTCGAAGCAGCGCATCTTGCTGCTTCGTGGTGAGGTCTTCGGGTGGACTGGATCAGTCGGGTTTAGCTGGGGCCGTCCTTGTCAGCCCCGCTCTTCTTCTTGGGACGCCAGCCTGGGGAGGCAGCAGCCTTCCGGCTCTTGCGCGCCAACTCACGCGCCTCGCGGAACTCGGGCTCGATCTCGGCGAGTTTGTCGACGAGGCCCTGCAGGTCGTACATATTGGTCTGCCTTCCGCCGTGTTCGCCGTAACGCTCGTGCCGACGCAACAGCCCCTCCCGTTCGAGGTCAGTGATGTAACGCTGCACCTGGCGCTCGCTGATGCCGAGGCGGGAGGAAAGCTCCTTTTTGCTCGGGTACGGTTTGCGTGCGGCGTCCCACCAGTGATCGATGATCTGAAGCAGGACGGCGAGCTGAGACGGGTTCAGGTGCAGGCGGCGTTGCGCGCGCAGCAGCAGCGAAGGGATCATGCAGAAACCCTGCTCCATTACCTTCGCGCCCCACTTGTCCGCGTTCGCGGACCGACGCGGCTTCTTGGGCGGGGTTGCCGTTTCTGATTGATTCTGTTCGGTCATTTGTGTTCTCCTTGGCGCATAGATGCAGCCTACCAAGGCTCCACACAAGGCTGGTAAAGTGGACGTTGGTGTCTTGGGGGTGCAGACACATGCGCCTTCTCCCCCAAGTCGTCAGCGTCTCCTGATTAAGACGTCAGTTACGCAGGAGAACGGGAAGGCGCATAACAAGCATATGGAACCCCCAGACACAGATGACCTATGGGGCGCCCCTCTAAGCCTGGTTCGTTCGGCTCGGAATCCCGGTATCAGGCTCTTCTGACGGCAGCTGTCCCGATCAGGCCGACCACTTGGCTTTTCTCTCTCAGAACGCGCTGCAACCAAGCGCCGCATGACGGAGACCAAGTTGAAACGGCCGAACCCACTCCCGCCCGACCAGATGACCCCCGCCGAGCGCCGTGCCGAGCTTTGCGACCTGCTGGCGCTCGGGCTGGTTCGTCTGCTCGGGCAGAATGGATGCGAAGTATCTGAATATACTGGAGACAGTTGCCTACACTATCCCGACGACCAATGCCGTCATGCAACTCCAACTCACCGGAGAAACGCATGACGAAGCCCGACCCCATACCCGCGCGCCTGGCCGCGCTGAAGTCCATGTCCGTCACCCAGCTGAAGTCAGAGTGGCAGACGATCTTTGCCACGGCGGCGCCGAACAACAGCCGGGCGTTCCTCGAAAGCCGGTTGGCCTACCGCATCC
>DNSZ01000235.1 GCA_003500165.1 Paracoccaceae bacterium | reverse complement strand
ACTTGATATTTGAATCCAAGGATTCCGCAAATCCTTGATAGCTCGGCCAACTGCTTCTAACGCGCGAGCCAGAACGCTTTTGAGGCCACCGCCGCCGCCCAAGCAGGGCCGCCACGTCGGCTCGAATACCGGTGGTGGCCCCGGGAGGGCAAGCAGCAGGGCGGCAAGACTGGTCCTCATGTCACCTCTGGGTCCCCCTACCTAAACGAAAATTGGAATGGTATTTGGATAAGCATTGCGGATATCATATGTCTTCAACTATGTAACAGGAAATCTCGAACTCTGGCGTTCCAGAGTAGAAAATGAAATCATCGACCGAAACAAAAAGAAAGCAGGCGAAAGACGATGGAACGATATATATTTCGCTCTTGCGCTTAGTTCGAATCCTGATCCCACTTTCGAATCGAATTCCTGACTCGTACAATACGAGCTTCTTCACCTCACAAACACCATCAATCTTCACACAGTCCCCCTTGTCAAAGAGAGTGACTCCACGATATATCGAGAACACCAAGCTGCCCGCTTCACCGCGCAAACTATACTCATTTACCTCAGCTTTGATTTCCACTGGGGCATGGTTCTTGATTCCAATGACTGCCGAAGCTACACCATTTTCGGCTAGCCCATTTCGCACAGCCAACCATTCGATGTCATAAATCCAGCGCTTTAAATCCTGAGTTCCATCTGAAAAAGTGAACGGATATCCTAAGTCGTTGCTCATCTCCTTATTGCTGTTCCCTCGATTCATCGTGTTCCTCACGATCCTCCCCAGATTCGTTGTCATCGTTCTGCTCTACACTCTCCGGTGGATAGTGCATAGTCTCCGCGCGCCGTCCGCCTCTTGCTGGAATATCGATCCGGGGCCCCCGCCCGTCTCTTCCGGGACGATATCTCTCACCGTTGGGACCTATCCTGTGGCCTGTTTCAGGATCGTGCACATAGTCTCCGCCCGTGATTATATCGAAGTCGTCTACAGCGTTTCCAGTTCCACCAAATTCAGGATTCAGCGGGCCAGAATTCTGCCGTCCGCCGCGTCGGGCATCAGCTTTTGGATCATCCTGGATCCCCAAGAAGCTGTCGTCTGGAAGGGATGCGTGAACCCCATCACCAATTTGCACCCCGGACTCTGCATTGCTTGACATGCCCTCGACTACGGCTGCGGCAAGGCTGCCTACAGGATTTCCAAACGGACTGGCCCCGTCGATTTTACCATCTGCCATATCGATTGCGTGATCGGTTGCTAAGACGCTCGCGACAAGCGCCCCCAGCGCCGCGCCAACGCATACACCGCCGCAAACCGCATTTCCCCCCGGATCACTCAGATTGACCGGATCGTTGAAGCTGTAGGCATACCGGTTCGTCCCCACGCCGGGCTGGTTCGGGTCGAGCCAGTCGGGCTGGATGAAGCGGGCCTGGGCCGGCAGGGCCAGCAGCAGGGCGAGAAAGAGCAGCGCGATCGCGGTGAGGCATCTGTTCATGGCGCGTCTCCGATCCGATCGCTTCACGCGAGCGTGAAGATTTGGCTGGCGCCACAGATTTCTTCGTTTTCCAGCCCGGTCGCCGACCACTGCCGCGGCCACAGGTTTCGGTCGCGCATGGTCCGGCGCGGTTTCTGCGGTGCGCCGCCGCCCTCGGCCAGCCTTGCCTCGAGATATTCGAAGCGGCGCGCGATCTCGTGCAACTTGTCCTCGGGAAGCATCTGCGCGATGTCCCCGATCCGGTGCGGGGCGTCAAGCGCCGGCGCAGCGCCCTTCCAAACGGGAATAGCGATGCTATGGTCTTCAACATGATGTATCGCTGCGTTGTTCTTGCCGCCCTCACTGCCGCGCTGCCCGCCTGGGCAGAGACGGCATCAACCCCGTCATGCTATTGCACCGGCAGCCGTGGCGAACGGGTCGAACTGGGTGAGACCGTCTGCCTGACGGTGGGCGGGCGCTCGTTTCTGGCGCTTTGCGACATGTCCCTCAACAATCCCGCCTGGCGCGATACCGGGCAGCCCTGCGTGTCATCCTTCCGCTTCGAAGGGCCCGAGCGCGTCGAGCCAGCGCTCCACGCGGGCGCGGTTCACCCCCATGTCGGAATAGCCATGGACCGACCGGGAATAGATCGCGAGGGTTGAGCTGTCGTCGCTGAGCGGGAGTGCCGTGGCCACGACCACATCGGGAAAGCCGAACAGTCGGCTGCGTGCGACAAAGCCCTGGGAGGGCCGGTCCGCATCGCCCGGCGTTGTCGTGCCCGTGGTCCGCTGCTCGGCCAGCGCGATGTCGCGCAGCCTGTCCATCAGCTCGTCGGCCGAAAGGGCATAGACCGGCGCCGCCGCGTCCCCGCCTTCCGGCCGCACCAGCCAGGCGTTCGGGCTGTCCGGTTTCGTTGCAGTCAGCGGATCGGCGGCCAGCATCGCCGGCGGCACCGGTGCCAGACGGAAATAGACAGCACCCCCGACAACGGCCACCAGGGCGACGATCGCGATCCAGAACAGCACCTTCATGCCGCCTATTCCGCCGCCGGGCGGGCTTCGGCCTCGGCCTCTTCGGCCGCACGCGCCGCCTCGATCTCGGCGGCCCTCTTTTCCACCTGTTCGACGATGTGCTCGATCATCCGGTCATTGGCCTGTTTGTGGCTTTGCCTGCCGGCGATATAGACCATGCCATGCCCGGCCCCGCCACCGGTGAAGCCGACATCGGTCATCAGCGCCTCGCCCGGGCCGTTCACCACGCAGCCGATGATCGACAGGCTCATCGGCGTCTTGATATGCGCCAGCCGCTCTTCGAGGATTTCGACGGTCTTGATCACGTCGAAACCCTGACGCGCGCAGGACGGGCAGGAGATCACGTTGACGCCGCGATGCCGCAGCCCCAGCGCCTTGAGGATTTCATAGCCGACCTTGATCTCTTCGACCGGGTCGGCCGACAGCGACACCCGCAGCGTGTCGCCGATCCCCATCCACAACAGGTTGCCCAGCCCGATCGCCGATTTCACCGTGCCGGTGGTCAGCCCGCCGGCCTCGGTGATGCCCAGATGGATCGGCGCGTCGGTCGCTTCGGCGAGCCCCTGATAGGCGGCTGCGGCCAGAAACACGTCGGACGCCTTGCAGCTGATCTTGAACTCGAAGAAATCGTTGTCTTCGAGGATGCGGATATGGTCGAGCCCCGATTCCACCATCGCTTCGGGGCAGGGCTCGCCGTATTTCTCCAGCAGGTCTTTCTCCAGGCTGCCGGCATTCACGCCGATGCGGATCGAACAGCCATGGTCGCGGGCGGCGCGGATCACCTCGCGGACGCGGCTTTCATCGCCGATATTGCCCGGGTTGATCCGCAGACAGGCCGCACCCGCCTCGGCCGCCTCGATCGCGCGTTTGTAGTGGAAATGGATGTCGGCGACGATCGGCACCGGGCTTTCGCGCACGATCTCGTGCAGCGCGCGGGACGAATCGCGGTCAGGCACCGAGACCCGCATGATATCCGCGCCGGCCTCGGCGCAAGCCTGGATCTGCGCCACCGTGCCCGCCACATCCGTCGTGACCGTGTTGGTCATGCTTTGCACGCTGATCGGCGCATCGCCGCCCACCGGCACCGGGCCGACATGAATCTGGCGCGATTTGCGGCGGTCGATGTTGCGCCAGGGGCGGATCGGATTGTGCGACATCGGTCGTTCCCTTTCGCGATCGGACCTCGTGCACACCTAACCCTGCCAGAGGCCCGGGGCAACGGGCGCGATGTCGCCTACTGTCCCGCGGGGCTGTCGGCCTCGGCGACCGTCGAAGGCGCAAGTCCGCTCGGCAGGTCGGTGCGGATATAGGCGGTGCGAACCGCCTCGGGGCTCAGCGCGACATTGCTGACAACCGTACCGGCTTCGCCCACCGGGCCGAACGGGACGCCATCGACAAGAATGTAGAGATCGCCCGAATTGCCCGCACGCAGGCTGGCCGCGCCCTCGAGCGGCGGCAGGGTATAGCTTTCGCCGGGCCCAAGCGTATCTTGGAACAGGACCGCGCCGCCGGGGTCGCGCACCCGAACCCAGACCGGCGTGCGGGCGATCAGCGCCAATTCGGGCGGGCCGGCTTCGGTCACCCTTATTGCCGTGTTGTCCGACCCGGATGCACCCGTCACCGCCGCGACCAGCGGATCGGCCGAGTCCATTCGCCGCGGCACGGTGTCGGGGGCCAGCGCCCCGATGGTATCGGGATCGAGCGCGGCAATCGGCCCGTCGCGCGGCGTCATCACCGGCAGATCGAGGCCCTGCGGCCGATAGAGCCGCTCCAGCCCCTCGGCCGGCAGGCGCGTCGCGGCCACAACCGGGTCACGCTCGATCGGGGCGCCGCCGATTTCCGGGGCGGCGGCAACGGCCCCGGGGGCGGCATCGACCGGCGCCACGGTGACCTGCTGGACCTGTTGCAGGACCGACCAGGCGCCATAGCCGAGGCCAGTCAGCAGCACCGCCAGCACCAGAAACGAGCCGAGCGCGCCCGGGTTGATCTGCGGCAGCGCCGGACCGGATGGCAGCGATCCGGCAAAGCGGCCCGACGCAAACGGATCGGCCGTCTGCGCAACCGGTGCCGTTCCGCCGGCAGGTTCCGCCGCGCGCTCGCTCAACTGGCCGCTGACCGAAGAAAACCCGGTCTCGGCGCAGAAGGCGGCAAAGGCCCATTCCGGGTCGAAGCCCAGATAGCGCGCGTAGGAGCGGACATAGCCGGCGATGAAGCCCTTCGATTCGAAGGCGCCCAGATCGCCATTCTCGATCGCCGCGACATAGGTCGCCCTGATTCGCAACTCGCGCTGGACGTCGAGCAGCGACTTGCCTAAAGTCGCCCGTTCGCCGCGCATCAGGTCGCCCAGCCGCACCTCGAACGCGTCGAAGCCCTGCAACTGCGACGATTCGGTCCTGCCCCCGATGACGGACTCGCTGCTCATTCGTTCCTGCCCGGCCCCCTGCGCATGGCGGTCCGTCGGGGCGACTCGCCCCGATTTGGGGGTTTTCTACCACGGTCGCAGACGCTGCGCAGCAGCGAACAGGTGGCCGGCGGCAATTCGGCGCGATTTGGCTCAAAACCGCCGATCGGTGCCGGCGCGGGGTCGCTCAGTAGATATAGCGGATCTGGTCGGTCCAGTAGCGTTCCAGCCGTTTCAGCGCGTCGTTGATCACTTCGAGGCTGGTGCCGGCCAGCAGGTTCCGGCTCTCGATGTTGTCGGCATGGCGGACGAACAGCGAGGCGACCAGATCGCGGATTCCGCGCCCCTTCGGCGTCAGCCGGACCCGCACCGATCGGCGGTCGATCTCGCAGCGCTGGTGGTGCATGTAGCCCAGTTCGACGAGCTTCTTGAGGTTGTAGGACACGTTGGAGCCCTGATAGTAACCGCGCGATTTCAACTCGCCTGCGGTGACCTCGTTGTCGCCGACATTGAACAGCAACAGCGCCTGAACGGCATTGATTTCCAGCAGGCCCACCCGCTCGAACTCGTCCTTGATGACGTCGAGCAGCAGGCGGTGCAGCCGCTCTACCAGGGCCAGGCTTTCGACATAGCTGTCCATGAAGGACCGGCCCGGAGTCTCGATCACCGCCGCGTGGATGCTCATCTGTCTCTCCGCGTTCTCGCTGCGCCTTGCGGACAGGATTTGCGGCATAAGAACAAAGAAAGCGTTAAATGCCGCCCGGGAAGCGGCCAAGCGCCGCGACCATTTCGGCAAAGCGGTCGGGCGGGCGCGCCCGGCCCGCGATCCAGTCCGCCAGCAGCGGGTCCTCCACCGCCAGCAGCGCCTCGAACAGGTCGAGCCGGTCGCCATCCATGCGGCCAAGCTCGGCATCGGCAAAGCGGCCAAGCACCAGGTCCAACTCGCGCGTGCCGCGCCGCCAGGCCCGCAGGTGCAGCCGTTTGACGCGGTTCCGGGCGTCTTCGGCCGGGCCGGCCGTCATCCCCGGGTGCCGTCCTTCAGAGCCTTGCGCAGCCGCTTTTCCAGCCCGCCCAGCCGGTCGTTCAGCCGCGCGTGATCGGCGCGCAGGCGGCGCAGTTCGATCAGGATGTCATGCACATCGGCCTCCAGCGGGGTTTCCTCATGCGGCGCCTCCAGCCCGTCGCCCGCGCCGGTCAGCAGCCACATGACCGAAACGTTGAGGATACCGGCCAGCATCTGAAGCCGGTTCGCGCGCGGCTCGGCGATGTCGTTTTCCCACGCCGTCACGGTCTTGAGCTTGACGCCCAGCTTGCGCGCCAGTTCGACCTGGCTCAGCCCCAGCGTCTCGCGCGCGGCGGCCACGCGGTCGCCGAATGTGGCCGAATCGTCGCCATAATAGTTGTCGCCGGTGTCGCTCATTCTTCGTGCCCCTCCCCCGTTGCAGCGGGCGCAGCCCTTGCATGCGGCCCCGACTCTCCCTACGACGCGCCCGAACAGGCTGACAACCGGAGTGCGACCTGATGGCGGCGCTGTCCGACATGGCGGGCCGAATCGCGCCCTCGGCCACCGCGGCGGTGGCGGCCCGCGCCCGCGCGATGGCCGCCGCGGGCCACGACGTGATCGGGTTGTCGGTGGGCGAGCCCGATTTCGACACGCCCGCCCATATCCGCGAGGCGGCAAGGGCCGCGATCGAGGCCGGCGCGACGCGCTACACGGCGGTCGACGGCATCCCCGAACTGAAGGCGGCGATCCGCCGCGCCTTTGCCCGCGCGTGCGGCATGGCGGTGACCGCCGACCGGATTTCCGTGGGCACCGGCGGCAAGCAGGTGATCTTCAACGCCTTTGCGGCCACGTTGAACCCCGGCGACGAGGTTGTCGTGCCGGCGCCCTATTGGGTCAGCTATCCCGACATGGCGCGGCTTTGCGGGGCCACGCCGGTGGTGGTCCCGACCGGTCCCGCGACCGGCTTTCGGCTGACGCCGGACGCCCTGGCAAGGGTCCTGACGCGGCGCACCCGCTGGCTGGTGCTCAACAGCCCGGGCAACCCGACCGGGGCGGTCTATGGCGCGGATCACCTTGCCGGGCTGGCCGAGGTGCTGGCCGACTGGCCCGATATCCGGGTGCTGTCCGACGACATCTACGCCCAGCTGAGCTATCTGCCGACACCGTGTGCCACGATGGCCGCAGCCGTCCCCGCCATGGCGGCGCGCACGCTGACCGTGAACGGCGTTTCGAAAGCCTATGCGATGACCGGATGGCGGATCGGCTGGGGGGCGGGCCCGGCCGATCTGATCGCCGCCATGCGCAGCATCCAAAGCCAGGTGACCACCAATCCCTGCTCGATCAGCCAATGGGCGGCGGTGGCCGCGCTCGATGGGCCGCAGGATTTCCTCGACGGCTGGCGGGCGGCGTTCCAGGCCCGCCGCGACCGCGTCGTCGCGGCGCTGTCGGCGATACCGGGCCTCGTCTGCCCGCGGCCCGACGGGGCGTTCTATGTGTTCGCCGACATCGCCGGATGCCTGGGGCGGCGCAGCCCGGCCGGCACGGCGCTTGCCGACGACATCGGCTTTTGCACCGCCCTGCTTGACGAGACCGGCGTCGCGCTTGTCCCCGGTTCGGCCTTTGGCGCGCCGGGTCACGTCCGGCTGAGTTTCGCGGCCGCCCAGCCGCTGCTCGATGCCGGTTGCGACCGGATCGCGGCCTTCTGTGCGGGTCTGGGATGAGCGTCGATCACCCCGACCCGATGCGGCGGCTGCGGGCGATCATGGCCCGGCTGCGCGACCCCGAAACCGGCTGCCCCTGGGACGTCGCGCAGGATTTCGCCTCGATCGCACCCTACACGATCGAGGAAGCCTATGAGGTGGCCGACGCGATCGACCGCGAAGCGTGGGACGAGCTTGCCGGCGAATTGGGCGATCTGCTGCTGCAGGTCGTCTTTCACGCGCGCATGGCCGAAGAGGCCGGGCTGTTCGATTTCGATGCCGTGGCGAAGGCCGTCGGCGACAAGATGGTGGCGCGCCATCCGCATGTGTTCGGCGACGGGGCGGTGGCCGATGCCGCCGCGCAATCCGAGCATTGGGAGGCAACGAAGGCCGCCGAACGGGCGCACAGCCAGGCTGGCACGCTCGATGGCGTGGCGCTGGGGCTGCCGGCGCTGTTGCGCGCGGTCAAGCTGCAGAAGCGCGCCGCGCGGGTGGGTTTCGACTGGCCCGAAATGGCCGGCATCCTTGACAAGATCGCCGAGGAAATCGCCGAGCTGGCCGAGGCGCATGGCACCGGCGATGCGGCCCATACCGAAGAGGAGTTCGGCGACCTGCTGTTCGTGCTGGCCAATCTGGCCCGCCGCTGGGACATCGACCCCGAGGCCGCTCTGCGCGCCGCAAATGCCAAGTTCACGCGCCGCTTTGCCGCGATCGAGGACGGCCTCGCGCGGGTCGGCAAGACCCCGGCGGAGGCCACGCTGGCCGAGATGGAGGCGCTGTGGCAGGCCGCGAAGCACGGCCCGCGGGGCGCCTAGGCGGCGCGCTCTGGCGTCGGTCTGGCGTAGCTCGGTTCCACAGCGGCCGGGGTGCCGTCCTCGCCGCCTTGCGCGCCCGCCCGGCCTTTCACGGCGCCGGGCCCTGCGGAGCTGGACGCCCGCGCCTTCACCTTCGGGACCGTCGAATGGACCGTTGGGGCCAACGGTCCTGATCGATGACCCTTGGTCGAATACCAGGCTGCAATGAGCGTGACTCATTGCAGTTTGTCCGCGTCCCGCCTCGCAGGCGGGCGCCCTGGCCTCGGCCATCCGCGAGTATGAAAGCGGGCAGGGCAGGGCGGCACCCGGCGGCATGGCGTCGGGGGTCACCGGCTACAGGTCGCCCGAGGTGCCGCGCTGGCTGCAGGCCGAGCGCGATCTGCACGGCATCCCCGATCCCGGCGCCGGATCGCTGCGGCCGGACTATTTCGACGGCATGATGACCAATACGTCCAGGAAGGGCGTCGATGCTTAGTCGTCCGATGAATCTCGGCCATATACAAACTCGGAGTACGGACCTAGTCCGCCGGGGACCGGTTGCGACAGATCCTCGTTACGTCGTTCGTCATTCCATTCATCGTACATGCATCGGTGGAAGCCACCCCAGATCTCTTTTCGCCCGACATCATTGTTCAAACCGTTTTCGAAAGCTGGCCATAGCAGGAAGCGGCCGGCCAGGGTCGCGAAGGCCAGCACGACGATTCCGGTGATGAGATCGCCGCTTTGAACGACATAGACGAGCATCGCGAGCGCAAGCGCGGCGAGGACAATACCGATGCCGCGCGCGATGCGGATCTCGGTCTTCGAGGGGTGGCATTCCTCTTCGGCATCGAGTGCCGGGCCGAGAAGCCGTTCGAGATGCGCGTCGGGTGTTTCGCCCGCCCGCTCGGCCGAGGCGGCGAGGCGCCCGGCGAGCGCGGGCGGCAGGGCGGCGCCGTCAGGCCGCAGGGTCGGGGCCGCCGGCGCTTGCGCCCCGGCGGTCAGCGGCGGATCGGTTTTCGAGGCGCGGCCCATGGTCGTGTTTCCTCACAGCACGGCAGCGGAACACGCCCGATGGCGGCCCAGCCTTATGGGGGCGGCCGCCAGCGGGCGCGCCCCGCGCCGCAAATAGCGGGGAACATTCTAGTGTTCTGCACCTGACATAGGATTCCCAACGCTGTCGTAGCGTGGCATGATTGGCGGATGAGACGCTCCGACATCTGCCTTTACCTTGGCCCCGCCGACCGCGCTGAGCTTCAAACTCTGCTGAGCAACCGCAACACACCGCGCAAGCTTGCCTGGCGGGCCGGGATCGTGCTGGCGACAGCTGACGGCGCGGGGACAGTCGAGATCATGCGGCGGACGGGCATGTCGAAGCCGACGGTCTGGCGCTGGCAGGAACGGTATCTCGATGAAGGCGTGCCGGGGCTGANNGGGTGGGTGAGGCGGGACAGCCATCGATCCGGCGGATCGATGGCCCGCCGAACGGGCTGAAGCCGCATGTCGTGAAGGGGTTCAAGGTCTCGAACGACCCGTTCTCGGGGGATTTGATCCCCCGGATCAAATCCTGATCCCTCGAACTCGAGGAGAAGGTCACCGAGATCGTCGGCCTCTACCTCGACCCGCCGGACCGCGCAGTGGTGCTCTGCGTCGANNGCCACGTCGTGCCAAAGGCACGCCTCCAGCGTGACGCCCCACGATTACAAGCGCCATGGCACCACTACGCTTTTCGCGGCACTCGACGTGAAGTCGGGCTTGGTCATCGGGGAATGCATGCCGCGTCACCGCGCCAGGGAGTTCCTGAGCTTCCTGCGCCGGATCGACCGGGCGGTGAAGAAACCTCGCGACATCCACATCGTGCTCGACAACTACGCGACCCACAAGACGCCCGAGGTTATGGCCTGGCTGGAGAAGCATCCGCGCTTCAAGCTGCATTTCACGCCCACCAGCGCGTCATGGCTGAACCTCGTCGAGCGCTTCTTCGCCGAAATCACTGTAAAACGCATTGAACTGATGCGGTGGATGCCC
>DNSZ01000276.1 GCA_003500165.1 Paracoccaceae bacterium | reverse complement strand
CCACCCACCCACCCGCCGCCCGCCGGGGCGCGGGCACGTCGCTCGCAGCGCGTCCTGTGGTTTGGATGCCGCGCCCGCGTATTTCGGGAACAGTGAAGCAGCTGTGCGGCCCGGCTGCCCCAGGGCCGACGGGCGGCCGGGTCATTCCGACGAGAAATGTGTCGTCAGATAGGCCAGGATCGACTCGCGTCGCTCCATCCCCCAATCGGGCATGCCCTGTTCGCGGATCATCCATTCCCACAGATAGGCCCAGCGTTCGTCGGTCAGGCGCTGCTGGGCAAAGGTCTGGGCCGAATGACAGACCGTGCAGGTGTAATACACATCCTCAAGCCCCGGGCCGACCGGCAGATTGCCNNGTCGGGGTCGCGCTTGATGCCGGCCGACTCGGCACCGCGCTGCGCAGCGAGCCCGCCGAAAGGCTGCATCGGCGCCACGCTCAGCGAGGTCATCGGCGCGCCGGGGTTGGGCATCATCGGGTTCGGGATCGACATCGGGTCGGGGATCTCGGTCTGTGCCGCCGCCGGGCGCGGAATGGCCGCGAGGGTCAGCAGGACCAGGCCTGCGACACAGGCAGCGGCGACAGGCGCGCTGCGCCGAAAGGATGCGATCACGGCAGTCTCCCTTGCCGAAGACCCGGATGGCGGCGGCACCGCCATCCGGTCGGTGCCCCGCCTAGCCGGCCAGCACCGCAATGCGGTGGACCATGTTGTTGCCATAGCCGCGCGGATTCCAGCCCGGCGTGGTGACCGGCTGGACGCGCCCGTCGGTATCGGTCGCGCGCGACCAGATCTCGTAATAGCCGGGCTGCGGCAGGTCGACCGTCGCGGTGAAGTGCTGCCAGGCATAGCGGTTGACCGGTGCCTCCAGCGCCGCTTCCTGCCAGGTCTGGCCGAAATCATGCGACACATGGACGGCTGCGACCTCGCCATCGGCCCAGGCATGGCCGCGCACGTCAAGCGACAGGCCATCATGCTGGGTCCGCGTTGCCGGGCTGGTGATCAGCGACTTGACCGGCATCGTTTCCATGACGACCATGTCGGCCTCGGGGACCTCGGTGCCCGGCGCCACCGGATAGGCCGGCAGACGGTAGGAGTAGCCGCCCATCTTGGGGCCGTCATGGACCTGGTCGCGGACCCAGATGCGGGTCAGCCATTTCTGCGAGGCCGAACCGGGATAGCCCGGCACCACCAGCCGCAGCGGGAAGCCGTGGATCGCCGGCAGCGGTTCGCCGTTCATCGCCCAGGCGATCAGCGTGTCCTCTTCCAGCGCCTTGGCAATCGGCACCCCGCGCGAGATCGCGACCTTTTCCGGGTCGCCCGACAGATGCGGATCGTTGCCGTAATGGCCGGTATAGACGGCGCTGTCCTTGACCCCGGCGGCGTTCAGCACGTCGCGCAGCCGCACGCCGGTCCATTCCGGGCAGCCCACGGCGCCCGTGGTCCACTGGTTGCCCGAGGCGCCGGGGACGAAAAACGCCCGCCCGTTGCCGCCGCATTCGAGCGTCAACTGCCGGGTGACGACCTCGAAATCGCTGGCCAGCGCATCGAGCGTCAGTTCGAGCGGCGTGTCGACCTCGCCATCCACGGTCAGCGTCCAGCCGGTCGCATCGCCGTCGAGCGCATGGAACGGCACCCCGCCATTGTTGCGGATGAACAGCCGGTTCGCCGGCGTCACCCGGTCGTCAAGCAGATGCGCCGGCGTTTCCGCATTGACCGGCCGGTCGTTGAGCAGGGTGAGGCCATCCTTGAAGCCATAGCCCTCGACCTCGCCCTGGGCGTGCGCCATGCCGATGGGCTGCATGCCTTCGGGCAGATAGCGGGCAAACGGCACGCCGACCGTTGCCGTCAGCGCGCCAAGCCCGGCCGCCTTGAGAAAGGTGCGGCGGGCCGGCCGTTCGGCCGTTTCGGGCGTGGCGGTTTCGGTTGCTTGCGGCGTTGTCACATGGACTTTCGTTGTGTCGTCCATCTGTATCGATCCCTCCCTGATGGGGCGCCCGTCGCCTGGGCGCGCAACATAGGTTTGCAACGCTGGGTGCATTCGGCAAGTATTTTTCGCGCAGCAGCCCATCAAAGAGCGTTCGCGCACGCCAAACATCCATCGGGCTTGCGAAAATTCCGCGAGGGAGGGGCGATCTGTGTTGTCCGCGCCACAGCCGTGGCTGATGCGCCAGTTTACCGTTGCCCGAATCGCCGCTGGCGCCCTATGCGGCGCCCCCCGGGTTATCGAACCGGATCCTAGCGGGTGGGGGTCGCGCCCCCTCCGGTGCGGGCGGCGCTGCCAGCCCCGTATGCCAGGGCCGGAACGGGTTCGCGGGAAACGGCAACGTAGCTCAGCGGTAGAGCAGCAGACCAAGAATCTGCCGGGCGGGGGTTCGACTCCCCCCTTTGCGCAAGCGGGAAGGTCGCAAGACCGAGTTGGTTCGACTCCAACGCACGCCTGTCACGCGTGTCTCACAATCCGGGTCCGGGGTCGCTCCAGCAGGGCGGCCTGACCGTCCAACAGCGCCTTCGGGCGGTCGCGGGTGCCGGGCCGCTTCTGCTCTGGCCGGTGGCCGGAGCCGGGGATGATGGCCGGGCCGCCCTGGGGCCCGCCGGCGCTCTGGGGTCTCTGGACCCCGGGGCAAGGGCGCACCCCTTGGCCGCGCGGCCCGCTCGCCCCGTTCCCGCCGCCGGACATCGGCGCGGGTGCGGCCCCGGATCTTTCCTGCCCCCTGCCCGGGGGCACCACAGCTGCGGCCCGTTCGGGGCCCGACCCAAGACAGCAACGAAGGAGATCGCGCCTTGCGACGATAGGACGAGACGAAGGAGAGAGACGATGGAATGGATCAATGCCCTTTTCGACCGGCTGACCGGGCACACCCGCGTCACCGTCAGCGAAACCGAACGCATGCTGGTGCTGCGGAATGGCCGCTTCGACGCCATCCTCGGCCCCGGGGAGCACCGCCTGAAGCGGCGCAACCTGCAGCGCGAGGTGCACAGGCTCGATCGTCTCCGCTTTGTCTCGCCCTACGACCGGGCGCTCTACCGCGAACGGCCCGATCTGGCAGAGGCCCACCTGACCGAAATGCGGGCCGGGGCCGACGAGGCCTGCCTGGTGCTGCGGGACGGCCGCCCGGCTGCGATCGTCCGGCCCGAGGATCGCGCGGTCTACTGGACCGATGCGGGCCCCTGGGACGTGGCGCGGATCGCGCTGGGCGAGACGCTGGCGCTGCCCGAAGGGCTGGCCAAACGGCTGGTCGCGGTGGGGCTGACCGACGCCTTTCAGGCGGTCGAGGTGGCCGAGGGCCATGTCGGGATGCTGACGGTCGACGGGGTCGCGTGCGGCCGCCTGGGGCCCGGGACGCATGCGTTCTGGAAACTCGGGCGGCATGTGGCGGTGCGCCAGATCGACCTGCGGCTGCGGACCCACGAGGTCACCGGTCAGGAAATCCTGACCAGGGACCGGGTTACGATCCGGGTCAACCTGACGGCCGTCTTCCGGGTCACCGACCCCGAGCGCGCGGTCGCCGCGGTGCACGACTTCGAAGAGGCGCTGCACCGGGCGCTGCAGCTGGCGTTCCGGCGCACGCTGGGGGCGCTGACGCTCGACCGGCTTCTGGCCGAGAAAGTGTCGGTCGACGCCCAGGCGGCCGAGGCGGTGCGCGCCGAGATGGCCGGGATCGGCATCGAACTGGGCGAGATCGCGCTGAAGGACGTGATCCTGCCCGGCGAGATGCGCGACATCCTGACCGCCGTGGTGGCGGCGGAAAAGCAGGCGGAGGCGAATGTCATCCGCCGGCGGGAAGAAACGAACGCGACGCGCTCGCTTCTGAACACGGCCAAGGTGATGGCCGAGAACCCGGTGATGCTGCGGCTGAAAGAGCTTGCGGCGCTGGAAACCATCGCCGGCAAGGTCGAACGGCTGACGGTCCATAACGGGACCGCGGGTCTGATGACCGATCTGGTGCGCCTGCGCGACTGAAGAACGGGCCGGCCCGGGGGTGACCCCCGGGCCGGTCTTTTCCCGGGCAAATGCCCGGCAACCCGTCGCGCCATGCGCAATGCCGGGGCGACGCCACATAAGGGCTGACGCCCTGTCAGTGCACCATCGCTTCCTGCGGCGGGTGCCGGTCCGACCGGCCAAGCCGGTCGCCCACGATCAGCCCTTCGGCGCCGGCGCTGACCGGCACGCTGGCCCCGTCGGCCACCGTACCGGCCAGGATCATCTCGGCCAGCGGATCCTGCAGATGCTTCTGGATCACCCGCTTCAGCGGCCGCGCGCCGAAGACCGGGTCATAGCCCTCATCGGCCAGCCAGGTCCGGGCCGCTTCGTCCACCGCCAGCCGGATGTCGCGGCTGGCCAGCCGCCGTTCAAGCTGCCCCAGCTGGATCGCCACGATCCCGTCCATATCCTGGCGCGTGAGCCGGTCGAACACGATCTGCTCGTCGAGCCGGTTGAGGAATTCGGGCCGGAAATGGCCGCGCACCGCCGCCATCACCGCGGCCCTGGCGCCGGCCATGTCGCCGCCCTCGGGCAGCGTGCTCAGCGCCTGGGCACCCAGATTGGAGGTAAGCACGATCAGCGTCTGCTTGAAATCCACGGTGCGGCCCTGCCCGTCGGTCAGTTGCCCGTCATCGAGCACCTGCAACAGNNGCGACCGAGTGCTTTTCCATGAATTCCGACATGTCGATGCGCACCATCGCGCCGTCATCGTCGAACAGGAATTCGGCCAGCGCCTTGGTCAGTTCGGTCTTGCCGACGCCGGTGGGGCCCAGAAACAGGAACGAGCCCAGGGGCCGGTTCGGGTCCTGCAGGCCGGCGCGCGCGCGGCGCACCGCGTTCGACACGGCGGTGACCGCGGCCTTCTGCCCGATCACCCGACGGCCCAGTTCCTCCTCCATCCGCAGGAGTTTCTCGCGCTCGCCTTCGAGCATCCGCGATGTGGGCACCCCGGTCCAGCGTTCGACCACCTCGGCGATCTGCTCGGGGCGCACGGCCTCTTCGACCATCGCGCCCTGATCCTCGGCCTCTTCGGCCTCGGCCAGTTGCTTCTCCAGCCCCGGGATGATGCCATAGGAAAGCTCGCCGGCCCGGGCCAGATTGCCCTCGCGCTTGACCTGATCGAGTTCGGCCCGCGCGCGGTCGAGCTGTTCCTTGACGTCGCGCGCCTGGCTCAGCTTGTCACGCTCGGCCTGCCAGCGCGCCGTCATCTGCGCCGATTGTTCCTGCAGATCGGCCAGTTCGCGTTCCAGCTTCTCCAGCCGGTCGGCCGAGGCCGCATCGGTTTCCTTCTTCAGCGCCTCGGCCTCGATCTGCATCTGCAGGATCTGGCGGTCGAGCGCATCGAGTTCCTCGGGCTTTGAATCGACTTCCATCCGCAACCGGCTGGCCGCCTCGTCGACCAGGTCGATCGCCTTGTCGGGCAGGAACCGGTCGGTGATGTAGCGGTTCGACAATTGCGCCGCGGCAACCAGCGCCGCATCCGAAATCCGCACCCCGTGATGCAGTTCGTATTTCTCCTTGATGCCGCGCAGGATCGAGATCGTGTCGGCGACCGTGGGTTCGTCGACAAAGATCGGCTGGAACCGACGGGCCAGCGCGGCGTCCTTTTCCACATGCTTGCGGTATTCGTCAAGCGTGGTGGCACCGACGCAGTGCAACTCGCCGCGCGCCAGCGCAGGCTTCAGCAGGTTCGAGGCGTCCATCGCGCCATCGGCCTTGCCCGCGCCAACGAGCGTGTGCATCTCGTCGATGAACAGCACGATCTCGCCCGCCGCCGCGGTGACCTCCGACAGCACCGCCTTCAGCCGTTCCTCGAACTCGCCGCGGTATTTCGCACCCGCGATCAGCGCCCCCATGTCGAGCGCCAGCAGCCGCTTGTTCAACAAACTCTCGGGCACGTCGCCATCGACGATCCGCAGCGCCAGCCCCTCGGCGATGGCGGTCTTGCCGACGCCCGGGTCGCCGATCAGCACCGGGTTGTTCTTGGTCCGCCGGCTCAGCACCTGCATGGTGCGGCGGATTTCGTCGTCGCGGCCGATGATCGGGTCGATCTTGCCCTCGCGCGCGGCCTCGGTCAGATCGCGGGCATATTTCGACAGCGCCTCATAGCTGTCCTCGGCCGAAGCGGAATCGGCGGTGCGCCCCTTGCGCACATCGTTGATCGCCTGGTTCAGCCCCTGGGCGGTGACATTGCCGGCGGCCAGCGCCTTCTGCGCCTCGGATTTGACGATGGCGAGCGCGGTCAGGATGCGCTCCACCGGGACGAAGGAATCGCCGGCTTTCCGGGCCAGCTTCTCGGCCTCGTCGAGCACCCGGGCAAGGCTCGTGTCGATATAGATCTGGTCGCCCGCCCCGGTGACCCTGGGCAGTTTGGTGACCGCGGCGTCGACATTGGCCCGCACCATGCGCGCATCGCCGCCCGCCGCATTGATCAGGTTCGTCGCCAGCCCCTCGGGGTCGTCCATCAGCGCCTTCAGCAGATGCTCGGGCAACACCCGCTGGTGGTTTTCCCGCATCGCGATGGTCTGCGCGGCCTGCAGGAACCCCTTGGCACGGTCTGTGAATTTCTCGATGTTCATCTGTCTCTCCTGTCTGGCACCTGCCCGGTGGATGCCCGATCGCGGCACATCGCGGATGGCAGGCCTTGTTCGGTGGGAATGTGGGGTCTGGCCGGACTTCCCGCAAGAGCGCCCCCCGCCATTGAGCCTGCGCCGCGGATCGCCTAGCAGCGGCTGGAAACGATGCGTTGGGGGGGACGAACATGCTGGCGTTGCGGCCGAATTGCGAATGGTGCGGCAAGGACCTGCCGCCCGACGCCACTGATGCGCGCATCTGCAGCTATGAATGCACCTATTGCGCGCATTGCGTGGAGACGGTGTTGCACAATGTCTGCGCGACCTGCGGCGGCGGGCTGGTGCCGCGCCCGATCCGGCCGAAACGGGCCTGGCGCGACGGGTTGCAACTCGGCCTGCGGCATCATCCCGCCAGCCGCGATCGGGTGGCGTCGCGTTGGACCGCCGAAGAGGTTGCAGCGTTGAGCGATCGGCTGAAAGACATGCCCCCGGCCGCCCGTTAGCGAACCGAGATGGAGACCAGCGATGCCCGATGACCGCCTGATCGTGGCGCTCGATGTGCCCGATGCCGTCACCGGCCTCGCCCTGGCCGACCGGCTGGGCGAGGCGGTGTCGTTCTACAAGATCGGGCTGGGGATGCTGACGGGCGGCGGTCTGGCGCTGGCCCGCGAGCTCAAGGACGAGCGCGGCAAGCGCGTCTTCCTCGACATGAAGCTCTTCGATATCGGCGCGACGGTAGAGGCCGCGGTTCGGGGCCTCGCCCGGTTCGACCTCGATTTCCTCACGGTCCATGGCGACCCGCATGTCGTGCGGGCAGCTTCGGAGGGCGCCGCAGGCAGCGACCTGAGAATCCTCGCCGTGACGGTCCTGACCTCGCTCGACCGGGCCGATCTGGATGCGGCGATGATCCGGCCCGGCACCATGGCCGAGATCGTGGCCGAGCGGGCGGCCCGCGCCCTCGATGCGGGTGCCGACGGCCTCATCGCCTCGCCGCAGGAGGCGGCCGTGCTCCGCGCCCTGCCCCAGGCCGCGGGCAAGCTGATCGTCACGCCCGGCGTGCGGCCCGCCGGGGCGGGTTCGCACGACCAGAAGCGCATTGCCACCCCCGCCGAGGCCATCGCGGCGGGGGCCGATCACATCGTGGTCGGCCGCCCGATCTGGCAGGCGCCCGATCCGGGCGCGGCCGCCCGGGCGATCCGCGACAGCCTGCCGGCCCGATAGCGCGCGCCGCCGGCCCCGCGACGTCGCCCGAAGGGCGGAGGAGCGGGCGCGTTACTCCGCCAGGATGCTCGTCGGCCGTTCGCCGCTTTCCATCCAAGCCTCGAGCGGCGTCATCGGGTCGAGCGCGGTCTGCGATATCCCGCTCGGCCCGGGCAATATCCCGCAATGGTCGAGGCCCGGCACCATGAACAGCGCGACATTCTCGGCCAGCGCCTCTGCGCCGCCCGCCGCCTCGGCCGCCTGTCGGTACCACTCCACCGTCTTGTAGGGCGTCACGATCGCATCGGCCCAGCCATGCCAGACGATCATCTTGCCGCCGGCTTCCCGGAACGCCGCGATGTCCGGATTGTCGCCATTATAGACCGCGGCCATCTGCGCCAGCCGCGGCGGATCGGCGTCGAAATCGAATTGCTGCGGCGTCCAGGCCGCGCCGGGGTCGTCGGCAAACGCCATATAGGCGCCGAAATTGGTGGTGAACAGGTTCACCAGCGCGCCGCCGCCATTCTCGAAACCGGTCAGCCACAGGCCCCAGAACGGCTCGGACCCTTCCGGGATGCCGCCGGGATAGAGCCGCGCGCCCGCGCTGTTCACCGGCCCCTGCCGCCACGCCGCGATGACCCGCAGTTCCTCGGCGGTCAGGCAATCTGGCCCCGGCTCGGTGGCGCATTGCAGCCCCGACAGATCGACATCGCAGGCGCGCGGATCGGCGATCAGCCCGTCCGTGGTCCCGTCCACGCCGTCGCATTGCGCCATCACGGCATCGCCGATCAGCGCCTCCTTGCCCGGTTTCAGGATCGGCGCGCCGTCCGCCCCGGTATTGGCCTGCATCAGCCAGCTCATCTTGGTGGCCACGAGCCCGGTATAATCCATCGCCGGCGCGCCCGCGATGATGCCGTCGAACATCTCGGGGTAGCGCAGCGCGGCGACATGGGCCATGCGTCCACCGGTCGAGCAGCCCTGGAACACCGACCGATCCGCCTCCGTGCCATAGAAGGCCGCGATCAGTGCCCCGGCGACCCGATTGGTCTCGCCGATCGACCGCCAGCCCCAGTCCCGTTCGGCCTGCGGATTGGCATCGGCCCAGGTGGCATCGACCACCGAAAGGCCGTGATGCCCGCTATCGGATGTCGCCGTGGCATAGCCGCGTTCAAGCCCCGGGCGCATCGCGTTGACCCAGCCGGGCGAGGCATCGGCGCGGCCGAGAATGCCGCAGAACCCGCCGCAGCCCGCCTGATAATAGTGGCCGTTCCAGCCTTCCATCGGCAGCCGCACCTCGATCCCGATCGCCGGCAGCGCGGTGGCGCGCACCTGGCAATAGGCCGGCAGCCCATCAGCCGCCGCGACCATATTGGCCGAGGTGACAAAGCCCCCCTGCAGCGCCAGATTCGCCAGGCCTTCGCAATCCGCCTCGGTCTGGGCGGCTGCCGGACCCGCCGCCAGCAGGGCCGCGAACACGGCCGGTTTCGACTTTCTCATGGCTTCCTCCCTGTCACCGGCGTCGCCGCGCCGTACCGTGGAAGAATGGCCGGGCGGAGCGCACGGCGCAAGCGGCCGCGCGCAGCTGGGCGGACGCGTCCTATTCGGCGGCCATGGCAGGCGCGGCCGGGACCCGGTCGAGCGCGGCGATCAGCCTTTCGCGCTCGGCCGCCGCGGCCTTGGCGTTGGCCATCTTGACCGGGCCGAAGCCGCGGATCGTCAAGGGCAACCGGGCAAGTGCCAGGGCGGCCGCGGGGTTGGCAGGCGGCCGGGCCAGCAGCCGGTCGATATCGGCCGCGTATTGCCGGATCAGCCGGCGTTCCATGCGCCGCTCGGCGGTGTAGCCGAACGGGTCGAACGGGGTGCCGCGCAGAAATCTCAGCCCGGCCAGCAGTCGGAAAACCGGCCGGAAGCGCGGCCCGAAGGCGCGCTTTCTCGGCCGGCCATTGGCATCGCGCCCCGGCAGCAGGGGCGGCGCGAGATTCCATGTCAGGCGAAAATCGCCATCGAACCGGTCGCGCGCCTTGGCCTCGGATTCCAGCAGCATCCGCGCGACCTCGTATTCGTCCTTGTAGGTCAGAAGCTTGTGATAGCTTTCCGCGACCGCGTCGCGAAGCTCGGGGTCGTCGATCCGGTCGAGCAGCTGCCGATAGCGCCGCAGCCGCGCCCGCCCGCCATAAAGCGCCAGATGCGTCTCGCGCCGCGCGATCTTCTCTTCCAGCGTGTCGGGCGCGGCGGGCGCGTCCGCCCTGGCCGCGACCTCGCCCGGATACAGCACCGCGTAACGGCCGAGTTGAAAGGCGCGCTGGTTGCCGGCCACCGCGGCACCGTTGAGTTCGATCGCCTTCAGGATCGCCGCCTCGGGCAGCGGCACCAGCCCGCGCTGCCAGGCCGCGCCCAGAAGCATCATGTTCGAAAAGATCGAATCGCCCATCAGCCGCGCGGCGATCTCGGTCGCGTCGAGGAAATCGGCCCCCGCAGTCAGCCGCCGTTCGACGGCCAGCCGCAACCGGTCGCCGGGCAGCCGCAGATCGGGCGCGCGGGTGAAATCGCCGGTCACCGTCTCATGGGTGTTCACGACACCCCTGGCGTGGCCCGGGCGCATCAGGCCCAGCGTCTTCGCCCCCGCAGTCACCACCAGATCGCCGCCGATCACCGCATCGGCCTCGCCCACGGCGACGCGCACCGCGGCGATGTCCCCGGGTGCGCGCGCGAGCCGGCAATGGATATGCACCGCGCCGCCCTTCTGAGCGAGGCCGGCCATTTCCATCATGCCCGCGCCCATCCCGGCGATCTGCGCGGCCTGGGCCAGCACCGCGCCGATGGTCACCACGCCGGTGCCGCCGATGCCGGTGATGACCATGTTCCAGGTGCGCCCGATGGCGGGCAGATCGGGCGCCGGCAGATCGGGAATGTCGAAGCCTTCCACCGCGGGTTTCTTCGGTGTCGCGCCCTCGAGCGTCACGAAGGACGGGCAGAACCCCTGCACGCAGGAAAAATCCTTGTTGCAGGCCGATTGGTCGATCGCCCGCTTGCGGCCAAAGGGCGTGTCAACGGGCACGATGGCGACGCAATTCGACTGCACCCCGCAATCGCCGCAGCCCTCGCAGATATCGGTGTCGATGAAGACGCGCGTGTCGGGGTCGGGGAACGCGCCGCGCTTGCGCCGGCGGCGTTTTTCGGCCGCGCAGGTCTGGACATAGACGATGGCCGACACGCCCCTGACCTCTGCCAGGTCGCGCTGGACGCGGGGCAGCGCGTCGCGCTTGTGCAGGCTCACATCCCTGGGGAAGGCCGCTAGGTCGAGCGCCTCCTTCGGGTCATAGACCACGGCGACCCGTTTGACGCCCATGGCGCGCAATTCGGCGGCGATCTGCTGGGGCGACAGACCGCCATCGTTCTTCTGCCCGCCGGTCATCGCGACCGCGTCGTTATAGAGGATCTTGTAGGTGACGTTCACACCGGCGGCGAGCGCGGCGCGGATCGCCTGGACGCCCGAATGGTTGTAGGTTCCGTCGCCGAGATTCTGGAACACGTGATCGCGGGTGGAAAACGGCGCCTCGCCGATCCAGTTCGCCCCCTCGCCCCCCATATGGGTGTAGCCGAGCGTCGACCGGTCCATCCATTGCGCCATGTAGTGGCAGCCGATCCCGGCATAGGCGCGATGCCCCTCGGGCACCTTGGTCGAGGTGTTGTGCGGGCAGCCGGCGCAGAAATAGGGCAGACGCGCGGCCAGATCCTGGGCATTGTCGGCCTGGCGTGCTTCGGCCAGACGGGTCCGCGCGGCACGGATCGCTTCGGTGCCGCGGCCTTCCTCGACCAGGATATCGCCGATGTTTTCGGCGATCATCACCGGGTCGAGCGCGTAGCGGGTCGGAAACAGCTCCTCGCCGCGATCGTTGCGCCAGCCGAACACGCGGCGCCCGCGCCGGTCGTCAAAGATCGCCTCCTTGATCTGCACCTCGATCAGCTTGCGCTTTTCCTCGACCACCACGATCAGATCGAGGTCGCGCGCCCAGGCGTTGAAGCCGGCCATGTCGAGCGGCCAGGGCATCCCCACCTTGTAGGTCGCGAGCCCCAGCCTTTGGGCCTCGGCCTCGCCGATGCCCAGCAGATCGAGCGCATGGATCAGGTCGAGCCAGTTCTTGCCCGCCGCGACAAAGCCGATCCGCGCGCCCGCATCGCCCCAGACCGGCCGGTCGATCCGGTTGGCATGGCCGAACGCCTCGGCCGCGAAGCGCTTGTAGTCGATGAGGCGCGCCTCTTGCGCCACGGGTGTATCCTGCAGACGGATGTTCAGCCCGCCCTCGGGCATCGTGAAATCGGGGGTCACGAAGGCCATCCGGTCGGGCCGGCCATCGACCACGGCGGTTGCCTCGACCGTGTCCTTCATCAGCTTCAGCCCCGCCCAGACGCCGGCAAAGCGCGACAGCGCAAAGCCGAACACGCCATAATCGAGGATTTCCTGCACGCCGGCGGGCGACAGCACGGGCATATAGGCGTCGACCATCGCCCAGTCGGACTGGTGCAAAGTCGTCGAGGATTCGCCGGTATGGTCGTCGCCCATCGCCATGATGACCCCGCCAAGCGGCGCGGTGCCGGCCATGTTGGCGTGCCGCATCACATCGCCCGACCGGTCCACCCCCGGCCCCTTGCCATACCACAGGCCAAAGACGCCCTGATGCCGGCCTTCGCCGCGCAGGCCGGCCTGTTGCGTGCCCCACAGCGCGGTGGCGGCCAGATCCTCGTTCAGGCCGGGCTGAAACACGATGCCCGCAGCGGCCAGTTCCCTGTGCGCGCGGGCCATCTGCATGTCGACCGCGCCCAGGGGCGAGCCGCGATAGCCGGTGACATAGCCCGCCGTATCGAGGCCGGCGGCCGCGTCGCGGGCGCGCTGGATCAGCATCAGGCGCACCAGCGCCTGGGTGCCGTTCAACAGGACCGGTGATTTTTCCAGATCGAACCGGTCGGACAGGCGAATATCCTGTTGGCTCATGGTGTCCTCCGTTTGCCAGACATAGCACGGATTCCTGTCAACGCCACTGACCTTTTTTCCGCGGGCTTCATCCGGGCAACTGGCCGGCTCGGCCCATGATCCGGGATAAGGGCTTGCGGACGGTGCCCGTTCGGGCAGACGGTGTGCCCATGGATTGGGACAAGTTGCGCATATTTCATGCAGTCGCCGATGCGGGCAGCCTGACGCATGCCGGCGACACGCTGCATCTGTCGCAATCGGCGGTCAGCCGGCAGGTCCGCGCGCTGGAGGAAAGCCTGAACACGACGCTGTTCCACCGTCACGCGCGCGGGCTGATCCTGACCGAACAGGGCGAGCTCCTGTTCGACGCCACCCGGGCGATGGCGAAAAGGCTGGAAGCGGCCGAGGCGCGGATTCGCGATTCCGAGGAAGAGGTGTTCGGCCATCTGCGCGTGACCACCACCATCGGCTTCGGCACGCTGTGGCTGGCCCCCCGCCTGCCCAAGCTGTTCGCGGAATACCCCAATCTGCGGGTCGATCTGATGCTCGAGGAACGCGTGCTCGACCTGCCGATGCGCGAAGCCGATGTGGCGATCCGCATGAAGGAGCCAAGCCAGGCCGATCTGATCCGCCGCAAGCTGATGGGGGTCTATATGTGCCTGTTCGCCACGCGCCGCTATCTGGCCGAAACCGGCACGCCGCTGTGCCCGGCCGATCTGCGCGGTCACCGGGTGATCAGCCAGAACGCCACCAGCGCCCAGGTCTCGGCCGGCGCCCAGCTGGTGCAAAGCCTTGCGGCGACGGGCATCGAATCGCAGCTGACGGTCAACAACTATTTCGGCGTGCTGCAGGCGGTGCTGGCCGATCTGGGGATCGGTGTGCTGCCCGACTATCTGGCCGACGACTTTTCCGAACTGGTCCGGGTATGCCCCGATGTCACCTCGAACGAGGTGCCGGTCTACCTCGCCTATCCCGAGGAACTGCGCCAATCGAAACGGATCGAGGCGTTCCGCAATTTCGTCACCGAAGAGATCATCGCCTATCGCCGGCGCGCCCGCGACGGTGCCCCCACGGCCGAGCCATGATGCCCCGCCATAGCGGCTATGCGCCCAGATGCGTTGAACGGCGGCCGGCCGAGAGGTAAATTGACCGTGAAGTGGCGGTGCCGGGTGGCACACACTTTTACCTCCCTGTTGGACTTCAAGCCGGGCCCTGCGGCCCGGCCCTTTTTCATGCGTTCGCTTGACGTGGCGTCGCTGGACGGCGATGCCCGACCGATCAGAGGGAGGATCGCCCATGACCCGCCATCGTTTCCCGGCATTCGCCGCGACCGCCGCCATGCTGGCGGCCCTTGCCGCGCCGGTTCTTGCCGCGCCCTGCGGCAACGATGCGTCGGGCTTTGCGGCCTGGAAACAGGCCTTTGCCGCCGAGGCGGCGGCCGAGGGCGTGGGCGCGCCGGGCCTCGCTGCGCTGGCCCAGACCCGCTATGCCACGCGCACCATCAATGCCGACCGCAATCAGCGCAGCTTTCGGCTGAGCTATGAGGCGTTCTGCCAGAAGCGCGGCTGCGACGTGATCGTCGCGCAAGGGCGCCAGCGCAAGGCGCAGTATGCCGATTTCTATGCCGCGCTCGAACGGGCCTATGGGGTGCCCGCCGGGGTGCTGATCGCGATTCACGGAATGGAAACCGGGTTCGGCCGCTTCATGGGCGATTCGAACGTGCTGTCGGCGGTGGCGACGCTGGCCTATGATTGCCGCCGGCCAGAGTTCTTTCGCCCGCATCTGATCGCGGCGCTGGTTCTGGTCGACCGGGGCGCGCTGTCGCCCGGCAGCATCGGCGCGATGCATGGCGAGCTGGGGCACACCCAGTTCCTGCCGGCGAATGTGCTGGCCTATGGCCAGGACGCCAATGGCGACGGGCGCATCGATCTGACCAACCTGACCGATGCCATGGCCTCGACCGCCAACTACCTGCGGCAGAAGGGATGGCGGCCCGGCCAGGGGTATCAGCCCGGGGAGCCCAATTTCGCGGTGATCGAGGAATGGAACGCGGCGATCGTCTATCAGCAGGCGATCGCGCGGATGGCCGCCCAGATCGATCGTTAAGCGCAAAGGTAAAAAGGGGGCGCGGTGCGCCCCCTTTTTGCATCGCCCCCAGAAGGGGCGCTGATAACGGTCGGTCAGCGGGGGTTGAAGGTGCCCGCGGCCACACGCTCGGCGACACCGTCGCGCGACAGCGAGGATTTCGGCGCGTCGGAACCGCGACGCTTTTCGACTTCGCGGATCGAGGCGTAGGCAAAGGCCAGGACGACGCCCAGGGTGCCGAGGGCGAGAACGGGTGCGATAGCTTCCATGATGTGGTCTCCCATGCGTTGGTTGTGCAAGGGATACGCGACCGGTTCGGAAGCGGATCAAAGTTTTTTGCGCGTCTCGGCCGTATCTTTGGCCGGCGACCCGGCCCGTCAGTCGATCAGCAGGATGACCGCCAGCCAGTACACCGCCATGCCGATCCAGCCGGCCTGTGCCGCCAGCAGCGCCAGACCGAACAGGAGTGCCAGCGTCGCCGAAACGATAACCGCTTGTTCGCGCGCGGGAAGTGCCTCGATCCGGGCCTCGGTGTCGGCATGACCCAGGCGCTGACGGACCCCGCCGATCAGGCCGATCGTGACGGTGCGGCACATCCGCCCCGCCGTCTGAACCGTTCTTCCAACCGCCGTTGCCATGGCGACCTCCATACGCAAACCTCACAATCAGGTGAATGTATAGCCCATCGGTGAACCGATTTCAATCCGAAACGTATAACCCGCCTTTGCCCGGATGGCAGGGCCTGCTAGGGCACCGCCAAGAGAGAGGTGCGATGGAAAACCCCGAGATCACCGACGATCTGATCGCCGCACACGGGCTGGCGCCCGACGAATATGCCGAGATCCTGCGGCTGCTGAATCGCCCGCCGACACTGACCGAAATCGGCATCTTTTCGGCGATGTGGAACGAGCACTGCTCGTACAAATCGTCGAAGCGCTGGCTGCGGCTGCTGCCCAGCGACGGCCCGCAGGTGATCTGCGGCCCGGGCGAGAATGCCGGGGTGGTCGATATCGGCGACGGGCTTGCCGTCGTCTTCAAGATGGAGAGCCACAACCACCCGAGCTATATCGAGCCCTATCAGGGCGCCGCCACCGGCATGGGCGGGATCCTGCGCGACGTCTTCACCATGGGGGCGCGGCCCGTCGCGGCGATGAACAGCCTGAGCTTCGGCGCCCCCGATCACCCCAGAACGCGCAGCCTGGTCGCGGGGGTGGTCGCCGGCATCGGCGGCTATGGCAACTGTTTCGGGGTGCCGACCATCGGTGGCGAGGTCCGCTTTCACCCCGCCTATAACGGCAACTGCCTGGTCAACGCCTTTGCCGCCGGGATCGCGCGGGCCGACCGCATCTTCTATTCCGCCGCTTCGGGTGTCGGCCGGCCGGTCGTCTATCTGGGTGCCAAGACCGGGCGCGACGGGGTCGGCGGCGCGACCATGGCGTCGGCCGAATTCGACGACACGCTGGAGGAAAAACGCCCCACCGTGCAGGTCGGCGACCCGTTCACCGAAAAGCGTCTGCTGGAGGCGTGCCTCGAACTGATGGACAGCGGCGCGGTAATCTCGATCCAGGATATGGGCGCGGCCGGGCTGACCTGTTCGGCGGTCGAGATGGGCGACAAGGGCGGGCTTGGCATCGCGCTCGACCTCGACCTTGTGCCGGTGCGCGAATCGGCGATGACCGCCTATGAGATGATGCTGTCGGAATCCCAGGAGCGGATGCTGATGGTGCTCGACCCCGAAAAGGAGGCCGCAGCCCGCGCGATCTTCGACAAATGGGACCTCGATTTTGCGGTGGTCGGCGAGACCATCGCCGAGGATCGCTTCATCGTGCGCCATCAGGGCGCGGTGCGCGCCGATCTGCCGCTGCGCGCCCTGTCGGGAAATGCGCCGGAATACGACCGGCCGCGTGCCGCGCCCCCTGCCCCGCCGCCCCTGGGCGATGTCCCGCCGACCGACGCGATCGATGGATTGCGGGCGCTGATCGGGTCGCCCAACCATGCGCGCAAGGCCTGGGTGTGGGAGCAATACGACCATACCGTCATGGCCGACACGGTGGTCCCGCCGGGCCACGGCGCCGGCGTGGTCCGGGTGCATGGCACGACAAAGGCGCTCGCCTTTACCGCCGACGTGACCCCGCGCTATTGCGCCGCCAATCCGTTCGAGGGCGGCAAGCAGGCCGTGGCCGAGGCGTTTCGCAACCTGATCTGCGTGGGCGCGCGGCCGCTGGCCGCGACCGACAACCTGAATTTCGGCAACCCCGAAAAGCCCGAGATCATGGGCCAGTTTGCCGGTTGCATCGAAGGCATCGCCGCGGCCTGTCGGGCGCTCGATATGCCCATCGTGTCGGGCAATGTGTCGCTTTACAACGAGACCGACGGACAGCCGATCCTGCCCACGCCGACCATCGGCGCGGTGGGGCTGATCGAGCGGCTTGGTGAGCGGATCGCCGGTCCCGCCCGGCCGGGCGACATCGCCGTGCTGCTGGGGCCGCCGGGCCGACATCTCGGGCAGTCCGCCCTGCTTTGGGAAATGTGGGGCCGGGCCGAGGGCGACGCACCGCCCGTCGATCTGGCCGCCGAACGCGCGGCCGGGGCGTTCATCCTGGCCGAGCGGGCGGCGATCCGCGCCTGCACCGATCTTTCCGATGGCGGGCTGGCGCTCGCCGCGTTCGAGATGGCAGCGGCGGCGGGCTGCGGGCTGGCCATCGAGGAAGGCGATACGGCCTGGTTCTTTGCCGAGGATCAGGGCCGCTATCTGCTGGCCGTGCCGGCGGAGCATGCGGCGGGGCTCGTCGCCCTGGCGGGCCAGCAGGCGCTGCCGGCGCGCGCCGTGGGCAGCTTTGGCGGCGACCTCGTGGCACTCGGGCCCGCTTCGGCGCCGCTGGCCGATCTGGTGACGCTGTGGTCAGGCGCGTTCGCGGCGGCACTGGGATGAGGCGGATCGGAATCGCGCTTCTGTATGCGGCGACGCTCACCGCTGGACTGCTCGTCGCCACAAGCGCGTTCCTCGGTCTCGCGTTCGGCTTGCGCGACGCCTTCTGCTATCCGCGGTACCCGTCGGAACTTGCCGGCATGTTCGCCATACTCACGCTGCTTTTCGCAGGCACTTTTGCCCCTGCGACGCTGATCGCATGGGCCGGGCTGCGCGGCCGCCCGCGACGCGGGCCCCTGACGCTTTCGCCCGTCATCGCCGCGGGCCTTGCCCTGTGGCTGCTGTGGTCGGCAGAAGCCGTCGCGCATTGGTCGAATGCCGCGCATTGCGCCGCCGGTCCGCCGGAACGACAGGACGGATCGGCTGCGATCCCGACCGTCGCGCACGGGCTGGCCTGGCTGGCATTGATCGCGGCGATCGGTGCGCCGATCTCGGGCGCGGCCGCGACCGTTGGGCTGGCCCGCCGCCCGGCATGACATCCGCACCGTTTCAAGAACCGGCCGGCCAAAGCCACGACGCCGCCGGCCATGGGTCCGCAAGAAAGGGAGAACGCACATGCACTGGGTCTTGCTTGGGATCGGGATCGCCATCGAAATCTGCGCTACCGCGGCGCTCAAGCTGTCGGACGGTTTCACCAGGATCGGCTTTGCCGGGTTGACCCTGATCTGCTTCGCACTGGCCTTCTATGTGATGTCGGTGGTGGTGCGGACCATGCCGGTGGGCATCGCCTATTCGGTCTGGGCGGGGGGCGGTATCGCCGGCGTCACGCTTCTGGGTGCTGTGGCTTTCGGCCAGAAGCTCGACGGCTTTGCCTATCTGGGCGTCGGTCTGATCCTGGCGGGGGTCGTCGTGTTGAACGCGCTGTCAGGCGCGGCCAGCGGATAGGCTGTCGCATGTGGGTCGCTCCGGCCCCGCACCGGTCGGCGGCCCCGCGCATGGGCTTGCGTTGATGATGCGTCAGGCTTAGATGTTTTTGGACAAGCGGAGGCGCCGATGCCGGTCCAGGCCAGCGAACTTGAACGTCTGATCAAGGATGCGTTCCCCGACGCGCAGGTGACGATCACCGACCTCGCCGGGGACGGGAACCACTATGCGGCCGAGGTGATCGACGAGAGCTTTCGCGGCCAGAACCGGGTGCAGCAGCAGCGCGCCGTCTACGCCGCGCTGAAGGGCAAGATGGACGGGGCCGCCGGTGAGTTGCACGCGCTGGCGCTGACCACGAAGGCGCCGGAATGATGGACCAGGCGGCCGGCTGGATCATCTTGCGTGTTGTCTATGGCTTCCTGGTGCTGTTGGACATGATCGCGTTGCTGTTTTGCGATCTGCCCAGGCTGGTCAAATACGGCCCCCGATACTGGCGGGTTCAAAGACGAATCCGGCGGCGCGCCTCGCAACGGAGTTTGGCATGACCTACACAGCAGGCGTTGTCGGGGTTGCAGCCATCGTCGCTCTGGGCTGGGGCTTCGTTCTGTGGACCAGGTGGCGCCATTCGCGATCCGCATCGCTCCGACCGGGCCGCAAACCGCTGGGCATGGAAGCGACGGACATGTCCGGCGTCCATGCGGTGAACCAGCGCAACGCGGTGCTGAACCGTCGAAACGGGGCTGGTGGCGGAGGTGGCTGGGTATGACCGGCGCATTCGTGATCATCGCCCTGGTTGCCGCGATCGTCGCGGTGCTGGTCGTCCACACACACCGCATCATCCGTGCCGAACGCGGCCAGAAGCCGGGGCAGGCGCCGGGTGAGGGCGACTATGTGTTCGAAGTGACCTATGCCTCGGGCCTGGGCGGCGGGCAGACCGCCGTCGTGCGGGTCCCGCGCGACCCGCAGGCCTATGCCCGCCAATTTGTGCCCCGCGACCAACGCAAGAAGGACGAGCCATGACCACCGATACCGCCGAAGACATCCGTGCAACGGTCGACCAGAACGATGTGGTTCTGTTCATGAAGGGAACGCCCGACATGCCGCAATGCGGCTTTTCCAGCCGGGTGTCGGGGGTGCTGCGCTATATGGGCGTCACCTTCAAGGACGTGAACGTGCTGGCCGACGACGCGCTGCGCCAGGGGATCAAGGATTTCTCCGACTGGCCGACGA
>DNSZ01000233.1 GCA_003500165.1 Paracoccaceae bacterium | reverse complement strand
CAGGGCGGACAACGGTCATGGTCAATGACCTTTGGTGTCAGGCCCGCCGCGCCAGGTGACCGGCTGCGGTCGGGCGCTCCCGGGCGCGCGCCCGGGAGCCCGCCCGCCGCGCGGCGGGCGCCCCCGCCCCTTGTGCCAGAGCAATCCGACGCCCGACGACGCGCTTCAGTAAAGGTTGTTTCGCACGACAATGCCGAGTGCCGACAGGATCAGCAGGACCGCGAGCGGGGCGAAATCCACCCCGCGCGTCGCCGGCAAGACGCGGCGCAACGGCCGATAGGCCGGCTCGAGCAGCGCGCCCAGCCCGTTCCAGATCGCCGCGACCAGGGGCTGGCGGACGTTCAGCACGTTGAAGCTGATCAGCCAGCTCATCACGACATGGACAAAGATGAAGGTGATCGCGACGTTGATCAGCATCAACAGAATGGCGCCAAGCGATGCCATGATGCCCCCTTGTGTCTGGCCACGCCAGACCTAGGCGCCGCGGGGCGCCTTGGCAACCGCCAAGCCTTGACCCGCGGGCCGATTCCGGTCAGCCAGACGACCATTCGCGGCCGCGAGAGGGGCAGCTGTGTATCCGCTGATCCGCATGACCAAGGAATTCTGGGTGCACCGGAACGCGCCGCCGCTCGGGATCCTCGACACCCATGTCAGCCACCACATCTGCTGGCCCTGGGACCTCGATATCTGGCTCGAGCTCAACAATGGCCGGTCGCTGACGCTTTACGATCTGGGCCGCATCCCGCTGGCCCGTCGGACCGGCCTGGTCGCCGCGCTGCGGGCCAATCGCTGGGGGTTGACGATGGCGGGCGCCAGCGTGCGCTGGCGCCGCCGCACCCGGGTCTTCGAGCGGTTCGAGATGCGCTCGCGCTGCGTCGGCTGGGACCATCGGTTCATGTATATCGAGCAGACCATGTGGGGCGGGTCCGAGGCGAAATCCTCGGTGGTCTACCGCGCCGCCGTGACCGGCCCGGGCGGCATCGTGCCAACCGCCACCGTGATCGCCGCGCTGCCGCGCCCGGCCGCCGCCCCTGTGCTGCCGGCTTATGTCCGGGCCTGGATCGCCGCCGATGCCGAGCGGCCCTGGCCGCCGCCGCGCTAGGGCCGGGGCACTCGGCAAAGACCACCCTTACGCGCGCTGTTGTGCCGCCGGGGCAATGGCCGTATCGAAGGCGCCTCCAAGGACAGGGAGGGTCCGATGACCGCCAGCTACGGTTTCGACACGCTGCAGATCCATGCCGGTGCCCGGCCCGACCCGGCGACCGGCGCGCGCCAGACGCCGATCTACCAGACGACCGCCTATGTGTTCCGCGACGCCGACCATGCGGCGGCGCTGTTCAACCTGCAGGAGGTCGGCTTCATCTATTCGCGGCTGACCAATCCCACCGTCGCCGTGCTGCAGGAACGCATCGCGACGCTCGAGGGGGGTGTCGGCGCGGTGTGCTGCGCCTCGGGCCATGCCGCACAGATCATGGCGCTGTTCCCGCTGATGGCGCCGGGGCGCAACATCGTCGCCTCGACCCGGCTCTATGGCGGCACGGTCACCCAGTTCAGCCAGACGATCAAACGCTTCGGCTGGTCGGCCCGCTTCGTCGATGTCGACGATCCCGCCGCCATCGCCGCCGCGATCGACGACGACACGCGGGCGATCTTTTGCGAAGCCATCGCCAATCCCGGCGGCCACATCGCCGATCTGGCGGAAATCGCCCGGGTCGCCGACCGGGCCGGCCTGCCGCTGATCGTCGACAACACCTCGGCCACGCCCTATCTGTGCCGGCCGATCGAGCATGGTGCGACGCTGGTCGTGCATTCGACCACCAAATACCTCACCGGCAATGGCACGGTGACCGGCGGCGCGGTGGTCGATTCGGGGCGCTTCGACTGGTCGGCATCGGGCAAGTTCGCTTCGCTCAGCGCGCCCGAGCCGGCCTATCACGGGCTGAAATTCCACGAGACCTTCGGCCCGCTGGCGTTTACCTTTCACGGCATCGCCGTGGGTTTGCGCGACCTCGGCATGACGATGAACCCGCAGGGCGCGCATTACACCCTGATGGGGATCGAAACGCTGAGCCTGCGGATGGAGCGCCATGTCGCGAACGCGGTCAGGGTCGCGACCTGGCTCGAAAACGACCCGCGGATCGCCCATGTCACCTATGCCGGGCTGCCGTCTTCGCCCTATCACGGGCTGGTCCCGAAGGTCTGCCCAAAGGGTGCGGGCGCGCTGTTCACCTTCGCGCTGAAGGGCGGCTATGCGGCTTGCGTGCGGCTGGTCGACGCGGTCGAGCTGTTCAGCCATGTCGCCAATCTGGGCGATACCCGGTCGCTGATCATCCATTCGGCCTCGACCACCCACCGCCAGCTGACGCCCGAACAGCAGGTCGCTGCCGGGGCCGGGCCCGATGTGGTGCGGGTGTCGATCGGGCTCGAGGATGCGGACGATCTGATCGCCGATCTCGACCAGGCGCTCGACAAGGCGATGGCGGCAGCAGCCTGATACGAACGGTCATGGATGATGGCCGCGGGGATCAGTCGCCGATGCGATAGATCGCGGTGACGCTGGCCTCGACGGTCTGCGTCCCCTCGGCCATCGGCACCCCGGACGGGGCGGCGGCCATCACCATGTCGCCCATCATCGGGCGCTCGACTCCGGGCGTTCCCTCGGTCAGGGCGATCAGCGGACCGAGCGCGACACCCGCCGCCCCGGCAAGGAGTTCCGCCTTGCGCCGGGCTTCGGCCACGGCGGCGATGCGGGCTTCGTCGCGCAGCGCGGCCGCGTTCGACAGGTCAAAGCGGATGGCGCCGATCTCGTTCGCCCCGGCGCGCGCCAGTTCGTCCAGCAGCGGGCCGAGCGCATCGAGATCCCGCACCGTCACCTCGACAATGTTGCGTGCCTCATAGCCCGCGATCCGGGTTTCGCCCTGCAGCGACCCGCCCGAGCGGTCATAGCGCGGCGACAGCCGCAATTCGGTCGTGCGGATATCCGGCTCGGCGATGCCGGCGGCGTCGAGCATGGCCAGGATATCGGCCATCGCGACCGAAGTCGCGTCGAGTGCCGCCGCGGCCGTGGGTTCGGCCGCCACCGCGCCGGCCCGCAGATGGGCGATGTCGGGGGGTGCCGTCGCCTCGCCCGTGGCGGTGACGCGCAACTGTGCCCCGATATCCTGCGCCGATGCGGGCGGCACGGCCAGAACCGACAAGGCCAGGAACAGGAACATGCAGCGCATCGGAAACCCCCAGCCAGGAACGCGCAAAGCCTAGGCCGGCGCCGATCCGCCGGGCAACCCCCGGCGGGCTGTCCAGCGGCAAAAAACCTGTTAGACTGGGCCGTGGGTTGATGATGAGGCGTGCGATGGAGATCGACTCCGCAATCGTCTGCAAGGGCGATGCGATGGCGGTCTGGCAGCGGGGGCCGTCCGGCGCGTGGAGCATGCTGGGCCGCGTCGGGATCGACGAGCCGGGCCGCGACAGCATCCTGACGGCGCTCTGTGCCGCGGTGATCGAGGCTGCCAGGGGCCGGCCCCGCACCAAGCTGGTGCTGCCCGCCGAGGATGTGATGGAAATCGCCGGGGACGGGCCGCCCGATGCGGCACTTGCCGCCGCGCTGGCGGCGCGCGAACTGCCGGCGGATGCCGCGCTTGTCTGGGACCGGGCCGAGGATGGCAGCGGCGGCGTCGCGGTGGCGCAAGAGACGCTCGATACGGCGTTTCGTTTCTTCCGCGCGAAGGGGATCGAACCCGTGGCGATCACCGCGCCCGCGGCTGCGCTGCTGGGCCGCGAGGCGGTGCTGGTCGGCCCCAGGGCGGCCGCCGAGGCAGGGCCGAAACCCGCCCCACGTCCGGCACCGCCGGCAAGCCAGAAATCCGCCGCTGCCGCACCGGCAGCCGCGGCTCGCTCGGCGCCCCCAGCCGCGGCGCCGGGAACCGCACGAAAACCCAACGCCGCCGCTGCCGCACCGGCAAACCGTCCGGCGCCTGCCGCCGCAGCACCGGCAACGCCGGCCCGTCCGTCGCCGGTCGCGGATCAGCCGGCACTGGCTGCGGTGCCGCCACCGCCGCCCGACATCGTCGATCTGCCCCAGTTCGCGCCGAAAAGAAGGCCCGCGATCCCGATAGCCCGGCTTGGTGCCGTGCTGGCCGCCGGGCTGGTCGTGGCGACGGCCGGCGTCTGGCTCCTTGTTGGCGGCACACCCGACCCGGGCGATACTCCCGCCATGCGGGAGGTGGCCGAGGCCGCGCCCGAGCCCGCAGGCGCCCCCTTCGCCCCGCCGATGCCCGCCCCGGCGGCGCCACGCGCGGCCGACCGCCCCGAGATCGCCGCCGCTGTGCCGCCGGCGCCGGCCAACCCCGATG
>DNSZ01000128.1 GCA_003500165.1 Paracoccaceae bacterium | reverse complement strand
GGGGATGAGCCTGCGCGGGCGGACCGGCGGCTCGCGATTCCTGTACGACCCGTTCGACGCCGCGGCCGCCCGCGCAGGCTCATCCCCCGGCCTTCATCTGCGGCAGGCCGAGCAGCGCGCGTTTCTCGTCGGGCGACAGAAATTCGGCCCGCGCCACCCGGTTCCACAGCGCCTCGCGTTCGGCCGACAGGGCGGGCACGGCATCGAGATCGGGCTTGAGCACCAGCCTTTCGCCGGTGAACCCGGTCAGCCAATGGGCCAGCGCCTCGGCAACCCGACTTGCCAGCGGCAGAACCGTGAGCCGGTAGAAGGCACGGTTGGCCTCCTGATAGTTGGAATAGGTCGCATCCCCGGGCAAACCCAGAAGCAGCGGCGGCACGCCGAAGGCCAGCGCGATCTCGCGCGCCGCGCTGTCCTTGGTCTGCTGAAACTCCATGTCCGAGGGCGAAAAGCCCATCGGCTTCCAGTCGAGCCCGCCTTCCAGCAGCATCGGCCGCCCGGCATTGGCGGCCCCCTGGTGATAGGACGCCATCTCGTCCTGCAGGCGTTGATACTGATCGGCGGTCAGCGTGCCGTGGCCATCGGTGCCGCCATAGACGATCGCGCCCGAAGGCCGGGCAGCATTTTCCAGCAGCGCCTTCGACCACCGCGCGGCCGCATTGTGCACGTCGATCGCCGCCGCCGCCGCCTGCAGCGGGGCCAGGCCGTAATGGTCGTCCTGCGGATGAAAATTGCGGATGTGGCAGATCGTTGGCGCGTCAGCCATGGCGAAACGGTGGGCCTTGGCGCCCACCCTGTATTCATAGCCGACCGGCCAGCCATCGGTGCCGGGGATCACGCTCATCCGGTCCGAGCGCAGAACGTGAAGCTCCACCGGCAGACCGTCGGTGCCGACAGCCTCGACATAGGCGTTGCCGGTCAGCATCAGCTGGCCGAACAGCGCCTCCAGCAGATCGGCCCGTCCCTGGGCGGGGTTCGGTCGCGCCAGCAGTGCCAGCATCGGGTGAACCTCATAGCGCCGGGTGTCGTCCTGCAACACCAGCGGCACCGCCGCCGCGGCCTCGGCGATCAGCTTGACCGTGCGAAACCCGATCGGGTTGCCGGCAAAGCCGCTGCGCGTCAGCGTCGCGGTGTCGCGCGCTCCGGGGATCGGCCGGCCCTTGCCTTGGATCGCGACGACCGCGCCGGTGGCCGAGACCTTGGTCTCGGCCGGGCGAAGCGGCGCGCTTGGCGGTGGCGGGACTGGCCGCGCGGACACGGCCGCCCGCCGGCGGAACAGGTGAATTGGCATCGCGGGGCCCTCTTGTGGCTGCGGTGTGGTCGGGGCGGCCTAAAGCGCACGCATCTGCGGACGCCGCCAGGCTGCCGCGGGATCGATCATCAGGTCGGTCAGCGCCCAGACCAGCGCATCGACCCGGTCGGGCGAACCCTGCCCAAGGAAGCCCTGGGCGGTCATCCGGCACATCTGGTCCTCGAGCCGGCCGAGGCCGCGCAAATGCCGCACCCGGCCCTGCTCGTAAAGCGCGGCGACGGGTTCGGCACGCGCCGCCTTGCCGCGGGAGGCACGGACGGCGCGAAACGGCACCAGCGGATCGATCTGGCGGATCACCGTCTCGACCAGATCGCCGCCCTGATTGACCTCGGCCACCAGCCGTTCGGCGCCGTGCCGTTCCATCGCCGCGATCGCCGCCTCGGCCCAGTCCCGGGGCGACGCGCCGGTGACCGTGGCGTCCTCCAGCACGGTCGCCCGCCAGTTGGTCGGCGGTCCTTCGGCCAGCACGCCGGCGGCGACGATGCCGCAGGCATCCGACCGTTTGCCGCCGGTGACCGGCGGATCGACGGCGACCACCACCCGGGTCATTGCCGTCGCCGCATCGATCTCGCAGGCCCCCAGCATGTCGCGCGTCCAGAGCGCGCCTTCGACATCCTCCAGAAACCGGCCTTCCAGTTCCTGCCGACCCAGCCGCGTGCCGCCAAACCGCGCCTCGACCTCTTCGAGGAAGCTTGGCGCCAGATAGGCGCGGTTCGCCGAGGTCGGCGCGCGGGTCACCACCGTCGAGGGGTTCTGCAGGATCTGCTTCAGAACCTCGGCGTTGCGTGGCGTTGTGGTGACGACCTGTCGCGGGTTGGTGCCCAGCCGCAGGCAGAACTGCAGCATGGTCCAGCTCTCCTCGGCCTTGCGCCACTTTGCCAACTCGTCGACCCAGGCGGCATCGAATTGCGGCCCCCGCAGCGCTTCGGGCTCATGCGCCGAAAACAGTTGCGCGATGGCGCCGTTGGGCCAGACCAGCCGCTTGCGCGTGGCTTCCCAGCGCGGCCGGCGATCGGGCGGCGAACAGGCCAAGAGGCCGCTTTCGCCGAACACCATCACCTCGCGCGCCTGGTCCATCGTCTCGCCAACCAGGGCCACCCGGCGGGCCGGTCCGGGGTCGAGCGGCCTTGCGCCCTCGACCTGGGCGCGGACCCATTCGGCCCCGGCGCGGGTCTTTCCCGCGCCGCGACCGCCCAGGATCACCCAGGTCTTCCAAGCCCCCTCGGGTGGCAGCTGATGGTCGAGCGCCCAGAACTCGAACAGATAGGGCAACGCCGCAATCGCCTCATCCGTCAGGCCCTCCAGGAACGCCGTCGCCTGTTGCGGCGGCGCGGAGGCAAGCCAGGCGCCGCCCGACTTCAGCCCGCGCGGCGTCAAGGTCGAGCGCACCGGCACCGCCGCCGGTGCGGGCTGTGCAGAGTGCTTCAAGTTTCGCCTCCTGTTCGATGGCGTTGTTCAACGCTTTCGCAAGCTGCATGCGGCAGCTTTCAAGCTCGGCCAAAGCCTTGGCGTCGCCGTCTTCAATGCGGGTCAAGAGCCCGTTCAGCACCTGGCGCATCCGGGCAAAATGGTCGCGCGCGGTCTCGATCAGTTCCGTGGACCGCGGCGTCTGCTCGATCGATTCTAATGTCATTTTGGTTAAGCCTGCCCCTGTGTGCCTCCGCACCGAGGGAAATGAAAAAACGGCGTGCCCCAAGGCGACGCCGTTGACCCATTTCTTCCAGCTTGCCCGGTTTCTACCTTAGGGCGTTCGCAAAGTCAAGCGCTTTCTCCAGGGTTGACCGGGGCACCGTACGGTGCCTCCTATTCGGCCTGCTGGCGGGCACCCTCGATCTCGCGCCAGCGCTGCACATTGCGGTTGTGCTCGGCCAATGTGGTGGCAAAGGCGTGGCCCCCCGTCCCATCGGCAACGAAGTAGAAATAGTCGCTGGTCGCCGGGGCCAGCGCCGCCTCGATCGCCGCGCGGCTTGGATTGGCGATCGGCGACGGCGGCAGACCGTCGATCACATAGGTGTTGTAGGCCGTCACCTGGCGCAGATCGCTGCGGGTTATGCCCCGTTCCATGAAGCCCAAGCCATCGGTCACGCCATAGATCACGGTCGGATCGGTCTGCAGCCGCATGCCGGCGTTCAGCCGGTTGACAAACACCGATGCGACAAGCGGCCGTTCGCTGGCGACCGCGGTTTCCTTTTCGATGATCGAGGCGAGCGTCAGCGCTTCCTGCGGCGTGGCGAGCGGCAGACCGGCCGCCCGCAATCCCCAGGCATCGGCCAGGATCGCCTGCTGGCGGGCCTGCATCACCGCCAGCAGGCGATCCTGGCC
>DNSZ01000056.1 GCA_003500165.1 Paracoccaceae bacterium | reverse complement strand
GGTGGGCGGGGGCGGGGCCGTCGCTGCGGCGTTGGGGGCAGGGATTGTCCGGTTGTCGTCCATGGGTTGGGCCCGATCGCGCCCGTTGGCGTAACATGGCGCCGGTTAGCGGGGTGTTACCGGGTGGCCTTGCCGCGCCGGGCCGCGGCTGCTTTGCTGGGCCGATGGGGGAAGCGGGCGATATCCCGGCGGGCTACCCGCGGCTGGCCGCTGCGGGCGAGGCGGCGCTCTTGATCCGCTTCGCCGCCGCGCCGGCGCCCGCCGTGGCGGCGGCCGTTGCCGCCTTCGATGCGGCGCTGCGCGCGGATCCGCCAACCGGCGTGACCGAGGTCGTGCCGACCATCTGTTCGGTGCTCTTGCGCTTTGCCCCCGAAAGCGTGGCGCCCGAGGTGCTGGAGGCGGCCTGCCGCGAACGGCTGGACGCAGCCGACTGGTACGCCGCTTCGCCGCCCTGCGGGCGACGGCGCTGGGTCTGGCCGGTGGTCTATGGCGGTGCGGCGGGCCCCGATCTGGCCGCCGTCGCCGACCGCGCCGGGCTGCGCGAGGACCAGGTGATCGACGCCCATGCCGGCCATCCGTTTCCGGTTCTGACACTCGGCTTTGCGCCCGGGCTCGCCTATCTGGGCGGGCTTGGTGCGGCGTTCGATCTGCCGCGCCGGACCGAGCTTGCGGCCGAGGTGCCGGCCGGTTCGGTGCTGGTGGCGATCCGCCAGACGGTTCTGCCGGCAACGCCGATCCCCACCGGCTGGTGGCGCATCGGCCAGTCGCCGGAACGGAATTTCACCCCCGGCGCGGCGCAGCCCTTCCGCATCGCGCATGGCGATTCGGTGGTGTTCGAGCCGGTGCGCCCGGGCACCGCCGCGCGGGCGCGCGAGGTCGCCCCATGAGCGGGCTTGAAATCCTGTCCCTGGCAGGGCCGGCCAGCGTTCAGGATGGCGGCCGTCCGGGCTGGCAGCGTTGGGGCGTGCCCGAGGGCGGCGCGCTCGACATCCATGCGCTGGCCGAAGGGCAGGCGCTGCTCGGCAACGCGCCGGACGCCGCAGCGCTGGAGATGCCGGGCGCGGGTGGGCGGTTTCGTGCCCAGGCGGCCATGGTCGTGGCGACCTCGGGCGCCGAGATGGCGCTGCGGGTCAATGGCGTGGCGCGGGGCTGGCGCAGCGCGCTTGCGCTGGGGCCGGGCGAGACGCTTGAGATCGGCGCAGCGCGGGAAGGTGCGATCGGCTATCTGCATCTGCCCGGCGGCATCGACGCGCCGGTCGAACTGGGCGCGCGTTCGGCGCATCGCCGTGCCGGGCTGGGCCTTGTCCCGACCGCGGGCGACGTGCTGCGCCCGCTCGGCCGTGGCGGCGTGGCCGGCCGGTCGCTGCCCCGGCCGGCCCATTTCGATCGGCGCTGCATCCGCGCCATGTGGGGGCCGCAAAGCGCGCTGTTCGATGCCGCCAGCCGGGCGCGCTTTGCCGCCGAAACCTGGACCGCGACACCGTTTCGCGACCGCCAGGGCATCCGCATCGCGGCCGCGGGCGGGCCGTTCGAGGCGGCGCTCGGTCTGACCACGCTGTCCGAGGCGGTGGTGCTGGGCGATATCCAGATGCTGGGCACGGGCGAGCCCGTCGTGCTGTTGGCCGATCGCCAGCCGACCGGGGGGTATCCGCGCATCGCGACCGCGATTTCGGCCGATCTGCCGGCGCTTGTTCAGATGCCGCCCGGTACGGGTTTCCGGTTCGAGATGGTCGACCGCGCGACCGCCCTGGCCGCCCGGGCGGCGCTGCGCGCCGAGATCGCGGCGCTGCCCGAAAGGGTGGTGCCGGCCCCGGCCGAGGGGTTGGCAGCCATCAACCTGATCGGCGGCGTGGTGCGCGGCGACGAAGGGGAGGAGCCACATGCAGATCGATCTTAACGCCGATATGGGCGAAGGCTTCGGGCCCTGGCAGATGGGCGACGACGACGCGCTGCTCGATATCGTCACCTCGGCGAACATTGCCTGCGGGTTTCACGCCGGCGATCCGGCGGTGATGGCGCGCAGCGTGGCGGCCTGCGCCGCGAAGGGCGTGGGGGTGGGGGCGCATCCCGGATTCGCCGACCTGCAGGGCTTTGGCCGGCGCCGCATCCTTGGGCTGGCCGAGGCCGAACTGCGCGCGCTGATGCTCTACCAGACCGGCGCGCTGGCCGCGATCGCAGGGGCTGCCGGCCTCCCGCTGACCCATCTCAAGCCGCATGGTGCGCTCAACAACATGGCCAATGAGGATCGCGCGCTGGCCGATACGCTGGTGGCGGCCGGCCGCGCCTTCGACCCCGGGCTGCCGATGATGGCGGTGGCGGGCACGGCGCTGGAGGAAGCGGCACGCGCCGATGGCGGCCCGGCGATCGCCGAGGTGTTTGCCGATCGCGCCTACACCCCCGATGGCCGGCTGGTCGACCGGTCGCGGCCCGGCGCGCTGATCCACGATCCCGACGCTGCTGCCGATCATGTGCTGCGCATGGTGGAAACCGGCCAGGTCCGCTGCATCGACGGCACGCACCGCCCGGTGCGGGCGGAAAGCGTCTGCGTGCATGGCGACGGGCCCGAGGCGCTGCGCATCGCCGAACGGGTGCGCGCGCGGCTCGAGGCGGCGGGCGTCCGCGTCATCGGCTTCTGGGCCTAGCGGGACGTCTTAACCCGGTTTCGCACGGGCGATGCGCCGGGCTCGGGGGGCGCCCGCCGCGCGGC
>DNSZ01000202.1 GCA_003500165.1 Paracoccaceae bacterium | reverse complement strand
GACCGCAGGATGAACGGCAGCGTCCAGACGAAGGCGGCCAGCGCGCACAGGATCAGCACGCGGCGTTCCCGCGCCGTCAGCGGCAGGAACACGGCGCCCAGCAGGCAACCGATCCAGGGCATGTTCTGACCCAGCGCCTTCTTCGGCAGTTCCCAGAAATACACGACGCCGTTCCATTCGGTCGGTTCGAAATTCGGAAGCGGCTTGGCGTCGACGACAAGACCGAAAAAGCCCTGGCCATAGGCGATGACAAGCGCCCGGACCGGCGGCACCAGCAGGGCAAGGGCGGCGGCAGCACCGGCCAGCAGGATCCACGGGCCGCGGCCCGGTTGCCAGCGAAGGCCGCGTGCCACGGCAAGGCACAGAAACGCGCCCGCGACCAGCAGGATGACCGGCACATGCCCCGAAAGCTCGACCCCGCCCGGTTTGTCGAGGCCATAGGTCAGCGGGTTCCACCGGTCGAACTTATAGTGGTTGACCCAGCTGGCCAGTGCCACAAACGGGGCGAGGCCAGCCAGGCCGGCGCCGATCATCGACCATGGCCGCGGCGCGAACAGGATCGCGGCGGCGGCTAGGGCCGGCACGATCAGCACCGTGTCGGCGCGGATCAACAGCCCGGCCCCGGCCACCGACCCGGCCAGCACCGCCCAGCGAAGGGCCGCCGCCGGATCGGCCGCGAGGCCCCGCAAGCCCGCCCAGAACGCGATCAGCACCATCAGCGTGCCCAGGCTGTGGGGCCAGATGCCAAAGGCGTATTCGACCCAGAAGCTGGCAAGGACCAGCAGCAGCACCGCCGACAGCGCCACATCCTCGCGGCCGAACGCCGATCGTGCCACGGCCCGGGTCACGAAGAGCGTTGCCATGGCGGCCAGGGCGTTCAGCAGGATCAGACCCTGCAAGCCGAACAGCCGCTGCAGCGGTGCCCCCAGCACGGCGGCGCCCGGGGGATATTGCGACGCCAGGCCATGCGGACCCGGAACCAGGAAGTTGATCCGCAGCGCATCGGCGCCAAACCGGTCCCAGCCATTCTCGACGATCAGCGCGCCCCGATCGGCGAACGACACCGCGGCCGCGTTGTAGATCACCTCGTCGATGAGTTTCAGGCCGACCGGCGCGAATGCGCCCGCATAGATCAGGATGCCGGCCGCGATCGCGATCAGAACGACGGTGCCATAGCGCTCGGCAAATCGGTTCATGGCGCGCCGCTGCTCCTTGGGTCGGATGTGGTTTCCGGCGTCGCTGCCGGGCGGTCTGTCCATGCCGGCACAAGCTCGACAAAGGGCGATTCAGGGCGCCCCAGCAACGGCCCGGTCGGTGCCAGGGGCGCACCGCGGGCGATCAGCCTTTCGGCCTCGAGCGTGTCGGCATAGACCGGCATGCCGGCCTCCAGCACCGAAAGCAACAGCTGCGCCTCGCGCGCGTCCTGGCCGGCCGGCAGGGCCAACAGCCCCGGCCGGCCAAACTGGAACGGCGCCAGTTCGGGCCGGCCATAGATCAGACTGTCGGGCGGCACGGTTGCCATCCGCCGCACCGCGTCGGCAATCAGATCGCGGCTCCAGTGGTCGATTCGGATGTCGCCCGCCGTCAGCGCGGTCGCGGTGACAAACCCCATCGCCACAAGGCTCTGGGTCACCCGCAGGGCAAAGCGCCGCCATGGCCCGGCAAGCCCGGCCGCCAGCGCCGTGCCGGCCGTCGCCCCCAGAAGGANNGTCCGTTCGGCGCATTCGGCCCACAGCCAGGCACCCAGTACCGCAAGAACCGGCAGGACCGGCAGGAAATAGCGCATGTTGGCGCCATAGCCGCCATACCAGGCGGTGAACGAAAACGGCAGGATCCACAGCACGCAGGCGATCGCCAGAATCGCGACGGCCCGCGCATCGGCCGGTTTCATCGGCAGCCAGAAGAGCGCGATCAGAAACCCGATCCACGGCATGCTTTGGCCCAGCGCCTTTTTCGGGAGACCCCAGAAATAGCGGGTGCCGGGCCTGTCCACGATCTCGGGTCCGGACAGCAGCCGCGCATCCGCAACGAGCTTGTAGCCGCCCGAAAGCACCGCCCAGGCTGCCTCGCGCGTCGGCGGCCAGGCGGCGACCCCGGCCGCCAGGACGGCCGCACCCAGCCACAGCGCGCGGCGCGACGGTCGCCACCCGGCGCGGCGGATCAGCAGCAGCGCGTTGAGTGCCAGCAGCACGACGACAATGGCCCTGGAATGCCCGGTCAGCGCGACGCCGCCCTCGGCGACGCCATAGCTCAGCGGCGACCAGCTGCCGAACTTGAATTGGTTGATCAGCGACATGGCACCGGCCGCCGGCAGGGTGCCGGCGATGCCCGCCGCCAGCATCAACAGATGGCGCGGCGCGAACAGGATCGTGGCCGTGGCAAGCGCCGGCAGGACCAGCACCGAATCGACCCGCACCATCGCCCCGGCACCGGTTGCCAGGCCGGCCGCACCGGCCCACCACAGCCCCCGATAGCCGGTCGCCGACAGGCCCCGGAACGAGGCCCAAAGCGCCGTCGTCACGCACAGCGTCGCCAGCGCGTGCGGCCAGATGCCGACGGTGAACTCCAGCCAGAAGGTTCCGAAGATCAGCAGCAGGGCCGCGCCCAGGGCGACATCGGCCCGGCCAAAGGCCGCCCGCGCCAGCGCAAAGGTGACGAACAATGTCGCGGCGGCCGCAACGGCATTGACCAGGACCAGCGCGCGCATGCCGAAATCCGGCATCAGGGGCGCGGCCAGGAAAGCCGCGCCGGGCGGGTATTGCGGCGCCAGCCCGTTCGGGCCAGCGGTCATGAAACGCAGGCGCAGCGCATCGACCCCCCACTGCTCCCACCCGTTGGCGACGATCAGCGACCCGCTTTCAGCGAGCGAATGCGCGGCGGCGTAATAGATCGCCTCGTCGATCACCTTCAGCGCAACCGGCCACATCGCCGCCAACCCAAGCAGGCCAATCGCCAGAACGACAAGGATCGCCGTTCCGCGCCGCAGGGCGATCGCGTTCACTCGGGCGGCCGTCGATTGATCTCGGCCAGCAGCAGCCGGGCGCGGATTTCGGCCAGCAGCATCCTGTTCGCGGCGACAAGATCGGCCAGCACCCCGCCGACGAACAGGACGAACCCCGCCGCGATCAGGGCCGCGCCGATGACCAGCGACTGGATGCTGCCATCCCCCTGCCCCTGGGCATAAAGCCACAGGAACCGGGCAAACGCCGCCACCCCGGGCAGGGCGGTGAACAGCGCCGCCGTCGTGAAGACCTGAAGCGGCCGATAGACGACGAGAACCCGCAGGATCGTGGCGGCCGAGCGCAGCACATAGCCGACCTCCGATCGGATCAGGCGCGATTCGCGCGTCGGCGGATTGACGGCCACCGGGACCGACAGCACCGGAATGCCCAGCCGTCCGGCCTGGATGATCGTCTCGATCGTATAGGTGTAGGCGTTGAAGACATAAAGCTGCACAGCAGCGTCGCGCTGGATCGCGCGAAAACCGCTGGGCGCGTCGCGGATTGCCGTTCCGCTGACCTTGCGCACCACCCAGCTTCCGAATTTCTGCAACCACCTCTTCACGGGTGAGAAATGATCGATCTGGTCGATCGGCCGGGCGCCGACGACAAGCTGGGCCTGCCCCGCCAGGATCGGCGCGACGATCGCCGGGATCCCGTCGGCGCGGTACTGGTTGTCGGCATCGGTGTTCACGATCACATCGGCGCCGCGTTTCAGACTGGCCTCGATCCCGGCCATGAAGGCCCCGGCAAGCCCGCGATTGTGCCCCAGCCGGATCACATGATCGGCACCGGCGGCGGCGGCCACCGCGGCCGTGCCATCGATCGAGCCATCGTCGATGACCAGCCATTCGACATGGTCGAAGCCCGCGACCTTGCGGGGCAGCGCCGCCAGCGTGTCGGGCAGCTGGCTTTCCTCGTTGTGGCACGGGATCTGGATGATCAGCTTCACCGGGTCACCCGCGATGCGCCCGGCCCGGCACGGGCATGTTGCAGTTGCCGCCCGGTTTCGTCACAGTTGCTTCCATCCCGGGGCCTTATGCCTCTGGCGAAACGGGAAATCCACACCAGTTGTGGCGTGCCGGCGGTTGCCGGCGCAAAGCCCGGGGGCCAAAGGACACAAGCGATGACGACGCTGACAACCACCGACGCGCTGACGGCATTCTGCGACCAGGCACGGCGTGCGCCCTTTGTCACCGTGGACACCGAATTCCTGCGCGAGCGGACCTATTTCCCGCAGCTTTGCCTGATCCAGATGGCCCTGCCGGGTGCGCCCGGCAGCGAACCGGGCGACCCTGCCGGCGCCGTGCTGGTCGACCCGATCGCGGGCGATCTGGACCTGGCGCCGTTCTTTGCCCTGCTGGCGGACCAATCGGTGGTCAAGGTGCTGCATGCCGCGCGCCAGGATGTCGAGATATTCTGGACCCAGGGCGGCGTCATCCCGGCGCCGCTTTTCGACACCCAGGTCGCCGCGATGGTCTGCGGCTTTGGCGAGCAGGCCGGCTATGAAACCCTGGTGCGCGGGATCTGCCGTGCCTCGCTCGACAAGAGTTCACGCTTTACCGACTGGTCGCGTCGCCCCCTGTCCGAGGCACAAAAGGCCTATGCGCTGGCCGATGTGACCTGGCTGCGCGCCATCTATCGGGCGTTGTCGCAACGCCTGGCCGAGACTGGCCGGCAGGCCTGGGTGGCCGAGGAAATGGCAGTGCTGACCGATCCCGCCACCTATGTCACCGCGCCCGAGGATGCCTGGCTGCGGGTCAAGACCCGGACCAATTCGCGGCAGTTCCTGACCCTGGTGCGCGAGCTGGCGCGGTTTCGCGAAATCCAGGCGCAAGAGCGCGACATTCCGCGCAACCGCGTGCTGAAGGATGACGCCCTGCTCGAGATCGCTTCGGCCAAGCCGCGCAGCGCCGACGATCTGGGGCGGTTGCGGCTGCTGCAACGCGAGGCCCGCAAGGACCCGCTGCGCGCGGGCATCCTGGCGGCCGTCGAAACCGCGCTGTCCTGCCCGCACGACCGGCAGGCGCGCCCGCGGGTGGGTCCGCAGCGGGCGCCGGCCGATCCGGCCCTGGCCGAGTTGTTGCGGGTCCTGCTGAAGGCGCGGGCCGACGCCGCCGGGGTGGCGCAGAAGCTGATCGCGCCGGTCGCCGATCTGGACGCGATCGCCGCGGGCGCGCGCGACGTGCCGGCGCTGAAACGCGGCGCCGATGTGATCGTGAACACCGATGCCGACAACCAGTACCGCGCCGACGGGATCCCGGCCATCGTCGCGCCGATCCT
>DNSZ01000060.1:321-15751 GCA_003500165.1 Paracoccaceae bacterium | reverse complement strand
CAATGGCGACGCCGCCGACGGGTCGGATGACGATGTGATCCGGGCGCTTGGCGGCGACGACTTCATCACCTCCTCGGCCGGGTCCGACAGCATCGATGGCGGCGAGGGCACCGATACCTATGCCGCCCGATCGCTGGATATCTACCGGCTTCTCGGGGCGACCGAGTTTCTTGGGGCATTTGATTCCAGCGGTGCCGGCGATGTCGATGGCGACGGGCTGGGTGACATACTCGTCGGGAACACCGATGCCGGGGCGGCCTATCTGATCTCTGGCAGCGGTCTGATCGCGCCGCAGGGCGGCGCGGACGGGATCGTCGATCTGGTGGCGCTGAGCGGCGAGCCGGGCAATCATCACCTCACCAATCTGGCGCTGGGTGCTCCCCTTTCCTCGGCGATGACCTCGGTGGGCGATATCGATGGCGACGGCAACGATGACGTCGCGCTGTGGCCAGCGCCCTGGACGAACGCCCCCGAGCCAACCCAACCTGCAACGATCCTGACCTCGAGCTTTCTGGCCGGCGCGCCGAACGAGATCGACATGTCCGGCGTGGCCGGGCAGCCCGGGGTGATCTCCTTCATCGGCGGGGCCGGGTACACGGGCGGCTATGCGATGGCCAATACCGGCGATGCGGTGGGCGACGCATCCGTCGATGTGCTGATCGCGCTGACGGATGCCGATGTCGGCGGCGCCACCAATGCGGGCATCGTCTATCTGATCGATGGCGATCAGCTGGGCATTCTGGCCGGATCGGACGGGGTGATCGACCTTTCGGCCATCGAAGGCCGGGCCGGGGTGACGACCTTCCTGGGGACCAACGACGGGTCCCGGGAAGTCCGCCCAGGTGACGACATTTCGAGCGCGTCGAGCGTGATCGGCCTGTCCTCGGGCGGCGATGTGGATGGCGACGGCAAGTCCGACATCCTGATCGGCATGCCCTTTCACGACGCCATCCCTCAACCCTTGGGGCCCAAGAGTGCGGGCGAGGCCTATCTTGTCACTTCAACCGCGCTGGGAACCGCCTCGGGCGCCACCGCCGGGGGCATCACCATCGATCTGGGGGACATGCCAAGTGCGGATGGCGATGTCACCTTCACCGCTCCGGAACCGGTCGCGGGGACGGGGTGGGATGTATCTCTGGCCAGCGATATCGATGGCGACGGGTTTGACGATATCCTGATCCGCACACCGAGCCTCTATTTCTTTGGTGACGGTTCCCCGGCCGCCGGTGGTGTCTATCTGGTGACGTCGCAACATCTGCAGCAGGGCACCGGCACCGATCCGGCCACGATTCCCGCACAGACGGTCGATCTGGCCACGATTGCCGGGCAGGACGGGTCGATCGCGTTCGAGGTGGTGAGTGGATTGGCACCCCAATTCTGGGGTTCGAAGATCGCACCGATGGGCGATCTGGACGGCGACGGGCGCGACGAGTTCCTGCTTGGAGCGAGTGGCGTCAGGACGGACCAGACCGGACCGACCAACCGGACCGGGCAGACCTGTCTGCTTAATGGCGCCGATCTGACCGAAACCAATCTGCCCGACGGCACCTACGAGCTTCACACCAACCAGGCCTCGCCCGTCCTGATCGGCCCGGACAACAGATCCTACTACTTCGACGGATGGAGGAATTTCGTCCAGCTGGGGGCCGTCGTGACCTCGGCCGGCGATGTCGATGGCGACGGCCGCGACGATATCCTTGTGGGCGATCAATTTGGTGGGGTGCCATTTCTTGTCCATGCCGCCGATCTGGTCGAGCTCGATGCCACCACCAACGACAACGAAACGAGCCCGAAGCCGCCACCAATCCGTGATTTCCGCGGCACCATCCGTCCCCCGATTCCGCAAAGCGAAACGCTCGACGTCACGATCCTGTCCGCCACCGATGGCAGCGCCACTGCCAATGTCCACAAGGTCGATCTCGGCGCCACCGACGGGGTGACCAGCATCGAGGTGTTCCGCGCCGGCGAAGGCCTGGCCGAGGCCGACCGCATCGACTTCACCGCGCTGGGCGGGTTGCGTTCGGGTCAGATCGGGCTCTCCGAGGCCGATCGTGAAGCGGCGGGCGGGACCTATACCCCCGAAGGCGGCCCCGCCATTGCCTTTGGCCCGTCCGCGGCGGTGACGCTCGCCGATATCCTCGCCGATCCCGCGACCTATGGCGAGGGCCGTGTTGAAATCACCGACGGGGCCGAGAGCGGCACCCTCGACGGCGTCGCCTTCGAGAATTTCGAGACCATCGAATTCGGCATCATCCGTTTTGCCGCCGATGTGGCGATTGCGGTGCCGGGCGGCACGGTTCCCGCCGGCCGCCTTGCGGTGGGCGATCTTGTGCTGACCGCCGATCGCGGGGCGCAGCCGATCCGCTGGATCGGCCGGCGGGTGCTGGGCCCGGCCGAGCTTGCCGCCCGGCCCAATCTGCGCCCGATCCGGATCTGCGCCGGTGCGCTTGGCGGCGGCCTGCCGCGGCGCGCCATGCTGGTCTCGCCCCAGCACCGGATGCTGATCGCCACGCCGGCCGCAAAGCGGGCCTTCGGGGCGGCCGAGGTGCTGGTGCCGGCCAGGGCGCTGCTGGGCCTGCCGGGGGTGGCCGTGGCCGAAGATCTGGACGGCATCCGCTATGTCCATTTCCTGTGCGACCGCCACGAGGTGGTGTTCGCCGAAGGCGCACCGAGCGAGAGCCTGCTGCCCGGCCCGCAGGCGCTGCGCAGCCTTGCGCCCGCGCCACGCGCCGAACTTCTGGCGCTGTTCCCGTTGCTCGCCCGATCGGGGCCCGGCCTGCCGGCCCGCCCGCTGGTTGACCGCCGCCGCGGTGCCTGGCTTGCCACGCAACTGCCGTCTCGCCCGGGCACCTTGCTGCCGGCAGCGGCCGCAGACCGAAGCGCGGCCTGAGACCAGCGGTCACTGGTCGTGACCGTCGTTATTGGGCTTTCTTTAAGCAAAATGTTCCGGTATTGTTCCAACTGGACGCGAAGACCCGATACCGTCAGGATGCTGGACATGACCTGCAGCCCATCCCAAGACCTGTCCGAATTCCTGTCGGGCGCCCGGTTCGGCACCGTGCTGGCCGACCCGCCCTGGCGGTTTACCAATCGCACCGGCAAGGTCGCGCCGGAGCATCGCCGCCTGGCCCGCTATCCCACCCTGACGGTCGAGGAGATCTGCGCGCTGCCGGTGGCCCGGCATATGGAGGACCGGGCGCATTGCTATCTGTGGGTGCCGAATGCGCTGTTGCCGCAGGGGCTGCAGGTGCTGGCGGCCTGGGGATTCGACTACAAGTCGAACCTCGTCTGGCACAAGGTGCGCAAGGATGGCGGGTCGGACGGGCGCGGCGTGGGGTTCTATTTCCGCAACGTGACCGAGGTGATCCTGTTCGGGACGCGCGGCCGGAACGCCCGGACGCTGGCCCCCGGGCGGCGGCAGGTGAACCTGCTGGCCAGCCGCAAGCGCGAGCATTCCCGCAAGCCCGACGAACAGTATGGGATCATCGAGGCGTGCTCCTGGGGGCCGTATCTGGAGCTGTTCGGCCGCGGGGTGCGGGACGGCTGGACGGTGTGGGGCGATCAGGCCGACGCGGATTACCGGCCGGGCTGGAAGACGTATGCCTATAATTCGGCGGTGGCGGAACTGGCCGCGGTATGAGGCAATCGCGCACCGTCTGACGAAGGGCAGCGCCCGGCCCGAGGGTGGGCGCGGTAGCGCCCGCGTCGTGCCGCAGGCACGCCTTTGGCGTGACGGGGCGGGGCGGGCGCTGCCCGATGCTGGCGCATCGGGCGTAGCTTGGAAATCAACGCGTCAGGTGCAGGTTGTTCCCAAAATAATGGGTCGTGCCCCTAATCCCCCTCCACCACCCGTATCCCCAATTCGCGAAGCTGGGCGTTGGTCGGCCGGGCGGGCGCGCCCATCATCAGGTCCTGGGCCTGTTGGTTCATCGGGAACATGATGACCTCGCGGATATTCTCCGCGCCGGCCAGCAGCATCACGATCCGGTCGATCCCCGGCGCGATCCCGGCATGGGGCGGCGCGCCGAAGCGGAACGCGCTGATCATGCCGCCGAAATCGCGGTCGACGGCATCGCGGGAATGGCCGACGATCTCGAACGCCTTGTACATGATCTCGGGCCGGTGGTTCCGCACCGCGCCCGAGCTGAGCTCCACCCCGTTGCAGACGATGTCATACTGCCAGCCGAGGATCTCCAGCGGGTCCTGGTTCTCCAGCGCTTCCATGCCCCCCTGCGGCATCGAAAACGGGTTGTGCGAGAAGTCGAGCGTGCCGGTCTCCTCGTCGCGCTCATACATCGGGAAATCGACGATCCAGGCGAATTCGAACCGGTCCTCGTCGGTCAGCCCCTTTTCGCGGCCGATCTCGTCGCGGGCCTTCGCCGCCACGGCCTGAAAATCCTGCGGCCGCCCGCCCAGGAAGAACGCCGCATCGCCGGCGCCCAGGCCCAGTTGCACCCGGATCGCCTCGGTCCGTTCGGGGCCGATGTTCTTGGCCACCGGACCCGCACCGACGGCCGCGCCGCCCTCGTCGCGCCAGAAGATATAGCCCATCCCGGGCAGCCCCTCTTTCTGGGCAAAGGCGTTCATCCGGTCGCAGAACGCGCGGCTGCCCCCGCCGGGCGCCGGGATCGCGCGGATTTCGGTGCCGTCCTGTTCGAGGAGCGAGGCGAATATCTTGAAGCCGGAGCCGGCGAAATGCGCGCTGACNNTAGGCGATGCGCGGGAAGCGTTCGGTCACCGGCCGGCCGCCGCCGAATTCCTCGAACACGCCGCGCATCACGGGTTCGATCACGCCGAACACATCCTCTTGCGTGGCAAAGCTCATCTCCATGTCGAGCTGATAGAACTCGCCCGGGGACCGGTCGGCGCGCGGGTCCTCGTCGCGAAAACACGGCGCGATCTGGAAATAGCGGTCGAAGCCTGCGACCATGATCAGCTGCTTGAACTGCTGCGGCGCCTGGGGCAGCGCATAGAACTGCCCGCGATGAAGCCGCGACGGCACCAGGAAATCTCGCGCGCCCTCGGGGCTGGAGGCGGTCAGGATCGGCGTCTGGAACTCGGTGAAGCCGGCCTCGGTCATGCGGCGGCGGAGGCTCGCGATCACGGCCGAGCGCAGCATGATGGTGGCGTGCAGATGCTCGCGCCGCAGATCGAGGAAGCGGTATTTCAGCCGGGTTTCTTCGGGGTACTCCATTTCCCCGAACACCGGCAGCGGCAATTCCTCGGCCGGGCCCAGAACCTCCAGATCGCGGATGAAGACCTCGACCTCGCCGGTGGGGATCTTCGGGTTCACCAGCGCGGGGTCGCGCAGCTTTACCTCGCCATCGACCCGGATCACCCATTCCGAGCGGAGCTTCTCGACCTCGGCGAAGACCGGGCTGTCGGGGTCGGCCAGCACCTGGGTGATCCCGTAATGGTCGCGCAGGTCGATGAACAGCACCCCGCCATGGTCGCGCACCCGGTGGACCCAGCCCGACAGGCGAACGGTCGCGCCCGCATCGGCGGCGGTCAGCTGGGCACAATGGTGGCTGCGATAGGGATGCATGGGAAACCTCGGGGCTGACGGGGCGTGTGCCCATGGGGCCACTCGGCCGCGGATGTCAAGAGCGCCGGCGGGCCCGGGTCTGGACAGCAAGCGGACCCGGCGACAAGATACCATTGTCGATGCAGCGGGAGGACGCGACATGTTGCATGGCCTGGCAAAGCGGTTTCTGGACGGGCTGATCCGGCACGGCACCTTGGTGGTGCATGTCCCGGGGGGCGAGGTGTGGCGGTTCGGCGACGGGACCGAGCCGTCGGTGACGGTGCGCATCAGCGACCCCGCGGCGATCCGGCGGATGCTGACCAACCCCGATATCGCCGCGGCCGAGGCGTATATGAACGGCACGCTGACAATCGACGGGGACGACATCGTCGGGCTGCTGTCGGTTGCGGTCCGCAACACCTCGACGCGCCGCCAGCCGTTGCTGCGCAACCTGCAAAGCGGCTGGCGCTACGTCCTGCGCTGGATCGACCAGCACAACCCGATCCACCGGGCACATGCCAATGTCGCGCATCACTACGATCTGTCGGGCGAGCTTTACGCGCTGTTCCTGGACGCCGACCGGCAGTATTCCTGCGCCTATTTCCGCGACCCCGATGTGACGCTGGAACAGGCCCAGGCCGACAAGAAGGCGCATATCGCGCGCAAGCTGCGGCTCGAACCCGGGATGCGGGTGCTGGATATCGGCTGCGGCTGGGGCGGCATGGGGCTGACGCTGGCGCGCGATCACGGCGTGCAGGTCGTCGGCGTCACCCTGTCGCGCGAACAGCAGAAGGTCGCGACCGAGCGGGCGGCGGCCGCGGGCCTGTCGGATCGGGTGACCTTTCGTCTGCAGGATTACCGCAAGGTGCCCGAGACTTTCGACCGGGTCGTTTCGGTCGGGATGTTCGAACATGTCGGCCTGCCGCATTATCGCGAGTATTTCGATGCGGTGCGCGACCGGCTGACGCCCGATGGCGTCGCGCTGATCCACACCATCGCGCGGACGGATGGCCCCGGGTCGACCAACCCCTTCATCGCGAAATACATTTTCCCCGGCGGGTATATTCCGGCCGCGTCCGAGGTGCTGCCCGCGATCGAGAAATCGGATCTGATCCTGACCGATCTCGAGGTCTGGCGGCTGCATTATGCCGAGACGCTGCGCCATTGGCGCGAACGCTTCGAGGCCAATGTCGACCGCATCCGCGCGCTTTACGACGACCGGTTCGTAAGGATGTGGCGGTTCTATCTGTCGGGCAGCGAGTTCGGCTTTCGCGTCGGGATACAGGTCGTGCACCAATACCAGCTGGCCAGGAAGCGCGAGACGCTGCCGCTGACCCGCGACTATATGTATCCCGCCACGGCGGCCGCGGCGCGGAGCGAGGGCGCCGGCCTAGAACGGGCGCGCGGTCATGCCCGTGAAGAAGAACACGCCTAGGCCGAGGCTGAACAGGATCCAGCCGGCGATGGCGTGCAGCAGCACCGCGGCCGGAAAGCTCTGCCGCCATTCATAGGCATAGCCGAAGGCAAGACCGCCCAGGAAGGTCAGGATCAGCGCCGGCGCGTTCCAGTACATCAGATGGGCCAGCGAAAACACCGCGGCATTGATCGCCAGGCCCGCCGGGCGCCCGGGCATCAGCGGGCCATAGCGGCGAAAGAACAGCACCCGGAAGACGATCTCCTGCGGCAGCGCCGAGACGAACGGGTAGAAGACGAAGATGACCAGCAGCAACAGGGGGTTCTGTTGCGGCAGCATCAGAAACGCCTCGGGCCGCAGCCACAGAACGGTCGCGGCGCAGGCCACCAGGGTCAGCCCGGAAAAGCCAAGCACGAGCCGCCCGTCGATGCCGCGCCAGCCCTGCGCAAGGTCGCGCCAGCGAAAGCCCGGTGTCCGATTCAACAGCCCCGCCGCCAGCGCGGTGAAGCCGAACAGCACCGGAAACATCCAGTCGTCGGGCATGGCCAGCGCCATCGCGACCGGGACGCCAAGGTAGAGAATGGCGAATTCCGCTGCAAGCCGGCGCCGTGCTGTCATGGGCCGGCCAGGAACCCGATGCACGGCTATTCGGACCGCGACCGACCGGACAGCCAGGGCAGAACGGCGGAAAAGTCGCGGCCCGCGCCGCCCTCTTCCTCGGCAAAACGGGCGTACTCTGCGGTGGCCGCCGCACCGATCGGGGTGGCCGCGCCCGTCGCCTCGGCCGCCGCCTGCGCCAGCCGCAGATCCTTCAGCATCAGCCCGGCGGCGAAGCCCGGCTCATAGCCGTTATCGGCGGGCGATTGCGGGCCGACGCCGGGGGCCGGGCAGTAGGCGTTCATGGTCCAGCTGTATCCCGACGAGGTCGAAACGACATCGAACATCGCCTGCCGGTCGAGGCCAAGCTTGTCGGCGAGGGCAAACGCCTCGCAGGTTGCCAGCATGGTCGCGCCCAGGATCATGTTGTTGCAGATCTTTGCCGACTGGCCCGCGCCGGGCCCGCCGCAAAGGACGGCCTTCTTGCCCATGATGTCGAATAGCGGCGCGACGATGGCATAGGTCTCGGGCGCGCCGCCGGCCATGAAGGTCAGCGTGCCGGCCTGCGCGCCGCCGACCCCGCCCGACACCGGCGCGTCCATCGGCCTCAGGCCCCGCTCCTCCGCCCTGCGGGCGACGTCGCGGGCGCTGTCGACATCGACGGTGGAGCAGTCGAGATGCACCGCGCCGGGCGCCATGGCGGGGTGGATCGCGTCCGCCACCGCGCGCAGGATCGCGCCGTCGGGCAGCATGGTGACGACCACCTCGGCGCCCGTGGCGGCCGCCGCCGCGCTGTCGGCCCGGGCCACGCCGGCCGGCGGGTCGGAAACGAGATCGAAGCCGGTGACCTCGTGACCCGCCTTCGCCAGATTGGCCGCCATCGGCGCGCCCATGTTTCCCAGCCCGATGAACCCGATCTTCATGTCCTCTCCTCCCAGGTGAGCGCCGCGTCCCCAAGCGGCATCAGCATCGCGGCGACCTCGGCGACGGTCACGGCCTCGGGCCCCGCATGCTGCCAGCGCGGGCTGCGGTCCTTGTCGATGATGGCCGCACGGATGCCTTCGATGAAATCGGCTTTCTCGGCCGCGCGATAGGTGAAGCGGAACTCGTTGCCGAGCGCGGCGCGGATATCGGGGGCGGCGCGCTGGCGGCGAATCAGCTCCAGCGCGCAGGCCATCGACAGGGGCGCGTTGCGCGCGAGCGCGGCGCGCAGGCTGTCGGCGACATCGCCCTCTTCGCGCACCAGCCAGCGCGCAAGATCGCCCAGGGTCGCTGCGGCAAACGCCCGATCGATGTCGTCCTGCATCGCGGCCAGCGGTGCGCCGGGCGCGGGCAGGGCATGGTCGGTGACGGCCGCGGCCAGGCCGCTTTCTTCCAGAGCGGCGATGCGGGCGGGCCACGCTGCCTCGGGCAAATAGTGATCGGCGAAGCCGGCGAAGATCGCATCGCCCGGCCCCATCCGCGCCCCGGTGACGCCAAGATATTCGCCGGTGTGCCCCGGGGCCCGGGCCAGCAGCCACGAGCCCCCCACATCGGGCACCAGCCCGATGCCGCATTCGGGCATGGCGATGCGGGACGTGTCGCCGACCACCCGGTGCGCGGCGTGGCAGCCCACGCCGACCCCGCCGCCCATGGTGAAGCCCTGCAGGAAACTGACGATCGGTTTGGGGTATTCGGCCAGCTTGGCGTTCATCCGGTATTCGTCGCGCCAGAAGCGGCGGCCGTAATCGTAATCGCCCGCGCGTGCGGTTTCATACATCACCGCGATGTCACCGCCCGCGCAGAACGCCCTGTCGCCCGCCGCGTCGATCACGATCAGCGCGATGGCGGGGTCGTCGCGCCAGCTGTCGAGCGCCGCCTCGATTTCCAGGCACATCTCCCAGGTGAGCGCGTTGAGCGCCTTGGGTCGGTTCAGCGTGATGCGGCCGGCGCGGCCGGCGCGGCGGATGTGGATGTCGGTCATGGGCGCGGCCCGCGCGGCGTGGCGCCGAACGCCGTGAACGATCTCGGGCCGGGTTCCCGAAAGGGGAGCGCTGCCCGGCCGGCCCAATCCGCTGCCATTCCTAGTGCCCCGCCAGCATGTCGCGCGCCACGATCAGCCGCATGATCTCGTTCGTGCCTTCCAGGATCTGGTGGACGCGCAGATCGCGGACGATCTTTTCGATCCCGTAATCGGCCAGATAGCCATACCCGCCATGCAGTTGCAGGCATTGGTCGGCGATGCGCGAGCCCGCCTCGGTGACGAATTTCTTGGCCATAGCGCAGTGTTTGGTGGCGTCGGGCGCGCCCTGGTCGAGCTTTGACGCCGCCTGGCGCAGGAACACCCGGGCGGCCTGAAGCTCGATCTCCATATCCGCCAGCCGGAACTGCAGCGCCTGTAACGCCGTCAGGGTTTTGCCGAACGCCTTGCGTTCGCCCATATAGGCCAGCGTGGCATCGAGCGCGGCCTGCGCGGCACCCAGCGAACAGGCCGCGATGTTGAGCCGCCCGCCATCGAGCCCCGCCATGGCATAGGCGAAGCCGCGCCCCTCTTCGCCCAGCAGGTTGCCCGCCGGGATATCGCAGCCGTCGAATTGCACCTGGCGGGTGGGTTGCGATCGCCAGCCCATCTTGTCCTCGAGCCCGCCAAAGGACAGGCCGGGCGCCCCATCGGGCACCACAAAGGCCGAGATGCCGCGCGGCCCGTCGCCGCCGCTGCGCGCCATCACGATATAGGCATCGGAATAGCCGCCGCCCGAGATGAAGGCCTTGGTGCCCACCAGCCGCCAGCCCGCATTCGTCCGCTCCGCCCGGGTGCTGAGCGCGGCCGCGTCCGAGCCCGAGCCCGGCTCGGTCAGGCAATAGCTGAAGAGGCAGTCCATCGACAGCGCCTGGGGCAGGAAGCGCTCCTTGAGATCGTCCGCGGCATGGCGGTCGAGCATCGCCGCGCACATGTTGTGGATCGACAGAAAGGCCGACACCGACGGGCAGGCCATCGCCAGCGCCTCGAAAACCAGGGTGGCGTCGAGCCGAGACAGCCCCGACCCGCCCGCACCTTCGGACACGTAAAGCCCGCCAAAGCCCAGTCCGGCAAGCTCCCGCCACAGCTCTTTCGGGATCGTGCCCTCGGCCTCCCAGGCGCGGGCATGGGGCGCGATCCGCTCGGCCCCGAATTCCCGCGCCATGTCGAAGATGGCGGTCTGTTCCTCGGTCGGTGTGAAATCCATCTTGTGCCCCTGCGCAACTGCCGGATCGCCCCCTGCTTGAAGCATGACCGCGCCCGCGCCGCAATGCGGGCGCACCGGGCGACCGCCTGTCGCCGGCCATGGGCGGCACCTGCCGGCGCGATGGCTCGGTGGCAGGGCTGGGTGGCCGGGCAACCGGATTGTCTGCCGAGGCACGGCATGCAACTTGCAAGAATTTGCCTGGGTGGTATCACGCCACGACATTCGCTTTTCCCCCCACGCTGTCCTGGTGCGATCATGCAAACTCACGGAAGCCGGCAAGACAGCCCGTTCGGCGAGACATCCATTGATCTTCTTCTGGTATGCGGCGCGCGCCCGGATTTGATTTCAAGGACGCTTGAGAGCTTTTCCAGGCGAGTGATCCCGAATTTCGGAATTGCCCGGGTCTTTGCGAATATCGACAGGTTCCAGGGTGGGAAAGCCGAGGTGGCGGCAGTCCAAGAAAGGGTTCTGGCGTTTTTTCCGGCCGCAGAAATTCGCACACCCGAGTCGCCCTCTTTCACGAAGGCCGTTGCCTGGCTCTGGGGATGCATCGCGTCGCCCTATGCGCTTCACCTCGAAGATGACTGGCTGGCCCATGCCGACATCGGCGAAGGTGACGTGCTGCCGTATTTCAACGGCCCCGTGCGTCAGGTATCAATACTCACCGTGGAAAAGAACTGGAAATCCCGATATCCATTCCATTGTGCCTGGGAAAGGCGCCGGTTCCTGGGCGTGGAGTTTGGTCGGAGACTTTACCCCGACCGTCCGCTCTTCACGACCAGCCCGTCCTTTGTCGAAAGGGAATTTGCGCGAACCTGCAGCCGGCTGATGGACCCGTCGCTCGATCCGGAGAAACAGCTTTATGACAACCGAAATGTCGCCCTGTCTTCCTATACGAGCAGCTTTCAGAATCGCATCATTGGCGGACGCAACCCGTATTGGATCGAGGATATCGGCCGCGCGGACCGCGACCGCCGTGGCACAAGAAAGGTCATCGCCGGCGGGCAAAGCCACTGGATCGGCAACGAGGCCGCAGATCGAACGGAACAGTGATGCCAACGGTCATGATCGGCGACCGGTGGCATATCGGGCATGGGCATCGCCCATCGGAAAAGTCGCGCAGGGCCGGGCGGCTCATTGGGTGCGGGTAAAGTCCGCTGCCAGCCCGCGCAGCACGGTTCGGAACGCCTCGGCGTCGTCGGCGCCGGCCTTGCGGGCCGCGTAGAACGCCGCGCGCTGCTGGGTTGCGCTGGTGCCGCGGGCAAGGATCTCGCGGGCATGGGCGACTTCAGCGGTGCACCCCAGCGCCGCGGCATCCTCGGCGATAAGCGCCAGCAATTCCTCCAGCAGCTCGGCAAACGGCACCACACAACCGCGGGCGAAATCGATCAGCCCCTCCTGCGTCCCATAGCGTTGCGCGCGCCAGCGGTTCTCGCCGACCAGGAAGGCGTCATAGATGCGCCAGCGCTGATTGACCCGGCTGAGCCGCCACAGCATCCGCAGGGTGCATTGGACGAGCGCGGCAAGCGCGACGGTGTCGTCGATCCGCGGGCAGACATCGCAGATCCGCGCCTCCAGCGTCGGGAATCGGGCCGAGGGTCGGACATCCCACCAGATTTTCGTCGCATCCTCGATCGCGCCGGTGTCGACGATCATCTGCACCGAGCGCTCGTATTCCGCCCAGGAGACGAAACGCGGCGGCAGGCCGGTACGCGGCAGATTGTCGAAGACTGTCAGCCGGTAGCTGGCCAGCCCGGTATCCTGCCCCTTCCAGAAGGGCGAGGAGGCCGACAGCGCCAGGAGATGCGGCAGGAAATACATGAACTGGTTCATCAGGTCGATGCGCAGCGCCTCGTCCTCGATGCCGACATGCACATGCATCCCGCAGATCAGCATCCGATGCGCGACACCGGCCAGATCGCGTTCCAGCGCGCGATAGCGTTCCTTGTTGGTGAAAACCTGGCTGTGCCAGTCGGCGGTGGGGTGGCAGGACACCGCGATCGGCCGCAGCCCGAAATCGGCCGCGTGGCCGGCGACGCGGGCGCGCAAGCGGCCAAGGTCCTCGCGCGCCTCGGTCACGGTCTGGCAGACCTTGGTCCCGACCTCGACCTGGCACTGCAGGAATTCCGGGCTGACCTGCCCGTCAAGACCCTCGTCGCAGGCCTCGATCAGGCCTTCGGGCGCGGTGGCCAGTTCATACGTGTCCTGATGGACGAGAAGATACTCCTCCTCGATCCCGATGGTGAAGCTTGGCGCCTCCGCCATTGGCGGGCCCTCCCCGGGTTTTCCCGCAGCAAAGCAAAGGGCGACCGACGCGGCAAGGACAAACCCCCCCTGCGCGCTTTGCCGCAGGGTCTTCTTGTGGCGGTCCGTAATAGATATCTGTGCTGCAGGTTAAGGGAGAAACAGATGTTCGACAGCCAGGCCCCGATCGAGAAGCTTCACCAGCATCGCGCCCCCAGCTCGACCAGCGACCGTATCGCGCTGCGCGTGGTCAAGGGGATGCGGTTCTTCGCCGACAGCTTCTTTGCCAAGCGGTACGGCCATCGCGCCGTCGTGCTCGAGACGGTGGCGGCGGTGCCGGGGATGGTCGGCGGGTTGCTGCAGCACCTCAAATCGATCCGCCATATCCGCGACGACCAGGGCTGGATCCGCGAATTGCTCGACGAGGCCGAGAACGAGCGGATGCATCTGTTGACCTTCGTCAAGATCGCCGAGCCGACCGTTTTCGAACGGTTCGTGATCATGCTGGGACAGGCGGTGTTCTTCAATCTCTACTTCTTTCTCTACCTGTTCGCGCCGAAGACCGCGCATCGCGTGGTCGGCTATCTGGAGGAGGAAGCGGTGATCAGCTACACCCAGTACCTGGCCCAGATTGACGCCGGCGAGGTCGCGAATGTGCCGGCGCCCGAGCTGGCCATCCGCTACTGGTCGCTGCCGGACGATGCCCGCCTGCGCGAGGTCGTCATCGCCGTACGCGCCGACGAGGCGGGCCATCGCGACCGCAACCACGACTTTGCCGATGCGCTGGCGGGGTGACGCCGGGGCGGGTGCGTTGGCGGTATCGCGCGCCCCCGCGCGAGCCGCCCCGCCTGCCCGACGGACTTGTTTTCGATTTCCGGCACCGTAAGGTTTGGACGGACAACACGGAGGTCCGCATGAACGTCAAACCCGCGAAAGTCATGGCCAGCGATCTGGGCAATTTCCTGCAGAAGGCGACCGATGCCATCGCCAAGATCGAGGCTTTCAAGGAACGCCTGGAAACCGACCCCGATTTCCAGGCCCTGTGGGAAGCCGATTCGGCGAAGGCCCTGCTGGCCATGGGGATCGACCCCGACGCGCGCATGGAGGTCGGCGGAGAGCCCTATGTGATGGGCCCAAGATGCGATTGGTGCGTGACCCCGAACGGCAACGCCTGCCACTGCTAGGAGTCCGGTGTGTGGGCGGCGCCTTGTGCCGCCCGGCCGTCCGGTGGGTCGCTTGTGGCTGCCCGACCGGCATGCCGGATCACCCGCGCAGCCGTTCCACCCCAAGCCGGTCGAGTTGCTGGTCCACCAGCCCCCGCTCGAACGCCGACAGCGCCGTGGCGCGGGGGTATCGCGGAAAGGCGCGGTCGTCGATCACGGCGATCTCCCAGCCATCGGTGCTGGCAAAGAACGCCTCGGCCCCGTTCCGCCCGAACATCTGCAAGAACCCCTGGGCGACCGTGTCGACATAGCTCAGCAGCACCGGATGGCGGGCATCGGGTGGCGATTCGTGGGCCGGGCTGGTGCGGTAAAGCTGCACGTCCAGCCGCTCGGGGTGGCGGTGTTCGATCGTGCTGGGGCACAGCGCAACCCGGTCATAGGCGCGCTCCCGCAGGTCGAGCGCGGCCCAGTCCGCACCGGGCACGGCGGCCACCAGCCCGTCGATCTCGGCCCCCGGAACCGGATGCACGGACAGGAACGCCAGTTCGCGCAGTCTTGTGTGGCGCCACACCCGCCGCCAGCCGCGAACCCGCGCGGGCAGCGCCCGGGGGTAGTCATGGGTGGCGCGGTTCACAAGCGACCCGTAGCCAAAGAAGAACGGGTCGCGCGGGCGGGCAGGGTCGCGAAGATCATTGGCCATGGCCGTCTTTCTGCGCTGCCCGAAATCGGTGCGCAACCGCCCGGCCGGCGTGCTTTCGGATCGCTGCGGCACCGGTCCGGCCCGGTGCATGATTGCCCTTGCGCCGCGATTCGGGCTATCGCGTGGTCCGGAGCGAACAGAGGAAGGCCGCGATGACCCGCCCCGCCGTCGCCATCATCGGCAACAGCTACCTGATCAACGACGAATACCCGGCCCATGCCGGCGGGCAGATGTGTTCGGCGGCGGTGGCGGATGTGGCCGGATGCCTGCCGGTGATCGTCCCGTCGAGCCCGAAATACGTGACCGTCGAGGAATTGATGGAACGCTTCGACGGCTTTCTGCTGCCGGGCGGGCGGCCCAATGTCCACCCCGAGGAATACGGCCACGAACCGACCGAGGCGCATGGCGCCTTCGACCGTTGCCGCGACACGATCGCCCTGGGGCTGATCCGCGCCTGCGTCGCGCGCGGCCAGCCGATCTTTGGCATTTGCCGCGGCTTTCAGGAGGTCAATGTCGCCATGGGCGGCACCCTGCACCCCGAGATTCGCGAGCTTCCCGGCCGGATGAACCACCGGATGCCGC
>DNSZ01000060.1:0-291 GCA_003500165.1 Paracoccaceae bacterium | reverse complement strand
CTGGTGATCGAGGGGCATGCCCCCGACGGCACGCCCGAGGCCGCCTATGTCCGCGATGCGCCGGGCTTCACCCTGGCGGTGCAGTGGCATCCCGAATGGAACGCGGCAGCGGATCCGGTGTCGCGCGCGCTGTTCGGGGCGTTCGGCGATGCGGTCCGCGCCTGGGCCCGGGGCGAGCGGCCCGGGCGCCAGCCGCAAAGCGCGTGATTGCGCCAGTCCTCCTGCCGTCGGCCAGGCGCGTGCCCCGGTTGACCCCGGTCAGCCGGCGACCGGCGGGGGGGGGGGCGGCGG
>DNSZ01000138.1 GCA_003500165.1 Paracoccaceae bacterium | reverse complement strand
CCGCCCATATCGCCCAGGGCGTTGACAAGGACGGTGCCGGCGATCAGGGCATCATGTTCGGCTATGCGGTCGACGAGACGCCCGAATTGATGCCCGCGCCGATCCACTATGCTCATGCGATCCTGCGCCGGCTGGCCGAAGTGCGCAAATCCGGCGCCGAACCGGCCTTGCGACCGGATGCGAAATCGCAGCTGACGGTGCGCTATGTCGACGGCAAACCGGTCGGCGTGACCTCGATCGTGCTGTCGACCCAGCATTCCGACGAAAATCAGAGCTCGGACGACATCCGCGCCATCGTGGAACCCTATATCCGCGAGGCGCTGCCCGAAGGCTGGATCACCGAGGCCACCGAATGGTGGGTGAACCCGACCGGCACCTTCGTGATCGGCGGGCCTGACGGGGATGCCGGGCTGACCGGGCGCAAGATCATCGTCGACACCTATGGCGGGGCGGCACCCCATGGCGGCGGCGCGTTTTCCGGCAAGGACCCGACCAAGGTCGACCGGTCGGCCGCCTATGCCGCGCGCTATCTGGCCAAGAATGTGGTCGCCGCGGGGCTGGCGCATCGCTGTGCGATCCAGCTGTCCTATGCGATCGGCGTCGCGAAGCCGCTGTCGATTCATGCCGATACCTATGGCACCGGCGAGGTGCCCGAGGCAGAGATCGAACGCGCCGTGGCACAGGCGATGGACCTGACGCCAAGGGGCATCCGCGCGCATCTCGACCTCAACCGCCCGATCTATCAGCGCACCGCCGCCTATGGTCATTTCGGCCGTGCGCCGGAGGAGGATGGGGGATTCTCGTGGGAGCGCACGGATCTGGTCGATACGCTGCGCGCCGCGGTTTGAGGCGGCGATGGGGCAATGCCCCGGCGGCGCTTGTCGCGCTGCTCTGGGCCGGGCTGCTGGCGGTTGGCGCGGCGGCCGACACGCGCGACAGGTTCGCGGTATCGGGCCAGGCATTGCGCTATGACACCGAGGCTGCCCCCGGTGTCCGCGAGATCACCCAGGCCGATATCGGCTATCTGCGCAAGATGCTGCGCGCCCGGCCCGATATCGACACGCTGATCCTCAACAGTACCGGCGGGGACTACTATGCCGCGCTCGAAATGGCGCGGATTGTCGTCGATGCCGAGATCGACACCGTGATCGACGGCGAATGTTCGAGCTCGTGCACGCTGATCTTTCTGGGCGGCGAAGGCCGGCAGCTGCAGCGGGGATCGCTGATCGGGTTCCACCAGACCTCGTGGACCGCCGAGGGGATCGAGGGATTCTATGACGCGAACCAGTCCCATTACGGCTGGGAAGACCCGTTCGACCTTGCCCAATGGCTGTATCGCGACACCCAGGACGAGGTGCGCCGGCATCTGGCCTTCATGTTCGAACGCGGGGTCGCGCCCGATTTCGCGCTGGAGACGATTCGCGACCAGGGGGACGACCTTTGGTATCCTGATCGGGGGGCGCTGGAACGGGCGGGGGTGCTGCGCGAGCGCCCATGACGGGCGCGGCCGATCGCAGCTTTCACGGCCGCCGCCATGGCAAGCGGCTGCGCCCGGCGCAACGTGCGCGGCTGGCGCAGGACCTGCCCGGGCTGACGCCCGCGGGGGTGGACCCGGGCACGAACCCGGACCGTCANNATCGGCTTTGGCGGCGGCGAGCACATGGTGCGGATGGCGGCCGAAAACCCGCATGTCGGGGTGGTCGGTTGCGAGCCCTTCGTCAACGGCGTTGCCATGGCCCTGGGCAAGATCGCGGCGGCGCGGCTGACCAATATCCGCATCTGGCCGGGCGATGTGCGCGACCTCCTGGATGTGCTGCCCGCTTCATGCCTGGCGCGCGTCTTCGCGCTGTATCCCGACCCCTGGCCGAAGGCGCGCCACCACAAGCGCCGCCTTGTCACGCCGGGCTATCTGCGGCCGCTGGCCCGGGCGATGGCGCCGGGGGCGGCGCTGTGCATGGCGACCGATATCGGTGACTATGCCCGCCAGGCGCTGATCGAGGTGCCGCGCGCCGGACTGGCCTGGACGGCGCGGGCCCCGGCCGACTGGCGGCAGCCCTGGCCGGGCTGGCAGCCGACGCGCTATGAGGCGAAGGCGCTGGCGGCCGGGCGGCGGCCTGTGTATCTGACCTTTGTCCGGGGCTCGGGAGGCTGTCAGGCGGCCGCGCCTGCGGCGCGAAGACTTTCCTTTTGCGCGCCCGTGCCCGGGCGCGCCGGCCTCCGGCGGGGATATTTGGACCAGGACGAAGGCAGCGGCATGGCGACGGGTGGCAAGGCGGTTCCGATGACGGCCCATCGCGGTGCGCCGCTGGCCGGTGTGGCGGCGGTGCCGGGCGACAAGTCGGTCTCCCACCGGGCGCTGATCCTGGGGGCGTTGTCGGTCGGTGAAACCCGGATCAGCGGGCTGCTGGAGGGTCAGGACGTTCGCGATACCGCGCGCGCCATGGCGTCCTTCGGCGCCGAGATCCTGCGCCATGACGCGGGCGTCTGGTCGGTGCATGGCGTTGGTGTTGGTGGCTTTGCCGAGCCCGGCGACGTCATCGATTGCGGCAATTCGGGGACCGGGGTGCGGCTGATCATGGGGGCGATGGCGACGACGCCGATCGCGGCGACCTTCACCGGCGATGCCAGCCTGCGGGCGCGCCCGATGGGCCGGATCACCGCGCCGCTTGCCCAGTTCGGCGCGCGGGCCTTCGGGCGGGCCGGCGGGCGGCTGCCGATGACCGTGCTGGGCGCGCGCGAGCCGCTGCCGGTGCGCTATACGCTGCCGGTCGCCTCGGCGCAGGTGAAATCGGCGGTTCTGCTTGCCGGTCTGAATGCGCCCGGCTGCACCGTGGTGATCGAGCCCGAGCCGACGCGCGACCATACGGAACGGATGCTGGCGGGGTTCGGCGCCGATATCGCGGTCGAGCAGCGGCCCGAAGGGCGGGTGATCGCGCTTGCCGGCCGGCCGGAGTTGCGGGCGCAGGAGATCGCGGTGCCGCGCGATCCCAGTTCGGCCGCGTTTCCGGTCTGCGCCGCGCTGATCGTCGAGGGGGCCGAGATTCGGGTGCCGGGCATCGGGCTCAACCCGACCCGGGCCGGGCTTTATGACACGCTGATCGATATGGGCGCCGATCTGACCTTCGAGAACCGGCGCATCGAGGGCGGCGAGCCTGTCGCCGACCTGGTCGCGCGGTTTTCGGCCGGCATGCGCGGGATCGAGGTGCCGCCAGAGCGGGCCGCAAGCATGATCGACGAATACCCGGTGCTGGCCGCGGTGGCGGCCTGCGCCGAAGGAACCACCGTGATGCGCGGGATCGCCGAATTGCGGGTCAAGGAATGCGATCGGATCGCGGCGATGGCCGCGGGGCTTGCCGCCTGCGGGGTCGCGGTGGAAGAAACCGAGGACAGCCTGACCGTGCATGGGCGCGGCCCGGGCGGGGTAGCAGGGGGTGCGACGGTGGCCAGCCATCTCGACCACCGGATCGCGATGAGTTTCCTGGTGCTGGGGCTGGCGGCGCGGGCACCGGTGACGGTGGACGATGCGCGGCCCATCGCAACGAGCTTCCCCGGTTTCGCCGATCTGATGCGCGGGCTTGGCGCCGATTTGCGCGACGGGGCAGGGTGATGCGCCCGTTCGGTGCCGCCTATTGGGGCCTCGTCGCCGCGACCGTGCTGGTCTATGCGGCGATGGTGTTCTGGTCGCTGCCCGGCGTGATGGCGGGGGCGGGCGGGCTGGTGCCGTTCGACATGCGGCCCGGGGGGTATTCGGCAGAGGCGGCGCGGGCCTTTCTGGCGGCGCTCGACCCGGCGGCGACGGCGCGCTATCTGCGCGTGCAGCACCTGCTCGACACGCTGTTTCCGCCGCTGATGGCGGCGTCCATGGCGTTGCCCTTCTGGTGGCTTGGCGCCGGCTGGCCAGGGC
>DNSZ01000182.1 GCA_003500165.1 Paracoccaceae bacterium | reverse complement strand
GCGCCCGCCGGCGTTGCGATCAGCGTGCCGGCGACGAAACAGACCGGCATGGCCGCATAGACCAGATCGATGACCCCGTCGGCGGTGCCATCGGCGGCGGCCAGATCGGCGCCGCCGATCAGATAGGCTTCGCCCGAATCCGCGCCGCCGCCATCGGCGTACCGGGCCCCGATGATCAGATCAGTGAGGCCGTCATGGTCGACATCCCCGGCGGCGGCGACGTTTGATGCAAGGTCCCCGCCTTCGGTGCCGATGAAACGATAGCCCATTGCCAGATCCCGCGCTGCAATCTGCGGTGCAGCGCCAGCAAGGGCATCCTGGCGTGGCGTCAATACAAGCGGCCTTTGACCATGGCCGTTACCCGCCCCGCCCGGCGGTGACCGGTTGCGGGCGCGCGGTTGGCGCGGAAACCACGCCGCGCCACGGCTCCAACACGCGATCCCCGGCCGAAGGTTCCCGGGCGCTGGCGGCGCGCCGCGGCCTAGCCCGCGACGGAGGCGGCGTAGATGCTGGCGATCGTGCGGTCGAGCGCGGCGTTGAATTCGGCATCGCTCTGCCGGGCGCTCAGCCCCTCGGTCAGCGCGCGGGAGAAACTGGCGATCACGCCCTTCTGGCGGGCAAGCCGGGCATTCGCCGCATCCCGGGAATACCCGCCCGACAGCGCGACCACCCGCATCACCCGGGGATGCTCCACAAGCGGCAGATAATGGTTGTCGGCCTCGGGCAGGCTCAGCTTCAGCATCACCGCCGCGTCGCCCGGCAACCCATCGAGCCGCGCGATGAGCGCATCGCGCAGGATATCTTCGGCCGCTGCCTTGTCGGCGATCGAGATCGTCACCTCGGGCTCGATGATCGGCACCAGCCCGTGGCCCAGGATTTCGGCGCCCAGTTCGAATTGCTGGTCGACGATGGCGCCGATGCCGGCCGCGTCGGCGGCATCGATGACCGAGCGCATCTTGGTCCCGAACACGCCATGCGCCACGGCGCGGGCGCACAGATCGTTAAGGCCCGGGATCGGCTTCATCATCCGCACACCGTCCGCGGCCTCGGCCAGGCCCTTGTCGACCTTCAGAAACGGCACCACGCCCTTTGTCCACAGAAAGCGCGGCGTGGGTTGGCCGGCGATCTCGCGCTCCATGGTCTGTTCGAACAGGATCGCGCCCAGCACCCGATCGCCGTCAAATGCAGGCGACTGCACGATCCGCGCCCGCATGGCGTGAATCAGGTCGAACATCTCTTCCTCGCTGCCCCACGCATCGGCATCGATCCCGTAAAGCGCCAGGGCCTTGGGCGTCGATCCCCCCGACTGGTCGAGCGCAGCGATGAAGCCTGCGCCGGTCCTGATCCTGTCGGCCATGTCCCGATTCATGCGTTGTCTCCCCTGTCTGGCGCACCCATCGCTAGGTCAGCCCCGCGCGCGGCGCAATCCCGAGGCCCCCCTAAAACCGCGCTTTCCATTCGTGGCGCTGCGGGATGCATCGCACAACGCGACGGATCGAAACCCGACCGGCCCCGTCAACGCAAGCGCCCAAGGCGTTCGGTCAAGAGCGCAAAGAAGCCGTCGGCATCCACCCCGCCGATGAAGGTGGCGTTGGCCGTCCGGTCGGTCACCCGCCACCAATCGGCGACGGTCATGCCCCGGGTCAGATCGGAAAGCGTCTCGATCTCGACATTCACATGCCGGCCGGAAAACAGCTCGGGGCGCAGCAGATAGGCGGTCACGCAGGGATCGTGCAGCGGCGCGCCGTCGGTTCCGTATTTCGCCCGGTCGAAGCGTTCGAAGAAATCGGTGAAGGCGGCCACCGCCGCGCCGACCGGTGTGCCCAGCGCCCGGAACGCGGCGTTGCGGGACGCGGTGACCAGCACCTTGTGGGTGACGTCAAGCGGCATCACGGTCAGCTTCACGCCCGCGCCAAACACGATGCGGGCCGCCTCGGGGTCGACATAGATGTTGAACTCGGCGGCCGGGGTGATGTTGCCGACCTCGAAATAGGCGCCGCCCATCAGCACGATCTCGGCGATGCGCGGCGCGATGTCGGGGGCGCGGCCCAGCGCGGTGGCGATGTTGGTCAGCGGCCCCAGCGGGCACAGCGTGACGCTGCCGGCCGGTTCGGCCCGCAGGGTGTCGATGATGAAATCCACCGCATGGGCGTCCTGCAGCGCCATCGCGGGTTCGGGCAGGGTCGGTCCGTCGAGCCCGGTCTTGCCATGGACATGCTCGGCCGTGACCAGCGCCCGTGCGAGCGGCCGGTCGCAACCGGCGAAGACCGGGATATCGGGCCGTCCGGCCAGTTCGCAGACGATCCTGGCGTTGCGTGCGGTCAGATGCAGCGGGACGTTCCCGGCCACGGCGGTGATGCCCAGAACGGTCAGTTCGGGGCTGGCCAGGGCAAGCAGGATGGCGACGGCGTCGTCCTGGCCCGGGTCGGTATCGATGATGATCTTGCGCGGTGCGGCCATGCCCCCCTGTGGCCGATCGGCCCCGCCCTGTCCAGCACGCTGCGCAGAAGGCTGGACCGGCGCGCCCGGCGCCGCTAAGGTAACCGCAAAACGGGGCGACAGACCCCGGCGAACGAGGCGAAGATGAGCGGTTTCTTGCAGTTGGCCATGGGCTTTCGGTGGGTTGGCCTGCGTTTTCGGGGGCAGCGGGCGTGACCTGGGGTGTCGAGGAGCGCGATCCGCTGCTGGATGCGGAGACGCGGGCAGCGCTGCTGCGGCGCGGACAGCAGGCGCTGGGGCTGGCCCTTCTGGGCGCCGGCATCGCCCTGTCGGCGCTGTTGTGGAGCTACGATCCGGCCGATCCCGCCTGGCATGTCGCCACCGACGCCACGCCGCATAACTGGCTTGGCCGGCCCGGGGCCGCGATCGCCCACACCCTGGTGTTGATCCTTGGCCTCGGCGCGGCGGCGCTGCCGGTGCTGGCGCTCGCCTGGGGGGCGCGCTTCGTTCTGCATCGCGGTCACCGGCGGGCCGCGTCGCGGCTGGTGCTGGCACCGCTTCTGCCCGGCGTGGCGGCGATGTTCGCGGCCGCCCATGCGCCCGGCCCGGGCTGGCAGCAGGGCTTTGGCCTGGGCGGCATGTTCGGCGACGCGACGCTGGGGCTGATGCTGGGACTGTCGCCGCTGGCCTTCGGGCCCACGCTGAACGTGGCCACATTCGTCCTGGCCCTGGCGCTTGGCGGGCTTGCGCTGTTCACGCTGGGTGTCAGCCGGGACGAGGCCCGGGCGATGGCCCGCGCGCTGCGCGGCGGGTTGCGCACCGCCTGGGGCTGGGCGCTGGCCGCTGCCGCGATGCTGTGGCGCGGTCTGGGCGTGTTGGTCCGGCGCGGCGCGAACCGTGCGGCGACGGGCCTGCAACAGGCCGGCTCGCGGGCGTTTCCCGGGCGTTTCGCGCCCCCGCTGCCGCCAAGCGAATGGGTCGAGCCGGCACCGCCGCGCAATCTGCCGCCGCCCGATCCCGCACGGGTCAGCGCGCGCATTCGCGACGCGATCCGCAGCCGTTCGGATGGCAGCGACGCGCCGGCCCATGCCCCGGCGCCGGCATCGCCCGCGCGAAAGGTGCAGGCACCCGCGCTGCGGCAGCAGCCAAGCCGCGCCGCCAGGGCCGAGGCACAGCCAAGCCTCGCGCTCGAGGAGGCGGCCGAAGGCTATGCGCCGCCCACCCTGTCGCTGTTGACCGCACCGCCCGATGGCCCGCGCACGGCACTGTGCGAGACCGCGCTGGAAGAGAATGCGCGGATGCTTGAAACCGTGCTCGACGATTACGGGATCAAGGGCGAGATCGTGTCGGTGCGGCCGGGCCCGGTGGTGACCATGTACGAACTCGAACCCGCGCCGGGGCTGAAGGCGGCGCGGGTGATCGGGCTGGCCGACGACATTGCCCGATCGATGTCGGCACTGGCCGCGCGCGTCTCCACCGTGCCGGGCCGATCGGTGATCGGGATCGAACTGCCGAATGCGGAACGCGAAAAGGTCTGGCTGCGCGAGATGCTGGCCGCGCGCGACTATGGCGACGGCCGGCAGACCCTGCCGCTGGCGCTGGGCAAGAATATCGGCGGCGCCCCGGTCATCGTGGACCTGGCGAAGATGCCGCATCTGCTGATCGCCGGGACCACCGGATCGGGCAAGTCGGTGGCGATCAACACGATGATCCTGTCGCTGCTCTATCGCCTGCCGCCCGAAGAGTGCCGGCTGATCATGGTCGACCCGAAAATGCTGGAACTGTCGGTCTATGACGGCATCCCGCATCTGCTGTCCCCCGTCGTGACCGATCCCAAGAAGGCCGTCGTCGCGCTGAAATGGGTCGTGGCCGAGATGGAGGACCGCTATCGCAAGATGTCCAAGATGGGCGTGCGCAACATCCATGGCTACAACAGCCGCGTCGAACGGGCGCTGAACAAGGGCGAGATGTTCGCCCGAACGGTGCAGACCGGGTTTGACGATGCCACCGGCGAACCGGTGTTCGAGACCGAGGAATTCGCGCCCGAGAAGCTGCCGCTGATCGTCGTCGTGGTCGACGAGATGGCCGATCTGATGATGGTCGCGGGCAAGGAGATCGAGGCCTGCATCCAGCGTCTGGCGCAGATGGCCCGGGCGTCGGGCATCCATCTGATCATGGCCACCCAGCGGCCCTCGGTCGATGTCATCACCGGCACGATCAAGGCGAATTTCCCGACCCGGATTTCGTTCCAGGTGACATCGAAGGTCGACAGCCGGACGATCCTGAACGAGCAGGGGGCCGAACAGCTGCTGGGCATGGGCGACATGCTGTATATGGCCGGCGGCGGGCGGATCACCCGCATCCACGGCCCCTTTGTCAGCGACCAGGAGGTCGAGAGCGTGGTCGCCTTCCTGAAGGATCAGGGCACGCCCGACTATGTGTCTGCCGTGCAGGACGGCCCCGACCAGGAAGACGCCGGCGCGATCGACCAGATGCTGGGGCTCGGTGGCAACACCGACGGCGATGCGGCGCTTTACGATCAGGCGGTGGCGATCGTGGCGAAGGACCGGAAATGCTCCACCAGCTATATCCAGCGCAAGCTGGCGATCGGCTACAACAAGGCCGCCCGGCTGGTCGACCAGATGCAGGAGCAGGGCGTGGTGAGCGCCGCCAACCATGTCGGCAAGCGTGAGGTGCTGGTGCCCGAGATGGGATAGCCTGACCGGCGGCGATGGCAGTGCTTGACCGTCGCGCCGGGCTTTGCGACGCTCGGCCTGCGCCGGCGGCTCGGGCCGTGGCATTCCCGCCGGGGGCTTGGCGCCGCGGCGCCAAGGGATGGAGGGACAGGCGATGACCGATGAACCGCCCGGCGGGACCCCGGCCGAAACGCCGCGAGCCGCGCCCGAACCGCCGCCCCAGGACCCGTTTCTGCCGCCCAAGATCGTCTATGGTCTGTATGCGCTGGGCTATTTCGTCGGCATCACGGCGCTTGCCGGGGTCATCTATGCCTATCTGGAACGTGGCAAGAACCCGGAGGTCGACAGCCATCTGACCTTTCAGATCGAAACCTTCTGGTACAGCCTGCTGATCTTCTTCGCCGGCATCCTGACGGCGTTCATCGTCGTGGGTCTCTTCATCCTGCTGTTCCTGCTGGTCTGGGGGCTGACCCGGGTGATCTCGGGCTTCGTGCTTGCCAATGACGGCAAGCCGGTCTCCGGAACCAGGTTTCTGGGGATGATCGCGCAATAGACAGCGCTGCCGCGCCACCGGGCGCAAGGGTCTGCGATTGGCGGCCTCGCGCCCCGCTCGGGGGCGTCACAACAGCCTTGGCGCGGTCAGCCGGCGGGCCAGCGGCGCGATGGTCAGCCCCTGGGCAAGGATCGAGAACACCACGATCACATAGGTCACGGTCAGGATCAGCGGCGTCCAGGCGCTGTCGGGCAGCGATAATGCCAGCGCCACCGATATGCCGCCCTTGAGCCCGCCCCAGGTCATGATCGGCACGACCCCGGGGGCGAACTGGCGGAACGGCCGCAGCATCCCGACGGGCACGGCGACGGCGACGAACCGGGCGAACAGGGCCAGGCCGATGGCAAACAGCCCCGCCATCAGATGGTCGCCGGGAAAGGCGATCGCGAACACCTCGATCCCGATCATCAGGAACAGGATCGCGTTCAGGATCTCGTCCACGAGTTTCCAGAACGCATCGACATAGGCGCGGGTTTCGGCCGACATCCCCCGCTCCATCCCGACATGGCCGATGAACAGGCCGGCGACAACGGCCATGATGGGACCGGAGACATGCAGCCAGATGGCCAGCTCGTAGCCGCCAAAGGCCAGCGCCAGCGTGATCAGCACCTCGAGCCCGTAATCGTCGATCCGCCGCATCACCCGGAAGGTGAGAAAACCCAGCACGGCGCCCAGCGCGGCCCCGCCCAGCGCCTCCTGCACAAAGAGCCACGCCGCCGCCCCCAGCCCCGCCGCGTGATCGGCGCCCCCGGGAAAGGCCAGGCCCACCAGCACCAGGAACAGCACATAGGCAACGCCATCGTTGAACAGGCTTTCGCCGGCGATCTGGATTTCCAGGGATTTCGGCAGTTTGGCCTCGCGCAGCACGCCCAGCACCGCCACCGGATCGGTCGGCGTGACGATCGCCCCGAAAACCAGCGCGATCAGGATGGGCATGCCGGTGAACCAGGAAAACCCGGTCCCGACGATCGCGGTGGAAATGCCGACGCCCAGCGTCGCCATCAGCGCCACAACCGCCCATTGCTTGCGCAAATCCGCAAGGTTGAGGTGCAGCGCGCCGGCAAACAGCAACAGCCCCAGCATGCCTTCGAGCAAGGCATCCGAGAAATGCAGCTCGCGCACCGACAGCCGGATACGGTCGTCGAGCGCGAAACCCGGGATCAGCGCGTCGAGCCCCAGAATGGCCAGAGAGGTGGCCAGCGCCACCACCAGGATGCCGATCGCCTGCGGCAGCCGCAGGAACAGATAGTTGATCGTGCCGAAAAGGGCGGCCAGGGTGATCAGGACCGCGGCAAGCTGCAAGACCGGCATAGGGGCCGTCTATCATTGGCCGGCAAATTCGCAAGGCTTCCGGCAAGGCGCCGATTTTTCCAGAAAAATCGGTTCCGGAAAACCCTTGTAGAAGGGTTTTCGGCGATCCGCGCCGGGCGGCTCATACCACCGGTCATTGAGAATGACCGTTATCC
>DNSZ01000079.1 GCA_003500165.1 Paracoccaceae bacterium | reverse complement strand
TTCTCGGGCTTCAGATCGGGGTTGCCGACGAACTGATCGGGAATGAACCCGAACTGGTCGAACAATGTGGGATTTTGCACCCCGGTTCCGGCCGAGGCATGCAGCCGTGTGGTTCCGTTCGGCAGCGCATAGGACGCCCCCAGCGTCCAGGTTGTGGCATCGTCGAATGCATCGTTGTCGTCAAACCGGACCGAAGCCTGCAGATCGAGGCCGATATCGAAGCGGCCGCGGTATTCCAGAACGTAACCGGTCAGCGTGCGCTCCTGCTCGTCAAGCTGCGAGGGATCGAAAACGAGGCTCGCATCGTTGTTCTTGAAGCTCTCGGTCTCGCGTTCGACGGCCAGCGTCAGGGTCTGGTTCGCTGCCGCAACCGATCCGGCATCAAGCGCGAAGGTGCCGCGATAGCGCAGCGTCCGGCGCTTGCTCGTGGTGTCGGTGCTCTGTACGCGATCCTCAGAATTCTGGTCGTCAAGGTTCAGAAAGTTGTAACGCAACTCGTTCTCGAACCGGCCCCCCATCAGATCGGCCGAGCCATAGATCGTTCCGAACAATTCCTGCCGGTCGCGAACGAGATCGGCATCGGTGACAAGGCCCGCGCGATCCGGCGCGCCATAGTTGAAGCGGTCGTAGTCGTTCGACAGAAGGCTGCGGCGCAAGGCAAAGCCCGCGCCGAAGATGTCGCCCAGATCGGCATCGCCCGAGACATTGAACGTCGTCGTTTCGCCGGTGTCGTCGGCGCCATCGTCGCCGGCAATGTTGAAACCGCCATCGAACCGGTGTGCGGCCGAGAAGCTGAGCCGCGCCGTCTCGCCCCACCAGCGCAGAGCCACATTGCCGCCCCAGCTGCCGTTCGAGCCGAGCTCGGCGCCGAAGCCGCCGCTGTTGCCCGGTTCGGTCGCCCGCTTGGTGGTGATCGACACCACACCGCCGATCGCATTGGCCCCGAACAGCGAGGATTGCGGACCGCGAAGAATCTCGATCCGCTCGATATCCGCCGCCAGCAGGCCGCCGAAATCGAACTCGCCATTCTCGGGCGCGGTCACATCGACCCCGTCGATCAGCACCAGGGTGTGGTTGCCTTCGGCGCCGCGGATACGGACCTGTAAGGGACCGGCGCCGCTTGACCCCGTCCCGCTGACCGAAACGCCGGGCAACGCACGCAGCGCATCGGCCACATAGCGGATCTGCCGGCGTTCGATCTCTTCGGCGGTCACCACGCTGACGGCGCGGCCATAGGNNGTCCTTCGTGGTGCGTCCGGGTTGGCCCCGGATCGGGTGAGCATGTCACGAAGGGTCAAGGATACCCCCCGCGACGGGTGAGGCATCACCACGGGCGGGAGACCCCCGCAGCCCGGCGCGCGCCCCGCGGCCCGGACAGGGTGATCGCCTCGGCAGGTCTCCTGGCTTGCGGGTCGTCGCTTGGCCGGCCTTCCCGGGGTCCTGGCCCCAGTGGCGTTGTCGGCGTCGCTCTCCGCTCACAGTTGCGGGGGCAGCCGCGGAATTGGGCATGGCGCCCGCACCGCGTTCCCTCTTCACCGGGGTCGCCCCCGGAACCGAAGCAGGGGCCAGATTGACCGGGCGCGCGGCGGTGTCAAGTGGGCGATGTGTCAGGCGGGCGTGACAGCCGGATAGTCGGACACCAGAAGGCGCCAGGGCGGCGCATCCTCGTCGATCTGGGGAAAGCGCGGCACCGGCTCGGCAAAGATGTTGTCGGTCTCGTCGTCGTTGACGGTGGAGACCTCGCCGATCAGGCAATCCGCCTGTTCGGCCCAGAAGGCATGCCAGACCCCGGGCATCAGGGTGACGCTTTGCCCCGGCGCCAGCGCCAGGCGCCCGCCTGCCGGCAGCGTCTGCGGCATGCCGTCCGAGGGCACGGTGACGGGTGCCGCGCGGTCGATGCTGCCATCGGGGGCCGAGGCGTAAAGTTCGACCACCAGCCGCCCGCCGCCGCGATTGACGATGTCCTCGGCCTTCAGCGCATGGCGGTGCATCGGCGCCAGTTGATCGACCCGCGAGATCAGCAGCTTTTCCGCATAGAGCATGCCCCGCCCGGCCGCCAGATCTGCGAGCCGCCCGTTGCGGAGCGTGAACAGCGCCAACCCGATGCGGGCGAAATCGCCGGTGCCGTAATCGGTCACGTCCCAACCCAGCCGGCGCGCGACGATGTCGCTGTCGGCATGGGCCTGCAGCGTCGCCGGCGGCCAGTCGGCAAAGGGCGGCAGGTGCCAGCCGAAGCCCGCGATGAAGGCCGCGGCCTCGCGCAGGATGGCGTTGATTTCGGAACGCAGCATGGTTGCCCCCTTTGGCACAGTCTTGACCCGGGCAGGGCGGCGCGGCAAGGATGCAAATGATGCATGTTTACAAGATCTTTCGTGCGGCCGAATGGGCGGCTTTCCAGGCCGCCGGCGAAACCCGGGGCTCGCCCGACGATTTGCGCGACGGGTTCGTCCATCTGTCGACGGCCGCGCAGCTGGACGGCACCGTGGCCCGGCATTTCCACGGCGAGGCCGAGCTGGTGCTCGTCACGCTCGACGCCGCGGCACTGGGCCCGGCCCTGCGCTGGGAGGTGTCGCGCGGCGGCGCGCGCTTCCCGCATCTGTATCGCGACCTTCGCATCGACGAGGTCGTTCGTGCCGGCCCGCTTGGCGCCGCGCCGTCGCCCGGTTCGGCTGTTCATGGCGCGTAAACAGGTGTACAATACAAGGCAGTGGTCGGGGGGCCAAGGGTATGATCGCGAGATTGATGCGCAGACGTGGCGTGACGCTGATCGAGGCGGTGTTGTTCATCTCGATCGCGCTCGCGGTGATCGTGGGCGGGCTGGTGTTCTATCAGCAGGCCGCGATTGCATCGCAAACCCAGGCGACGATCCGTCTGGCCCAGGCTCTGGTGGCGGAGACGCGATCGCGGTTCAGGCCGGATGACGCGAAGATCGATAATCTGGACGAGGTCATGGTCAAGGCCGGGGCGGTGCCCGGCAATGCGGTTCTGGACGGCACCGATGGCTGCTGGGTCCAGTCGCAATGGGGCGGTTGCATCGCCTTTAAGTCCAGTTTCATTAAGAGCAGCGGCGAGCGCTATATGGAAATGAAACTCTACGGCATCCGACCCGCAGTGTGCGCGAGAATCGTCCCATTTGACGAAGCCGGAAACGGTGTGCTGGGGGGCGGCCGAACCTATGCCGCGGTGTACAGCGAGTCGAGCGGTAAATTGGTCGACGGCGTCAACGGTTGGCACAGCATTGCCGGGGGGGCGTTAACGCCCGCGAAGGCCGGCGCGCTATGCTCCTATGCGGACGGAACCGACGACGTCTATGTTGTCGTGACCTGGCGCTGGAACAGCTAGACGCGGCGGCCCGCGCGAAGATGGCACGATAGGATCATGCCCCTGCTTGAAACCGCTGCGGTGCGCCTGCTGCGCAGGCTCGACCCTGAAACCGCGCATGGGCTGGCGATAGCCGCGCTGCGGGCGGGCCTTGGACCGCGCGGCGGCCCGGAAACCTCGTCACGGCTGCGGACCCGGCTTGCCGGGCTCGACCTGCCCAACCCGGTGGGCCTGGCCGCCGGGTTCGACAAGAATGCCGAGGCGCTGCCCGGGCTGCTGGCGGCCGGCTTCGGCTTTGTCGAGGCGGGCGCCGTCACGCCGCTGCCCCAGCCCGGCAACGACCGGCCGCGGGTGTTCCGGCTGCCCGAGGCCGAGGCGGTCATCAACCGCTTCGGCTTCAACAATGACGGCGCGACAGCGGTGGCAAGCCGGCTGGCAGCGCGTCGGCCGGGCGGGATTGTCGGCCTCAATCTGGGGGCGAACAAGCACAGCGCCGACCGCGCCGCCGATTTCGCCCGGGTTCTGCGGGTCTGCGGCCCGCATGTCGACTTTGCCACCGTCAATGTCTCGTCGCCCAACACCGCAGGGCTGCGCGATCTGCAGGGGCAGGCGATGGCCCCGCTGCTGGAGGGCGTTCTGGCGGCGCGCGAGGATCTGCCCCGGCGCATCCCGGTGTTCCTGAAGATCGCGCCGGACCTCGACGATGCCCAGATCGCGCAGATCGCCGCGGCCGCGCTCGCCGCGCCGGTGGACGGGATCATCGCCACCAACACGACGATTGCCCGCGATGGGCTGACGGGGCGCCACGCCGCCCAGGCCGGCGGGCTGTCGGGCCGGCCGCTCTTTGCCCGCTCGACCCGTGTGCTCGCCCGGCTGTTCGTGGAAACCGGCGCGGCCATGCCGCTGATCGGGGTGGGCGGGATCGGCTCGGCCGACGACGCCTGGGCAAAGATCGAGGCCGGTGCCACGGCCGTGCAGCTTTACACCGCCCTCGGTTTTCGCGGCCTGTCGCTGGTCGGGCAGATCGCGCGGGGCCTCGACGCGCGCCTGTCGCGCGAGGGGCTCGATGGCGTCGCCGATGCCGTGGGGCGCGCCGCGCAACGCTGGGCAGCGACCTGATCGCGCGGCGCCGACCCAACCGGTACCCGTGGCGATGGCGCCGGCCAGCCACTGGACAAAGCCGCGGCGCGCCCGTTCAATGGCGCAAGATGCAACCAATGATGACGGAGAACCCCATGATCCGATCGGCACCGTTTTTCGGCCTCAGCGCCGCGCTTGTGGCCGTCGTGTTGCCGGCCGCGGCCCAGAACGCCTGTGCCACCGGCAAGACCCTGACCGAGGGCACGCTGACCGTCGCCACCGGCAACCCGGCCTATTATCCCTGGGTGCTGAACGATGCGCCCGAAGCCGGCGAAGGCTTCGAGGCCGCCGTCGCCTATGCGTTGGCCGACCGGATGGGCTTTGCCGCCGATCAGGTCGCCTGGGTGCGGGCCTCGTTTGACGAATCGATCCAGCCCGGGGCGAAGAATTTCGATCTCAACCTGCAGCAATTCTCGATCACCGAGGCGCGCGAGCAGGTGGTCGACTTTTCCGCGCCCTATTATGCGGCCGCGATGGCGGTGCTGGTGCGCCAGCCCACCATCGATGCCGGCGCCGAACCCACGGTCGCCAGCCTGAAGAGCCTCATTTGGGGGGCGGACGCCAACACCACCGCCGTTCCGATGCTGCAGGGGCTGATCGACCCGGACCGCGACCCGCTGCTCTACAACGACAATGTCGACGTGACCGCAGCGATGAAGGCGGGCCAGATCGACGCCGCGATCTTCGACCTGCCAACGGCGCTTTACATCGCTGCGGTGACGCTGGACGATGGCGTCGTGCTGGGCCAGTTCCCGGCCGACCGCACCGACAACCCCGACCGGTTCGGCATGCTGATGGCCGAGGGCAATCCCTTGAAGACCTGCGTCGATGCTGCGCTGCAAGAGATGGCTGCCGACGGGACGCTGGCGGCGATCGAGGCGACCTGGCTGCAGGAGGCCACCGGCGTTCCGGTGATCGAGTGACGACGGCGCCTTCCGCGCCGGACCAGCCGGACCGGATGCCCACGACACCCGGCGCCGGGCTGACCCGGCGCCAGTTGCACGAACGCCGGGCGCGCCGCCGCGCCGGCCTGATCGCGATGGCCAGCACCGCCGCGGCGATCGGCGCGCTGGTCACGCTGGTGCCGCTGGCGCCGGGCTGGTCCGCGGTGCAGCGCAGCTTTTTCGACGGCGCGGTGTTCGCCCAGACCTTCCCGACGCTGTTGCGCGCGTTTCTGCTGGATGTAGCGATCTTTGCCTGGTGCGCGCCGGCGATCGCGGTGCTGGGCCTGGCGATTGCGCTCTGCCGGGATGCACGTGCCCCGGCGCTGTTTCCGCTGCGGCTGTTCGGCATCATCTATGTCGATGTGTTCCGGGGCATACCGGTCATCCTGGTGATCTATCTGATCGGCTTCGGCGTGCCCGGGCTGGGCCTGCCGCGGCCCTGGAACTCGCCCTATATCTGGGGATCGCTGGCGCTGATCCTGACCTATTCGGCCTATGTCGCCGAGATCTTCCGGTCGGGGATCGAGTCGATCCACAGCTCGCAGCGGGCGGCGGCGGCATCGCTGGGGCTGAGCCATGGCGACGCCATGCGCTTCGTGATCCTGCCGCAGGCGATCCGGCGGGTGGTTCCGGCCAACATGAACATGCTGATCGCACTGCAGAAGGATGTCGCGCTGCTCAGCTTCATCGGCCCGGTCGAGGTGTTGCGCCAGGCCGGGGTCTACAAGTCGCTTCTGGCCAATTTCACCCCCTATGTGGTGGCCGCGGTGATCTTCCTTTGCGTCACGGTGCCGGCCACGCGCTATGCCGATCACCTGATCGCGCGGCAGAACCGCCAGCGCAGCTGATGGCGAAACTGCAACTGACCGGGGTCGTCAAGGCATTCGGCGGTCTGCCGGTGCTGGCGGGCATCGACCTGGCGGTGGAGCCGGGCCA
>DNSZ01000179.1 GCA_003500165.1 Paracoccaceae bacterium | reverse complement strand
GCCGAGCGTGAGGCCGAAATGGCAGACTGGCTGTCCGGCAAGCCCGACGATTTCGATGTTCTCAGCCTGCTCGACGAGGCCGGGGGAGGGCTATGAGCATGGCTGCCGCCGTCAGGCGCAGGCCCGATCCGCCCGCGGGCCATGTGCCGGTCCTGCGCGATCCGCTGCTTGCCGCGATCGCGCCGGTGCGCGGGCTGTGGGTCGACGGAACCTTTGGCGCCGGCGGCTACACCAGCGCGCTGCTCGATGCCGGTGCGGCGCAGGTGATCGCGATCGACCGTGATCCTTCGGCCCTGGCCGCCGCGGCGGACTGGGCCGCGTCTTGCGGCACCCGGCTGACGCTGATCGAGGGGCGGTTCGGCGATCTCGACCGGCTGGCAAAGGGCGCGGGGGCTGCCGCGGCCGATGGTGTCGTGCTCGATATCGGTGTCTCTTCGATGCAGCTCGACCAGGCCGAACGGGGGTTTTCGTTTTCCCGTGACGGACCGCTCGACATGCGGATGGGCGGCGCCGGCCCGTCGGCGGCCGACCTTGTCAACCGGCTGGAGGACGACGCGCTTGCCGATATCTTGCACCAATATGGCGAGGAACGCGCGGCAAGGCGGGTCGCCCGGGCCATCGTCGCGGCGCGAACGGCGGCCCCGATCACCCGCACGGCCGAGCTGGCGCGGCTGGTCTCGGGCGTGCTTGGCCCGCCCCGGCCCGGCCAGACGCATCCCGCCACGCGGACCTTCCAGGCGCTGCGCATCGCCGTGAATGACGAGCTGGGCGAGCTGGTGCGTGGGCTCGAAGCCGCCGAACGGCTGCTGGCCCCGGGCGGCCTGCTGGCCGTGGTGACCTTTCATTCGCTCGAGGATCGGATCGTCAAGCGCTTCATCCAGCTTGCCGCCGGTCGCGTCGGCGGCAGCCGCCACGCACCCGAAGCCGCGCCCGGTCCGGCGCGGTTTGTCCCGGTGACGCGCAAGGCCGTCGGCCCGACCGAGGCCGAGTTGCATGCCAACCCGCGCGCCCGTTCGGCCCGGCTGCGAATCGCCCGTCGCACCGCCGCGCCGGCCCGCCCGGCCGATCGCCAGGCGCTGGGGCTGCCGGCGCTGTTGCGCCGGCCCGGGGCGGTGTGATGCGGATTCTGGCCTATCTGCTGCCTGCGGCCATCGTCATGGCGCTGGCCTGGTGGGCCTATGACGAGAACTACCGGACCAAGCAGGCGCTCGAAGCGGTCGACGACCTGCATGCCGAGATCGGCGCGGCGCGCGAGGCGCTTTCGGTGCTGCGCGCCGAATGGGCCTATCTCAACAGGCCGCAACGGCTGTCGGACCTTGTCGAACTCAATTTCGAGCGGCTGCAGCTGTTGCCGCTGGCGCCGTCGCAATTCGGCAGCGTCGAGCAGGTGCCTTTCCCGCCCGAAGGCCCGTCGCTGGAGCCGGCCGCGCTGCAGGGGGACAGCCCGTGACCCGCGCGCCGCTGCGCCCGCTCGCCCCGGTGCTGGAAGCCCGCGCGCGGGGGGAAAACCCCGACCGCATCGAACGGGCCGAACGCCGCCGCCGCCACGAGGCGTTGCGCGACCGTCAGCGCCAGCGCGCCGAAAGCCGCCTGATCACCCTGGCGGTGATGTTCTGCCTGCTGTTCGGCGCGGTCGGGATGCGCATGGCGGCGCTGGCCGGCTCCGAGGTGGCCCGCGCCAGCCATTCGGGCGGCGATTCGGGGATCGTCGCGCAGCGCGCCGATATCGTCGATCGCAACGGCGCGATCCTGGCCACCAACCTGATCACCCATGCCCTTTATGCCCAGCCGCCGCTGATGGTCGACAAGCCGCGCGCGGCCCGCGAACTGGCGGCGATCTTTCCGGACATGGCGGCGGCGACGCTGCTTGAGCGGTTCACCTCGGACCGGAAATTCATCTGGCTGCGGCGTCATCTGTCGCCCGAACAGCAGCAGGCCGTGCACGACATCGGCGAGCCTGGCCTGCGCTTTGGCCCGCGCGAGATGCGGCTTTATCCCAACGGTCCCCTGGCCGCCCATGTGCTGGGCGGCGCGGGCTTCGGTCGCGAGGGCGTGGCCGCGGCCGAGATCGTCGGCCGCGCCGGGGTCGAAAAGACCTTCGACGCGTTCCTGCGCGATCCCGCCCAGGGCGGCCAGCCCCTGGCCCTGTCGATCGACCTGTCGGTGCAGGCGGCGATGCGCGAGGTGCTCGATCGCGGCATGGAGGTGACGAATGCCCGCGGTGCCGCGGCGATCCTGATGGATGTGCGCACCGGCGAGATTCTGGCGATGGTCTCGCTGCCCGATTTCGACCCCAACGACCGGCCGGCGCCACAGACCGAGGGCGACCCGTCGGAAAGCCCGCTGTTCAACCGCGCGGTGCAGGGGCTTTACGAGCTTGGCTCGACCTTCAAGGTGTTTACCGCAGCGATGGCGCTGGAAGAGGGGATCGTGACCCCGGATACCGTGATCGACATCCGCGGCCCGCTGCGCTGGGGCAAGCACCGGATCGAGGATTTTCACGATCTGGGCCGCGAATTGTCGGTCACCGGCATCGTCGTCGAAAGCTCCAATATCGGCACGGCAAGGCTCGCCCAGGCGCTGGGGGCCGAACGCCAGCAGGGCTATCTGGATGCGCTCGGGCTGCTCGACCCGACGGGGATCGAATTGCTGGAGGGCGGCGCGCGGCCGCTCTATCCGCGCCGCTGGTCGGAATTGTCGACGATGACGATTTCCTATGGCCATGGCCTGTCGGCCAGCCCGCTTCATCTGGCCGCGGGCTATGCCACCATCGCCAATGGCGGCCATCAGGTCACGCCGACGCTGCTGCGCCGCAACCGGCCGCCGCCGCTGGGCCCGGCGGTGATTTCCGAACAGACCTCGCGCCAGGTGCTGACCATGCTGCGCCAGGTGGTGACCGAGGGCACCGCCAGCTTTGGCGAGGTTGCAGGCTATGCCGTGGGCGGCAAGACCGGCACCGCCGACAAGCCGATGCCGCGCGGCGGCTATTACGAAGACAAGGTGATCGCGACCTTTGCGGCGGTCTTTCCGGTGCAGGCACCGCGCTATGTCCTGGTCACGATGTTCGACGAGGGCACGGTTTCGGCGCTGGGCGAGGCCCGGCGCACCGCCGGCTGGACCGCCGTGCCGGTGGCCGCCGAGATCATCCGCCGGGCCGGGCCGCTTTTGGGCCTGCGGCCTGCGGTCGAAAGCCGCGCCGGACCGGCGGTGATGCTGGCGTCGGGGCAATAGGCTGGGGCGGATGGAACCGACAAGATCACTGAGCACGCTTGGGCTGCGCCCCGCCAGGGGCGGCGATGTGGCGGTGTGCGACATCGCGCTCGACAGCCGCAACGTGGTGCGCGGCGGGCTGTTTGCCGCGTTGCCGGGCACGCAGGTGCACGGCGCCGCGTTCATTCCCTATGCCATTCGCATGGGCGCCGCGGCGATCCTGACCGATCCGGCGGGCGCGGCGATGGCGGCCGACGATCTGGCGGCGTTCGGCGGGGCGGTGGTGGTGGTCGACGACGCCAGGCTGGCGCTGGCCCATGCGCTGGCCCGGTTCGTCGATGCCCAGCCCGAAACCGTCGTCGCGGTCACCGGCACCAGCGGCAAGACCTCGGTTGCCAGCTTCACCTGCCAGCTATGGCTGGCGCTGGGGCTGCGCGCGGCCAGCCTCGGCACGCTGGGGGTCGAGGGCGATTTCGCCGCGCCGCTGAAACACACCACCCCCGATCCGGTCACCCTGCACCGGCTGCTGGCCGATATGGCCGTCGCCGGGATCACCCATCTGGCGATGGAGGCGTCGTCGCACGGGCTCGACCAGCGGCGGCTCGACGGGGTGCGGATCGCCGCGGCGGGGTTTACCAATCTCAGCCAGGATCACCTGGATTATCACCCCGACATGGAAAGCTATTTCGCCGCCAAGGCGGGGCTTTTCGACCGCTTGCTGCCGACCGGGGCCGGCGCGGCGGTCTGTCTCGACGATCCGCGGGGACCCACGATTGCGGCCATGGTTCGCGACCGGGGCGGTCGGGTGATCGGGGTCGGCACCGGCCCGGACGCCGATCTGCGGATCGGCGCGCAGCGTTTCGACGCGACCGGCCAGACCTTGCGGTTCACCTGGGCGGGCGGGCCGCGGCAAACCCGTCTCGAGCTTGTCGGCGGGTTCCAGGCGGCGAATGCGCTGCTGGCGGCGGGGCTGTGCATTCTGTCGGGCGCGGCGCCCGACCCGGTCTTCGACGCGCTCTGCCGGCTTGGCACGGTGCCCGGCCGGATGGAGCGTGCCGCCACGCGGGCCAACGGGGCGCCGGTCTTTGTCGACTATTCGCACAAGCCCGGCGCGCTGGTCGCCGCGCTGACGGCGCTGCGCCCGCATGTCATGGGCCGCATCGTGGTGGTGCTGGGCGCTGGCGGCGACCGCGACCGGGGCAAGCGGGTGCTGATGGGCGAGGCCGCCTGCGCCCATGCCGACATCGTCTATGTCACCGATGACAATCCGCGCAGCGAGGATCCGGCGGCGATCCGCGCCGCGGTGCTGGCCGGTTGCCCCGGCGCAAGCGAGGTGCCCGACCGGGCCGAGGCGATCCTGCGCGGGGTCGATGCGCTGGGGCCGGGCGATGCGCTGCTGATCGCCGGCAAGGGGCACGAAACCGGTCAGATCGTCGGCGATGCGGTCTATCCGTTCGACGACCGCGAACAGGCCAGCATCGCGGTCGCCGCGCTTGACGGGGCGGGCGCATGAGCGCGCTGTGGACAGCGGCAGAGGCCGCCGCCGCCACCGGCGGGGTCGTGCGGTCGGACTGGCAGGCAAGCGGCGTGTCGATCGACAGCCGGACACTGGCACCGGGCGATCTGTTCGTCGCCCTGACCGCGGCGCGCGACGGCCATGATTTCGTGGCCGATGCGCTGGCCCGGGGCGCGGCGGCGGCGATGGTCGCACACCGGCCCGACGGGGTGGCCGAAGACGCGCCGCTTCTTGTGGTGCGCGATGTCCTTGCCGGGCTCGCCGCGCTGGGGGCCGCGGGCCGGGCGCGCAGCCGCGCCCGGGTCGCCGCCATCACCGGCTCGGTCGGCAAGACCTCGGCGAAAGAGATGATGGTGGCCGCGTTGTGCGGCCAGGGCCGGGTGCACGCCGCCGAGGCGAGCCACAACAACCATTGGGGCGTGCCGCTGACGCTGGCGCGGCTGCCGCGCGACGCCGATTTCGCGGTGGTCGAGATCGGCATGAACGCACCCGGCGAGATCGCGCCGCTGGCCCGTCTGGCGCGGCCGCATGTCGCGCTGATCACCGCAATCGGGCCGGCCCATCTGGCGGCGTTCGCCGATGGCCAGGCCNNCTGGCCGACGCCGCGCGCGCCGTGGATGCCCGGATCGTCACCTTCGGCAGCGCGCGCGATGCCGGCCTCCGTGCCAATGCGCTGCGCCCCGGTGTGGGCGTCTGCGTGGTCGAGGCGCAGCTGGGCGCGACCCCGATCCTTTTCAAGGTCGCGAGCCCCGGCCGCCACATGGCCGGGAACGCGCTGGGTGTCCTTGCCGCCGCGCAGGCGCTGGGCGCCGACCCGGCGCAGGCGGCGCTGGGTCTGGGCCGCTGG
>DNSZ01000316.1 GCA_003500165.1 Paracoccaceae bacterium | reverse complement strand
GAGCCGACGATCATCCGGCCGCATGCACAATCGCGGCCGGATGATCGTCGGCTCCTATCTGACCAAGCACATGATGACCCATTGGCGGATCGGGATGGACTGGTTTGCCGACTGCCTGATCGACTGGGACCCGGCCGCGAACGCCATGGGCTGGCAATGGGTGGCCGGGTCGGGCCCCGATGCCGCGCCCTATTTCCGCATCTTCAACCCCGAAACCCAGGCCGAGAAATTCGACCCCGATCGCGCCTATATCCGGCGCTGGGTGGCCGAACTGGCCGACCGGCCCGGGCCCGATGCGCAGGCCTTCTTCGCCGCGGCCCCGCGATCCTGGGGCCTGTCGCCCGACGATGCCTATCCCGCGCCGCTGGTCGGCCTGGCCGAGGGCCGCGCCCGGGCGCTTGCCGCCTATGAAGCGCGCAATCTGGCCCGTGCGGCGCCCGAAACCGCCTGAGACCGGCTGCCGCCCCTTGCACCCGCCGCCTGCAATGACAAGAAAGCGCTGATGACGATCCTGACCTCGACCGCCGGGCAGAAGGACCTGCCGCGCTATTTCGCCTCGGCCTTTTCCACGGCGCAAAAGCTGCGCCATGGCCGTCTGGACATCCGTCTGGATGACGGCCGGGTGTTTCGCATCGACGCGCCCGGCCCCGGCCCGGTGGCCGAGCTGGCCATCCACCACCCCGATCTGTGCGCCCGGCTGATCCGCGAGGGCGATCTGGGCTTTTCCGAGGCCTATCTGGAAGGCTGGTGGACCACCCCCGACCTGCAGGCCTTCCTCGATCTGCTTTTCGCCGACAACGACGCGGTGTTCGACAGCTTTCTTGGCATGGGTCTGGTGCGGGCCATCGAAAGGCTGCGCAATGTGATGCTGAACAACACCCGGCGGCAGGCGAAGAAGAACATCGCCTATCACTACGATCTCGGGAACGATTTCTACGCCCGCTGGCTCGACGAGACGATGACCTATTCCTCGGCCCTGTTCGAGACCGGGCAGGAATCGCTGGAAAGGGCACAGACCCAGAAATACGCCGCCATCGTCGATGCCATGGGCGTCGCGCCGGGCGACCATGTGCTGGAGATCGGCTGCGGCTGGGGCGGCTTTGCCGAATATGCCGCGCGGGACCGCGGGCTGCGGGTGACCGGCATCACCATCAGCCGGGCGCAGCACGACTATGCCGTAGAGCGGATCGCCCGGGCCGGGCTGGCCGACCGGGTGGAGATCGTGCTGCGCGATTACCGCGAGGAGCGCGGCCGCTATGACGGCATCGCCTCGATCGAGATGTTCGAGGCGGTGGGCCAGAAATACTGGCCCGACTATTTCACGGCAGTGCGCGAGCGGCTGAACCCCGGACGGCGCGCCACCGTGCAGATCATCACGGTGGCCGACCATCGCTGGGACGTCTATCGCAAGGGCGTCGATTTCATTCAGAAATATATCTTTCCCGGCGGCATGCTGCCCAGCCCCCGGGTGCTGCGCGAGCAGATCGCGCGGGCCGGGCTCGATTTCACCGGTTCGATCGAGTTCGGCGAAAGCTATTCGCAGACCCTGCGGCGCTGGCACGAGCGCTTCGACGCCGAATGGGAAGCGATCCTCGAAATGGGCTTCGACATCCGGTTCCGGCGGATGTGGGACTATTACCTGACCTCCTGCGCGGCGGCGTTCCGCGGCGGCGCCTGCGATGTGACGCAGGTGACGATGGCCCGCCCGGCCTGAGCCGCGCGTGAAGGCGGTTTTCCTGTACGGCACCCTGCGCGACCCCGACCTGCTGGCCGTGGTGCTGGGCCGCGACGCGGGGCCCGGCCTGGCCGCCCGGTTGCCCGGGTATCGCGCGGTGCGGGTGGCGGGCGACAGCCATCCGGCGATCCTCGCCGATTCGGGTGCGTCGGCCGACGGTGTCGTGCTGCAGGATTTGTCGAAGCTCGATCTGGCCCGGCTGGACCATTACGAGGGCGCGTTCGGCTATGCGCTTGGCCCGGCGCGGGTCGAAACGGCAAACGGCCCGGTCGCCGCGCGGCTCTACTGGCCCGAGGCCGAGCTGCCGCTGACGGCCGAGGACTGGACGCTGGCCGCCTGGCAGGCCGAAGATGCCGGGCTGTCGGCCGAGGCCGCAGGCGAATGGATGGCCCAGTTCGGCCGGGTCCCGGCGGCCGACATGGTCTGGCGCTGGCCGCAGATGCGCCGGCGCGCCCATGCCCGGCGGCTGGGCGCCGCGACCCGGGTGCCGCGCGGTCCGGCCACGGCGATGGGCCGGGCCGATCTGGCCGACCACCATGTGCAGGAGCTGTGGGGCGGGTTCTTTACCGTCGAGCAGCACGATCTGACCGTCCCGACACTCGCCGGCGGGCCGCCCCAGCGGATCCACCGCCAGGTCTTTGTCACTGCCGACGCCGCGCTGGTGCTGCCCTGGGATCCGGCCCGCGACCGGGTGCTGCTGATCGAACAGTTCCGGCCCGGCCCGCTGGCCCGCCACGACCCGGCGCCATGGTTGCTGGAACCCGTCGCGGGGCTTGTCGATGCGGGCGAGACGCCCGAGGCGACAGCGCGCCGCGAGACGGTCGAGGAGGCCGGGATCGCCCCGCAGCGGCTGATCCCGATCACAAGCTGCTATGCCTCGCCCGGTGCCTGCACCGATTTCTTTCACTGCTTTCTGGGCCTGTGCGACCTGCCCGACGATGTGGCCGGGCATCACGGCCTTAAAGCCGAGACCGAGGATATCCGCACCCACGCGATGCCCTTCGACACCGCGATGGGGCTGGTGGAGTCGGGCGCCATCCGGAACGCCCCGCTGATCCTGATGCTCCTGTGGCTGGCCCGGCACCGCGATCGGCTGCGGGCCGACCGCTGAAATCGACGGTCATTGATGAGAACCATTTTCCGCCTGCCGGCCCGATCCGCAACCGAGCCCCGGTTCAGGAGGCACGCCGGATATTGTGCTTCCTGTCGATCTGCGTGGAAATCCAGTCATAGGTGATCTTGATCCCGTCGCGCAGCGGATAGGACGGCTCCCACCCCAGCATCTTGCGGATCAACCGGTTGTCGGAGTTGCGGCCGCGGACGCCAAGCGGCCCGGGAATATTCTCGATCGCGACATCCCTTCCCGAAATGCCGATCACCATGCCGGCAAGGTCATTGATCGTGACCATCTCCTCCGAGCCGATATTGACCGGGCCTTCGAATTCCGACCGCAGCAGCCGAACGGTGCCTTCGACGCATTCGTCCACATACAGGAAAGACCGGGTCTGCTGCCCGTCGCCCCAGACCTCGATGCTGCCGCCATCTTCTGCCAGCGCGACCTTCCGGCACATCGCCGCCGGCGCCTTTTCCCTGCCGCCGTCCCAGGTGCCCTCGGGGCCGAAGATGTTGTGATACCTTGCGACCCGGCACTGCATGCCATGGTTGCGATTGTAGGCCAGATACAGCCGCTCGGAAAACAGCTTTTCCCAACCATATTCGCTGTCGGGATTGGCCGGGTACGCGCTGTCCTCGGCACAGTTCGGATTGTCCGGGTCAAGCTGATTATGCTCGGGATACATGCAGGCCGAGGAGGAATAGAAAACCCGCCGGATGTTCCGTTTGCGGCACTCTTCCAGCACGTTCAGGTTGATCGTCGCCGAGTTGTGCATGACATTGGCGTCGTTTTCGCCGGTGAAGATATACCCCGCCCCGCCCATATCGGCGGCAAGCTGGTAGACCTCGTCGAAAGGCCGGTCCACGACCCGCCGGACGAAATCCTGTTCGCGCAGATCGCCGATCGCGAAATCATCCGCCTGCGTCTCGGCGTGTTCGTTGAACTTCAGGTCAACCCCACGGACCCAGAAGCCCTCGGCCTTGAGCCTCTTGACCAAATGGCCGCCGATGAAACCGCCTGCGCCGCAGACAAGCGCTGTCTTCTGGGACATGTTCACGCATTCCCCCATGTTGCGTCGATGACCTGCAAGCACTCTCCAATTGCCTGCGCCATGCGGCGCCGTCGATTGCGGCCAGCCTTCCAAGTTCTACCAGCCCAAGAAGCAATGTGCCATCCGTCTCTCCATCCGCGAAGCACGCCGGCAGCTTGAAAACTCACCAGCAAAGCGGATCGCCCATCCCAGCCAGCGGCCGGCGGCATCCAATGGCAGGCGCCCGACTCCGCCCGGTGCGCACGCAAAGTCAAGGCATGGGAGCACGAGGTCAACGCGCCATCTTCGGTCGACGGAGGAGCCCATGCTGCGGCTGGACGGGTCCGTCTCGGGGCATGGGGCGCGCCATGACACCTGCCCGGCCGGGGTGACGACGACCAGGTTGGACGCCAATCCAGGTTTGCCAACCGCACCACGCCGCGCAAGGGTATCTGGC
>DNSZ01000174.1 GCA_003500165.1 Paracoccaceae bacterium | reverse complement strand
CTTGCCGGAACCAACTTCGAGCATCAGACATTGGCTCCGATGGTGGGCGCCTCCTGCGAGAATCGGCCTCAGCGACCGCTGGTATCAGTGGCCCAGAATCTGGCTCAGGAACAGCTTCGTCCGGTCCGATTGCGGGTCGTTGAAGAACGGCTCGGGCGCGTTCTGTTCGACGATCTGGCCCTGATCCATGAAGATCACCCGGTTCGCCACCTGCCGGGCAAAGCCCATCTCATGGGTGACCACCAGCATCGTCATCCCCTCATCGGCGAGCGCGACCATGGTGTCGAGCACCTCCTTGATCATCTCGGGGTCGAGCGCCGATGTCGGCTCGTCGAACAGCATGATCCGGGGCCGCATGCACAGCGAACGCGCGATCGCCACGCGCTGCTGCTGGCCGCCCGACAGCTGGCCCGGATACTTGTCGGCCTGTTCGGGAATCTTCACCTTGGTGAGGAAATGCATCGCGATCTCTTCGGCCTCGCGCTTGGGCGTCTTGCGCACCCAGATCGGCGCCAGTGTGCAGTTTTCCAGGATCGTCAGATGCGGGAACAGGTTGAAATGCTGGAACACCATCCCGACTTCGGACCGGATCCGGTCGATATTCTTCAGATCCGATGACAGCACGGTTCCGTCGACCTCGATCCGGCCGGCCTGATGCTCTTCCAGCGCGTTGATGCAGCGGATCAGCGTCGACTTGCCCGAGCCCGAAGGCCCGCAGATCACGATCCGTTCGCCCTTGTTCACGACCAGGTCGATGTCGCGCAGAACGTGAAACTCGCCGAACCACTTGTTCATGTTGCGAATCTCGATGGCCACCTCGTCAGAGACGGTCAGCGTCTTGCGCTCGGGGGCGGCGTGGGTGTCTTGCGGGTCGGTCATGGCGGTCATGGGCGCACCTCCTAGCGGCGGTCGGTCTGAAGCTGCCGCTCCAGCCATTGCGAGTATTGCGAGATCGAGTAGCAGACGATGAAGAACACGAACGCGGCGAAGCCCAGTGCCTCCCAATACACCCCGTTCCATTCCAGCGAGCCGAAGATCGGGCCGCGGATCATGCCGACGAGGTCGAACATCGAGATCACCGAGACGAGCGTGGTGTCCTTGAACAACCCGACCGCCACATTGACGATGCCGGGGATCGAGATTTTCAGCGCCTGCGGCAGGATGATCAGCTGGATCGACTGGGCATAGTCGAGCCCCAGACTGTCGGCCGCCTCGTACTGGCCGCGCGGCAGGGCGGCGAGCCCGCCGCGCACCACCTCGGCAATATAGGCCGAGGCGAACATGGTGATCATGATGATCACCCTGAGGATCAGATCGAACGTCACCTCGGGCGGCAGGAAATAGGCCAGAACGACATTGGCCACGAAAAGCAGCGTGATCAGCGGGACGCCGCGCACGAACTCGATGAACATCACGCAAAGCCATTTGACGATCGGCATCGAGGATTGCCGGCCAAGCGCCAGCAGGATGCCGATGGGCAAGGACAACGAGACGCAGACCGTGCCGAGGATCATGTTCAGCATGAAGCCGCCGAATTGCCGGCTGGACACAGGTTCCAGCCCGATTCGCGCGATGTCGGCATAGGTCCGTTCGATCGACAGCTCGGCCGTCTGAACGGCGGCCTCGGCCCCAAGCGCCGCTTCCGCCGCGCGGAAATCTGACATCGGGATGCCGAGCCCTTCATCGGCGTTGCGGTTCCTCAGCCCCTCCAGCCCCTCGGGCGATTTCACCCGGCGAACGGTGTCGGGCAGTGCGGCGCGCAAACTGGCCGCAGCGGCGCGCAGGACGGGCAGCGATTCCTCGATCACCGGCAATTCGTTGGCCCGATTGAGCAGCGTCGTGTTGTCCGACAGGGCCGAATTCGCCTCGGCCAGATCGCGCCGGCGATCGCGCAGCGCCTCGCGCTCGGGCGCCAGATCGCTCAGCACCGCGCGCAGGGTTTCGCCGCCCACCGCCTCGGCCTCGGCGATCGGATCGGCGATCGCGTCTTCCAGTGTCTCGACTTCCTGTTCCAGCGCGGCGATCCGGCCGGGCAGCAGATCGACCTCCTGCTGCAGGGCGGCCACCTGGGCATCCATCCGCATCGCGCCGACGATGCGGTTGATGCTGTCATTGGCGATACTGACGCCCCAGCCAAGCCAAAGCACCAGAAACGCCGCGGCGGACAGCAGGGCGACGGCGTCGGTGAACCGGTTCAGCACCACGCGATAGATCGGCACCATCAGCACGAAACCCGCGAGGATCAGAAGCGGCAGCCAGAACGCACCGCCCCACAGCAGCCAGACCATGATGAACGGGTAAACCGCGGTGAACCCCAGCATCTTGCGCGGCACGGAATTGGAGAACAGCACCGGCGCCAGCGCCACGCCCAGCAGCACAAAGGCGACGACCGGTCGCCAATAGGCCGATTCGGGATAGGCGAAGCCGAACATCAGCTGCTTCCACCGTTCGGTCAGCACGGCGAAACAGCCGCCGGTCTTGCCCTCCAGGATGGCCTGACACTGGGCCAGGCTGTCGGCCTGCCAGACGCCGTTATAGAACCACGGAAAGACACCGACGATCAGGAAATAGACCGCCGCGATGGCCGCAATGGTCAGGATGCTGCTTGGGATCGTCGCGAAAAGATTGACCCGCAGCCAGTGGACCAGGCCGGTTTCGCCCGGCGGCGGCGGCGCGGAGTCGACGAAGTCGCGGCGGACGAAGGCGGTGGAATGCTGGCTCATCTCAACGCTCCTTCAGCTGGACGGCGTTGTTGTAGACGTTCAGCACCGCTGAAATCGTCAGCGAGATCGTCAGATAGAACAGCATCAACATCAGCACGCATTCGATCGCGCGGCCGGATTGGTTGAGCGTGATGCCGCCCAGTGTGCCTGTGATGTCCATGTAGCCCACCGCGATGGCGAGCGAGCTGTTCTTGGTCAGGTTCAGATATTGCGAAATCACCGGCGGGATGATCACCCGCAGCGCCTGGGGCAGGATGATCAGGCTCATGGTGCGGTTCGGCCGCAGCCCCAGCGAATAGGCGGCTTCGGTCTGGCCGCGCGAAATCGCCTGGATGCCGGCGCGCACGTTCTCGGCGATGAAGGCCCCGGTATAGACCGACAGGGCAAGCCACAGCGCGATCAGCGAGCCGCGCACCTGGATGCCGCCCTGAAAGTTGAAGCCGCGCAATTCCGGCACTTCCAGCCCGATCGGCCGGCCCATGACGAAATAGACCAGCAGCGTTGGCACCACAAGGATCGCCAGCGTCGGCCAGCCCCGCGGCAGCATCCGCCCGGTGTCGTAAAGCACCTTGGTGGCATGGCGGCGATACCAGATGGCACCCACGATCGAGGCCAGAAACACCAGGACAACGATCAGCGACCCCGACTCCCAGATCGGTTTCGGGACGTAGACACCGCGATTGGTAAAGGCGATGGCGCCGAACAGCATTGACGATTCAGGGTTCTCGCCACGAAATGCCCGCACCTGCGGCATCGCGAACGCCATGATGTTGAAGATGATCAGGATCCAGATCAGCACCGGCACGTTCCGGAACATCTCGACATAGGCCGCCATCAGCTTGCCCACGAGCCAGTTGTTCGAAAGCCGCAGGACGCCCGCGATCACGCCCAGGACCGTCGCGGTGATGCAGCCCAGAAACGCCACCAGCAGCGTGTTCAGCACACCTACGAAGGCGGCGCGCAGATGCGACATCTGGTTGTCGTAGGGGATCAGCATCTGGTTGATGTCGTATCCCGCCGGGTCGCCCAGGAAATCGAACGAAATGTTCTGGTCGCGGGCCGCGAGGTTCTGGATCAGGTTGTTGATCAGATACGCAAAGAACAGGAACACCAGGATCATCGCGATGAACTGGAAGGTATACGACCGGTACCGCGTGTCGTAGATCAGCATCGACAGGCGGAAGGATCGCTGCGGCGGTGCGTCCGTGGTCGTTGTGGTCATGGCTCACCCTGTCGGCCCGGCAGCACATCGGCGGGGTTGGCCCCGCTCAGGCGGTCCGGATCATTGGAGAGAAAGAAAAGGGGCGCGGGTTACCCCGCGCCCCTGGAGTGGCTCAGCGGAACGGCGGCGCGTAAAGCAGCCCGCCATCGGTCCACTGCGCGTTCAGGCCGCGCGACAGGCCGATCGGCGTCGATTCGCCGATGAACCGTTCGAACAGTTCGCCATAATTGCCGCCCGCCATGATGGCGCGCTTGGCGAAGTCCGCGTCAAGGCCGAGCATCTCGCCCATGCTGCCTTCGGTACCCAGGATCCGGTTGATTTCCGGATTGTTGGTGCCGGCCGACAGTTCCTCGATATTGGCGGAGGTGATGCCGAGTTCCTCGGCCGCGATCAGCGCATTCAGCGTCCAGCGGACGATATCGGCCCATTCGTTGTCGCCATGGCGCACGACCGGTCCCAGCGGTTCTTTCGAGATGATTTCCGGAAGGATCACGTGATCGCCCGGGTTCTCGAAGGTGGCACGGGTCGCGGCGAGACCCGACGCGTCGGTCGTGAACACGTCGCAGGTGCCGGCCAGGTACTGCTGCTGAGACTCGGCGTTGGTTTCGATCGGCACCGGCTCATACGCCATGTTGTTGGAGCGGAAGAAATCGGCGAGGTTGAGCTCGGTCGTGGTACCGGTCTGGATGCAGACCGTCGCGCCGTCGAGTTCCTTGGCCGACGTGACGCCAAGATCGCGCGGCGCCATGAAGCCCTGACCGTCATAGTAGTTCACACCGACGAAATCGAGTTTCAGGTCGACGTCGCGGCTGAAGGTCCAGGTGGTGTTGCGGGCCAGAACGTCGATCTCGCCCGAGGCCAGCGCCGTAAAGCGGGTCTTGCCGGTGGTGGAGACGAAGTTCACCGCCATCGGATCGCCCAGAACCGCCGCGGCGACTGCCCGGCAGACGCCGACGTCGAAACCCTGCCATTCGCCGTTCGCATCCGGGTTGGCGAACCCGACAAGCCCGGTGTTCACCCCGCAATTCAGGACGCCGCGCGCCTGCACGTCGTCAAGCGTGGCGGCCGACGCGATGCCGGCGGTCAGTCCGGCGACGGTCACCGCGCCCAGAACCACTGAAGTTCTCATGTCTACCTCTTCCTGTTTGGCCGCTCGTTCGAACGGCAAATCCAGCCCAAGCCGGGCCGCTCCCTTTCCTATCCGTGAGGATGCGTTCCCCCACAGGAGCCGGAGTGTGGGCAAAAACCTGCCTATCCGTCAAGCCCACCCGCCGCGAGGCGGCGGCTATCCGGCGGAGACCCCGAAACTGCTCATACTTTGGGCGTTTGCAAACTTATTGTGCGCATCGGCTTGCGAGGCGTCACCCGCCGCTGCGCGCAAGCCGGTGGAATCGGTGCGCGTTCAAAAACGCCGCGCGCTTTTCCGCCGTCGCCGCGGCGGCCGCGTCATCGATGCCCCAGTGCTCGACCTGCCAGTCCTCGTCGATGCGCGACAACTGCCATGCCGTGTCGGGCGCAAGGTGGCCATCGAGGGTGGCAAGGCCCAGAACCAGCGATCCCGACAGCGCCACGACCTCTGACAGCGCGGTCAGGGCGAAATCGTCCTGTGCCGCGACCTGCGCCCGCAAGGCGGCCAGCGCCCGGTCCGGCTGGCGGCAGGGGATCACGCCCGCCGTCACCGCAAGCCGCGCGCCGATCTGCCGCGCCGCCCAGTCGAGCAGCGGATCCCATCCCTGCCGCTGGCGCCGGGCCAGCGCGGCGGGCGCTTCGGCGCGATAGCACAGCAGGTCGGTTTCGCCCCAGCCGGCAAGTTCCTCGCACATTTCGGCGCGCCGCGCCGGAACCCGGTCCAGCGTGGTGTTGGCGGCCCGGGTCAGCGGCATCGTTTCGGGCCGAACGGTGTCGGCCTGATCGCGCCATTCCGCTGCCACCGCTTCGGCCAGGGGCCGGGTCGGCAGGGCCAGGCGCTGCTTGCCCGGGGTGCGCAAGGGCCGGCCGTCCAGGGTGACCGCAAAGGCGCTGCCCGCCGGTTCAACGGCAGCCATCGTCCACAACCGTCGCTTCGGCGTGCCGGTCATGGCATTCCCCCCGCGACCCGGTCCAGCAGCCGGGCCAGCGCGGCGGCGTCCCGTGCCACCGCCTCGGCCCCGGCGGCATGCAGATCGGCCGCGGCGTGATAGCCCCAGCCGACCCCGATGGCAGAAGCCCCCAAGGCCCGCGCCATCGCCATGTCAAAGGTGGTATCGCCGACGAAGGCGGCGCGCGAGCGGTCGATGCCGGTTTCCACCAGACAGGCCCGGAGCATCGCCGGATCGGGTTTCGACGGGTGCGCGTCGGCGGTCTGCACGGTCTGAAAGACCCCGCCCAGCCGATGCGCGTCAAGCAGCGCCGCAAGGCCGCGGCGCGACTTGCCCGTTGCGATGCCCAGCAGGGTCGCCGGCTGCGCTGCCAGCGCCCGCAGCAGATCGCCGATTCCGGGAAACAGCGGCGCGGCCTCTGCCCCGGCCGTCAGCGACCGGGCAAAGGCCGCGCGATAAGCCTGCGCCGCCTGCTGCCGCGTGTCCGCGCCCGCCCCCGGCATCAGCTGCACGAGGCAATCGGGCAGCGACCGCCCGATGCTGGCCAGGATGTCCGCGCGCGGTGGGGCCGGCCGGCCGACCGCGGCAAAGGCCGCCGCGAAGGCCGCGACGATCGTCGCCTGGCTGTCGACAAGCGTGCCGTCCACATCGAACACGATCAGCCGCAGATCGCTCACCCCGCCGCACCGAACGGATCGTCGGGCGCGGCATCCGCCTGCCATCCCAGCGCGCCCCATGTCCGCACCATGTGTTCGGGCAGCGCGGCCCGCAGATGCAGCGGCGCGCCGGTGACCGGGTGCACCAGGTCAAGGCTGCGCGCATGCAGATGCAGCTTGCGCGACAACCCGCCGCCGGCGCCCGCGCCCCAGCCATCGCCCGGATTGTCCTGGCCGCTGCCGCCATACTTCCCGTCGCCCAGAATCGGGTGGCCGAATTCCGCCATATGGGCGCGCAGCTGATGGGTGCGGCCGG
>DNSZ01000224.1 GCA_003500165.1 Paracoccaceae bacterium | reverse complement strand
CGGCGCCGCGCCGTGGCCTCGAAGGCGCGCAGCGCCGACAGCGATGGGATCAATGACCAGTCCATCGCGGAACTGTAAGCCAGACTACAAAGTCTGCAACCGTATTGTCTGGGTGGCGCGGCTCGTTCTCGGCGGCCGCGCGCGAGCTTAACGTCACCCATGCCGCGATCGCCCAGCATGTCCGAGGGCTCGAAGCCGAATTCGCCACCACGCTGATGATCCGCTCGGGCCAGGGCATGGCCGCGACCGATACCGGCGCGGCCCTGGCAAGGGGGCTGGCCGAAGGGTTCGGCGCGATCGCCGCCGCGGTCAGCGCGGCGCGCCGGCCCGATCTGCCGCGCCCGCTGCGGGTGACGCTGACACCGAGCTTTGCGGAAAGCTGGCTGACCCCCCGGCTGGCCGATTTCTGGGCGCGCCACCCCGAAATCGCGCTGTCGCTGTTGCCCGACCCCGAGGTCGTCGATCCGGTGCGCGAGGGCATCGACATCGCCATCCGGTTCGGTGCGGGCGGCTGGCCGGGCTGCGAGGCGACGCCGCTGCTCCCCGCGCCCTTTGTCGTGGTCTGCGGGTCCGGCGCGCGCCGCCCGCGCGGCGAGCTTGGCGCGCTGCAACGCATGCGCTGGCTGTTTTCCAACGTGAACGCCGAACAGCGCATCTGGGGGGCGACGCTGGGGCTCGATTTCGCCGCGCTCGACATCGCCGAATTGCCGACCAACGGGATGGTCCTGGCGGCGGTGCGGGCGGGCGCGGGGATCACCGTTCAGCCCCGCACCCTGGTCGAGGCCGATCTGGACGAAGGCCGGCTGATCGCGTTGATCGAGGGCGAATCGGGCGGGCTGGGCTATCACATCGTCCGCCCGCCCGGCGCCCGACGCCCCGAGGCGACGCGCTTTGTCGCCTGGTTGCGACGGCAGGCCAACGCAGCCAGGCCACGCTGATCGAGGCGCGCCGTCCGGAGGTCAGTCCGGCACGTTGTCGATGCCCGAGGCGCCCCAGGGATGACAGCGGGCCAGCCGGCGCAGGGTCAGCCAGCCGCCCTTCAGCGCGCCATGCTTTTCCAGCGCCTCCAGCGCATAGGCCGAACAGGTCGGGTGATAGCGGCAATTGTGCCCGACAAACGGGCTGAAGATCAGCCGGTAGCCGCGCACCGGCAGCGACAGCAGATAGGCGCCGGCCCTCATCCCCGGGCCCCGTGCAGCCGCGACAGCGCGCGGGTGAGATCGGCGGCAAGGGCATCGAAGGGCCGCGCCGCCGTGGCGCCGGCGCGCCCGATCAGGACATAATCCCAGCCGGGCCGGCCCGATGCCGGCAGCACCGCCCGGGCGCAGGCCCGCAGCCGGCGCTTCGCCCGGTTGCGGGCGACCGCGTTGCCAACCTTTTTCGAACAGGTCAGGCCCAGCCTCACCGGGCCGGTGTCGCCCCGATCGCGGGCCTGCACCACCATCCCGGGCATCGCCTGGCGCCGCGCCCGGGCGGCAGCCAGAAAATCGGCCCGGCGGCGCAGGGACACGACCCCGGGCGCGCCGATGCCGCCCATCCTAGGCGGACAGCTTCTTTCGGCCGCGCGCGCGGCGGCGGTTCAGCACCTGCCGCCCGGCCTTGGTGGACATCCGGGCGCGAAAGCCGTGGCGGCGCTTGCGCACCAGATTGCTGGGTTGAAAGGTCCGTTTCATGGTCTTGCTCCGTGCGCGATGCCGCGCTGCGCCTGGCTCTGGGGATATCTCGAAGCCTGGGGTCTAGGCGTCCGGGCCGGGCCTGTCAATTCCGCCTTGCGCCGGTCACCCCACATCACCCCCCTGTGAAAGCGTTGCAACGCGGCTTGGCGTGCGGGCGCGACACGCCCATGACAGGGTCAAAGGAGTTCTCGATGGACGATGCGTCCCGACCCGTGACCGCCTCGCCCTGGCGCTATGCCCCGATCGCGATCGTCGCGGCCGTCGCCGTGGCCGGCTTTGTGCTGTTCGGCGACCGGCTGAGCTTTGCCGCCCTGGCCGCACACCGGGCCGATCTGATCGCCTTTCGCGATGCGCATTACCTGCCGGCGGTGCTGCTCTTCGTGGCCGCCTATGCCGGGATCGTCGCGTTCTCGCTGCCCGGTGCGACGATCGCCACGCTGGCGGGTGGCTTTCTGTTCGGGCTGTTTCCGGGCGTCGCGTTCAATGTCGTCGCCGCGACGCTGGGGGCGATCGGGATTTTCCTGGCCGCCCGGCTGGGCTTTGGCGACATGCTGGCCCGTCGCATGGAAACCGGTGCGCGGACCCGGCGCCTGGCCGCCGGGCTGAAGAAGAACGAGCTTTCGGTGCTTTTCCTGATCCGGCTGGTGCCGGTGGTGCCGTTCTTCGTGGCCAATCTGCTGCCCGCCCTGGCAGGGGTCTCGCTGGGCCGCTTTGCGCTGACCACGTTTTTCGGGATCATGCCGGGGGCGCTGGTCTATACCTGGGTCGGGGCCGGCCTGGGCGAGGTGTTCGCCCGCGGTGCGACGCCCGATCTGGGCATCATCTTCGAACCGTTCGTGCTGGGTCCGATGCTGGGCCTTGCGGCGCTGGCCGCCCTGCCGATCGTGGTCCGCGTCTGGCGCGGCCGCGGGGGCGGCGCATGACGGCCCCGGTCACCGCCGATCTGTGCGTGATCGGCGCCGGGTCGGGCGGGCTGTCGGTGGCGGCCGGCGCGGCACAGCTTGGCGCGCGGGTTGTGCTGATCGAGGCCGGCGCAATGGGGGGCGATTGCCTCAACACCGGCTGCGTCCCCTCGAAGGCGCTGCTGGCAGCGGCCAAGCATGCCCATGCGATGACCACCGGCCGGCGCTTTGGCGTGGCGCCGGCAATCCCGCAGATCGATTTTGCCGCCGCCAAGGACCATGTCGCCGCGACCATCGCCGCCATCGCGCCGCATGACAGCCAGGAGCGATTCGAGGGGCTGGGCGTGCAGGTGATCCGGGCGCCGGCGCGCTTTGTCTCGCCGCGCGAGGTCGCGGCCGGCGGCACCCGCATCCGGGCGCGCCGATTCGTCCTTGCCACCGGTTCGCGCCCGGCGATCCCGCCGGTGCCGGGGATCGATTCCGTGCCCTATCTGACCAACGAGACGATCTTCGATCTGCGCACCCGGCCTGAGCATCTGATCGTGCTGGGCGGCGGCCCGATCGGGATCGAGATGGCGCAGGCGCACCGACGGCTTGGGAGCGAGGTCACCGTGATCGAGGCCGAGCGCGCGCTGGGCCGCGACGACCCCGAGACGGCGGCCGTGGTGCTCGCCGCGCTGCGTGCCGAGGGCGTGGTGATCCGCGAACAGACCGCTGCGGCGCGGATTGCGGGCGGCGCGGGCGTGACCGTGCATCTGCCCGACGGCAGCGCCGTCGCCGGCACCCATCTGCTGGTCGCGGCGGGCAGGCAGGTAGAGACCGAGGCGCTGGGGCTTACCGAGGCGGGCATCAAGGCCGGCCCAAAGGGCATCGCGGTCGATGCCCGCCTGCGCACCACCAACCGGCGGGTCTATGCCATCGGCGATGCAGCCGGCGGGCTGCAATTCACCCATGTGGCGGGGTATCAGGCCGGCGTCGTGATCCGGTCGGCGCTGTTCGGCATGCCGGCACGGCAGCGCACCGACCACATCCCCTGGGTCACCTATACCGACCCCGAACTCGCCCAGATCGGCCTGACCGAAAGCGCCGCGCGGGACCGCCATGGCGCGCGGCTGGAGGTCGTCCGGGTGCCGTTTTCGCAGAACGACCGGGCCCGGGCAGAAGGCCGCACCGAGGGCCTGCTCAAGGTCATGGTGGTGCGCGGCCGGCCGGTCGGCGCGTCGATGGCCGGGCCCGGCGCGGGCGAGCTGGTGCAGCTTTGGGCGCTGGCGATCGCGGCGCGTCTGAAGATGAGCGCGATCGCGGGCATGGTCGCGCCCTATCCGACGCTGGGCGAGATCAACAAGGCGGCCGCTTCGGCCTATTTCGCGCCGCGCCTGTTCGGATCAAGCTGGGTGAAGCGCGCGGTCCGGCTGGTGCAGCGGTTCTGAACCGGTCCTTGATCGGGGCCGTTGGCTGCCGCACCGCCAGCCTTGCGATCAGGCCGGATCGCGCCGCGCGCCGCGCGCCACGAACTGCAGGCTGCCATCGGGCAAGGGTCGCTGCAGCGGCAGCGCTTCGGCCAAAGGCGCGGTCAGCCAGGTCTCGATCGCCTCGGAAGCGGTCAGGATCACCGGCATCGCCTTGGGATGAACCGGCGCGACCTCGGCATTCGGCTCGGTCGTCAGAAATCCGAACAGATCATCCGTCGTTTCGCCATCGCGAACCTTGCGAACCGAGGCCCAGCGCGTCCACAGCCCGGCGAAGAAGGCCAGCGGCCGGTCTTCGCCCAGCGCGAACCACACCGGCTCCTTCGCCGCGCGCGCATCGTATTCGCAAAAGCTGGTAAACGGCACCACGCAGCGATGTCCCGTCCCCAGCCAGCGCCGCCAATGGCCCGAGGCGGTGTTGCGGATGTTGGTCACGCCGGGATCGGTGCGCCGCCCCTTCAATGCGAAGCCGGGCGAGGGCATGCCCCAGCGCATCCGCGTCAGCACCCGTTCGCCGGCCGCCATCGCGACGACCGGGGCGCTCTGGTCAGGAAAGATGCCGGGCATGGGCGGCAGATTGCCGGCCGCGTCGCGCATCGCGCGGGCGACCTCGCGGATCGCATCCTGCCCGCTTGTCAGGGAATAGAGGTTGCACATGGTCGTCAGCCCGCCGGATCGACCATCGCACACAGCATTTCGAACATCAGCGACACCCCAAGGAAGGCCGTGCCGCCCGAGGGATCGAAGGGCGGCGAAACCTCGACCAGATCGGCGCCGACAATCCGGACGCCACGCAGCAAACGCGCCGCCAGCAGCGCCTGCCACGAAGTCGGCCCGCCGATTTCCGGCGTGCCGGTGCCGGGGGCGAAGGCCGGATCGACGAAATCGATGTCATAGCTGACATAGGTCGCGCCCTGCCCGACGATCCCGCGCGCCTCGGTCATGACATCGGCGATGCCGCGATCGTGCAGTTCCTCGACCGCGACCACCCGGATGCCATTTGCGTCGGCGAAATCGCGATCCTCGCGGTCATAGGCGGTGCCGCGGATGCCGACCATGACCATGCGCGCGGGGTCCAGCAGACCCTCCTCGACCGCGCGGCGAAACGGCGTTCCATGGGTGTAAAGCTGGCCGCCGAAATAGCTGCGATAAAGGTCGGTGTGGCTGTCGAACAGGATGAGCCCCAGCGGGCCGTTGCGGGCCAGTGCTCGCAGGATCGGCAGGGTGCACAGATGGTCGCCGCCCGCCGAAAGCGACCGGATGTGCGCGCCCACCAGCCCGTCATAGAAGGCGGTGATCCGGTCGAGGCTGTCGGCGGTATCGGCTGGGTTCGGGCCGACATCGCCCAGATCGGCGCAGTTCGCGGCCTCGAACGGGCGGATGCCGTTGGCACCGTTTTCGGCCCGGATCATGGTCGAGGCATCGCGCAACTGCCGCGGGCCATGGCGGGGACCCGGCCGGTTGGTGGTCCCGGCGTCCCAGGGCACGCCAACCAGCGCGATTTCCACTTCGGCAAAGCGCGGATGGCCGGGCGGCACATGCGGCAGCCGCATGAAGGTCGGGATGCCGGCAAAGCGCGGCAGATCGAAGCCGCTGACCGGCTGGAAGAAGGGATCGGGCATCGGGTTCCTCGCAATC
>DNSZ01000192.1 GCA_003500165.1 Paracoccaceae bacterium | reverse complement strand
CGCATCTGGTGGCGATCGCAGATCGACGTGGAACACCCCGGGCCGGGCGCCCGCCGCGCGGCGGGCGCATTCGCGGGCGCGCGCCCGCGACCGCCCGGCCGCGGCCGGCCGCTTCGATGGGCAGAACCGCACAAGGGATCGCGCACGGCACCCCCGCGACACCGGGTGATCCGCATCGCCTGGCGGGTTCACCCGATCAGCCGGAATGCCGCAACATCGACCATACCGCGATCGGTGATCTTCAGCGCCGGGATCACCGGCAGGGCGAGAAAGGCCAGCTGCAGGAACGGCTCCTCCAGCCCGACCCCCAGCACGCGGGCGGCCGCACGCAGCGCTTCGAGGCGCGCGCGCACCTCTTCGAAGGGTTCGAGGCTCATCAGCCCGGCCATCGGCAGCGCCAGCTCGGCCAGGACGGCGCCGTCCCGAACCACCACGAACCCGCCCTGCAGCGTCGCCAGCCGGTTTGCCGCCACCGCCATGTCGGCATAGTCCGCCCCCACCGCAATCAGGTTGTGATGGTCATGGCACACGGTCGCGGCGATCGCCCCCGCCTGCATCCCGAAACCGCGGACAAATCCGGTGGCGATGTTGCCGTTGCGGCCATGCCGCTCGGCCACCGCGATCCGCAGCAGGTCGCGGCCGGTGTCGACGGGCTGGTCGCCATCGCGGATCGGCACCGTCTCGACCAGATGCCCGGTCAGGATCTTGCCCTCGACAATGCCGATCACATGGGCGGTGTCGGAATTCGTGGCGTGCCGGAAATCGGCCGCAACAAGCGGGCGCAGCCGCACCGAGTGAAGCCCGACCGGCGGGATCGTCCGGCGCGCCGCAAAGGCCTGCGCATCGGCAACCACGCCGCCGCAGACGACAAGCCCGGCGCGGCAGTTCTCGAGGCTGTCGAGCGCGACGATATCGGCCCGCAGCCCCGGTGCGATCTGACCCCGATCGCGCAATCCGAACGCCTCGGCCGCCGACAGGCTGGCCGCCCGATAGGCCGCCAGCACCGGCGTGCCGCGCGCGATCAGCGTGCGGATCATGTGGTCGAGATGGCCCTGCTCGGCGATGTCGAGCGGATTGCGGTCGTCGGTGCACAACGCCATATAGGGCGCCGTGCGCTCGGTCAGGACCGGTTGCAGCGCGGCCAGATCCTTTGACACCGAGCCTTCGCGGATCAGCACCCGCATCCCCTTGGCCAGCTTCTCGTGCGCCTCGGCGGCCGTCGTCGCCTCGTGCTCGGTGCGGATGCCCGCCGCGACATAGGCGTTCAGGTCGCGGCCCGACACAAGCGGCGCGTGGCCGTCGATCGGACGCCCGGCAAACAGCCGCAGCTTGGCCATCAGCCCCGGATCGCGGTGGATCACGCCGGGATAGTTCATCACCTCGGCGAGGCCAATGGTGGACGGATCGTCGATCAGCGGCGCCAGGTCGGCGGCCTCGATCCGGGCACCGGCGGTCTCCATCCCGGTCGACGGCACACAAGACGAAAGCTGCACGCGGATATCCATCAGCGTGTGGCGCGCGGCCTGCTGGAAATAGCGGATGCCATCGACACCGATCACATTGGCGATCTCGTGCGGATCGCAGATCGCGGTGGTCACCCCCCTGGGCGTCACGCAGCGATCGAATTCGAACGGGGTGACCAGGCTGCTTTCGATATGCAGATGCGCATCAATGAAGCCCGGCACCAGCAGCGCACCGGCCACATCGATCCGGCGCCGGCCCTCATAGGTCGCACCGATGCCCGCGATGCGGTCGCCGGCGATCGCCACATCGCCGTCGATCAGCGCGCCGGTGACCAGGTCCAGAACCTGCCCGCCGGCCAGCACAAGATCGGCCGGCACCTCGCCCCGGGCCGTGGCGATCAGGGTTTCGCGCGCGTCCATCAGCCGCCCTGCCCGTTCAACTGCATCGCGAGTGGCCGCAATCGGCGCAGGTCGCGCAGCCCTCGACCATATGGATGTTCGCACTGCCGCAGGCCTCGCAGGCCGGGCCGGGCGGGCGCACCGCCCCGGTCAGCGGGTGCGGATCGGTGCTGAGCCCGCCGCCGACCCGATCGATGAAACCGATGGCGACCAGATGCTCCTCGATCACGCCGCCGATCGCGGCGAGGATCGAGGGGATGTATCTGCCCCCCATCCACGCCCCGCCGCGCGGGTCGAACACCGCCTTCAACTCCTCGACCACAAAGGACACGTCGCCGCCGCGGCGGAACACCGCCGAAATCATCCGGGTCAGCGCCACGGTCCAGGCATAATGCTCCATGTTCTTCGAGTTGATGAACACCTCGAAGGGGCGGCGATGGCCGGCGACCACGATGTCGTTGAGGGTGATGTAGATCGCATGCTCCGAATTCGGCCATTTGAGCTTGTAGGTGTGGCCCTCCAGCGCCTGCGGCCGGTCGAGCGGTTCGGCCAGCCAGACCACGTCGCCGCCGGTTTCGCCGGGCGGCTCGGCCGCCGGTGCCGCGACGCTCAGCACGCTGCCGGTCACCGCATTCGGCCGATAGGTGGTGCAGCCCTTGCAGCCCGTCTCATAGGCCTGGGCATAGACATCCTTGAACGCGTCAAAGCCGATATCGGCGGGCACGTTGATCGTCTTCGAAATGCTCGAATCGACCCATCGCTGGGCGGCGGCCTGCATCCGCACATGATCCTCGGGCGCAAGCTCCTGCGCGGTGACCAGATGCCCGGGCAGGGGCGCGTCGCCGTTCAATTCGCGCCAGACCTGCACCGCGTAATCCTCCACCTCTTCCTCGGTCCGGCTGCCATCGGCCTGCAGCACCTTGCGGGTATAGGCATGGGCGAAGATCGGCTCGATCCCGCTGGAAACATTGCCGGCATAAAGGCTGATCGTGCCGGTGGGCGCGATCGAGGTCAAAAGCGCGTTGCGGATGCCATGCCTGCGTATCGCGTCGCGGACATCGTCGTCCATCTCCTGCACGGTCGGCGAGGCCAGGAAGGCGTCGGCATCGTAAAGCGGAAACGCGCCCTTTTCGGCCGCCAGATCGGCCGAGGCAAGATAGGCCGCCCGGGCCAGCCGCTTCAGCCAGCGATCGGTCAGCGCGACCGCCTCGGACGACCCGTAGCGCAGATTGACCATCGCCAGCGCATCGGCGAGCCCCGTGACGCCCAGCCCGATGCGCCGCTTGGCGCGGGCCTCCGCCGCCTGCTGGGGCAGCGGAAACCGGCTGACATCGACGACATTGTCCATCATCCGCACGGCCGTCCGCACCAGATCGTCGAGCGCATCCTCGTCCAGCGCGGCGCCCGCGCCGAACGGGTCGCGTACCAGCCGGGCGAGGTTGATCGAGCCCAGGAGGCAGGCACCATAGGGCGGCAGGGGCTGCTCGCCGCAATTATGCACGACAAGGCCGTTCGCATCGAAGGCGTTCACCCCGGGCACGCGGCAATCGAACACCTGCGCCACACCGTCGGGTGTCACGCTCGCCACCCGGGCGGTGAAGCGTTCGCGGTTGAGCGCGCGGCGATAGCCCGCCAGCGACGCGGCCAGCCGCGCGGCCTTGTCGCCATCGACGAACCCGATCCGATCGGCAAAGCGGAGCAGGTTCGCACCCGATACGATCAATTCGAATTGCGCCCGCGTCGCATAGGCCCGCGTTCCGCCCCGGCCATCGGGCAAGACGGCCGAACCGGGTGGCCGCCTGTCATGGATCGCCGCGTTGATCCCCAGCCGCGCCAGCATGCGCTGCGCGGCCTGCAGAAGCCCGCGATCGCTTTGCGCCAGCCGAACCGAAACGCCTTTCGCCTGGCTGCCCTGCACCGACCCATCGGCATCGAACAGCCCGCGCAGAACCGCCGCACCGAACGCCGCCGGGGCACGCTCGATCTCGGGCGTCAGGGTCTTGCGGCCGGGCCCGATGCCCCAGCGCCGGGCCAGATCGGCCAGCGCCGCCGTGCCGATGCGGTATTCGCCCCGCCCCGGCACCGCCTGCCAGCCGGAAAAGTCCGCCCGGTGCGGCAGGTCGCGCAGCAGCGCCTCGGCATGGGCCATGGTTGGATTCTGCGCTGCGCCGCCATTGGCGCAGGCCGCGCGCGGCCAGACCGACAGCAGCGTCTTGTCGGCGCGGATCGTGCCGTCGCCGATCAACAGGCCCAGCAGCCAGCCCTGTTCGGCGTCCTCGGTGGGGCCCCAATCCGCGGCGCCGTGATCGTGCAGCATCACTTCGTCGCCAGGGACCAGATCGCGCGCCGGGACCCAGGCCGTCTCGATGCGCCAGCGGGTCCGGGCAACGACCCGTTTCACCGGATGATCGGCCGTCAGCCGCAGGCTGCGGCCACATTCGGTGACCAGCCGCAGCACGGGTTTCTCGCCGGTTGCAAAGAACCCCTCGGGACCGCTTTGCCAGGCGCGGCCATCGACCATGGCGGCAAAGGGCTGGCCGACCAGGTCGGCCACCTGCTGCGGGCCGGCCGCGCTGTGGACCCATGTCTCGGCCGTCACGCAGGGATTCGTCGCCGCGATGTCCTCGGCATAGGCGAGGTTGTTCAGCCGGTTGATCCGGTCGATGAAGATCACGCCCGGTTCGGCATAGTCATAGGTCGCGCGCATGATCCGGTCCCACAGATCGCGCGCCGGCACCGTGTGCCAGACCTTGCCGCCGAATCGCAGCGCCAACGGGCCATCGTCGCGCACCGCCGCCATGAAAGCGTCGGTGACCAGCACCGACAGGTTGAACATGCGCAGCCGCGCCGGGTCGGCCTTGGCATCGACGAAGGCCTCGATATCGGGGTGGTCGCAGCGCATCGTCGCCATCATCGCGCCGCGCCGCGAGCCGGCCGACATGATCGTGCGGCACATCGCATCCCACACATCCATGAACGACAGCGGCCCCGAGGCATCCGCCGCCACGCCCGCCACCGGCGCGCCCTTCGGCCGGATGGTGGAAAAGTCGTAACCGATGCCGCCGCCCTGCTGCAGGGTCAGGGCGGCCTCGCGCAGCGCGTCGAAAATGCCGCTCATATTGTCGGGGATGGTGCCCATCACGAAACAGTTGAACAGCGTCACGTCGCGCCCGGTGCCGGCCCCGGCCAGGATGCGTCCCGCGGGCAGAAAGCGGAAACCTTCCAGCGCGGCGTGAAACCGCTCCTCCCAGGCGGGCGGGTCGGCCTCGGCCTGCGCCAGCGCCCGGGCGACGCGGCGCCAGCTGTCTTCGACGGTCCGGTCGAGCGGCGCGCCATCGGGCCCCTTCAGCCGGTATTTGGCGTCCCAGATCTGTTCCGCGATGGGGGCGGCGAAGGCGGACATTGGGGCAGGCTCCGGACCAGATATTGGGGAGGGATTGACGATAGCCCCGCCCCCTTGTGCGGTCAATCGGCAGCGCGCCCATCGCCGGGCGACAGCGCCAGCGATTTCACGATCGCGTGCACCGGCTGACCGGGGGCAAGGCCCATCGCCGCGGCCGACCGCCGGGTGATCCGCGCCAGCAGGCGCCCGGCCCCGG
>DNSZ01000219.1 GCA_003500165.1 Paracoccaceae bacterium | reverse complement strand
TAGTGCAAGCTGGTATCAGCCCGGGGCGCAGCGACCTGCCCAGGAAGGCGCCGCAAGGCAGCACTCATACCAACGGTCATGGTCAATGACCGTTGGTATGAAACGGCACTTCGCGTGTGCCCGATTGGCCCGTCGCCGGGATTGACTGGAAACGCGATCCTCGGCGGACACCGCGCGGGCAACTTTCAGCCCCGATATTCCTGTATCAAGATGCAATGAGTCACGCTCATTGCAGCTTGGTATCCGTCGACCCAAAAGGTGAGCGACCCGCGGGGCGCGCCCGGCGGGATTCGGTTGACGTGGTCCGGTTCGGCCGACACGTCGGCCTTGCCTCCCACGGGGGATGCCGTCTGGAACGGCAAGCGGTGGTGATAGCGCTGATCTGCGGCAGTTCCAAGCCCCCGGCGCGGGAAAACGATGCGGTTCTCGCGCCGGGGTTACCGGGACCGGATGTGCTGGGCGGTCTCGGGGCTCAGCAGCAGTCCCATCAGGGCGGCGCGGTTCCAGTCGCGATAGTCGCCGTCAAGCCTGGGCCCCGAATCGGTCTCGGTAGAGGGCAGCAGATAGAGCGCATGGCGGACCCGCGCCGTGGGTCTGGCGGACTGCATATAGATCATCACGACCCGATGCGCGCGATCGGCATAGGCGGCGAGCGGCAGGATCACCGGGGCGTCCTGCATGTGGAATGCAATCTCGCTGACGGCCCGCGCCGGTTCCGCGCCCTGGGCCGCATCCGCGCCGGGTGCCAGATCGCCATAGGGCATGCAGGTGCCCGGGATGACCTCGCGCGCGGAATCGTCCAGGATGCCCTGCAGGGCGGCGCCGGGCGGTTCGGCGGCAGACAGCAGCTGCCAGGGCTGCTGCGCGTCGAGCTTCTGCAGCCGGGCCATGCAGGCCGCCAGACTGTCCGGCAGGGTCAGCCCGGCGAGTGAGCCGCCCGGGGGCGCAGCGCCAATTGTTTCGGGCGCGGTCAGGGCGCGGCGCAGCGCGGCAAGGTCGAAGAACCCGTCGGGCAGATAGAACAGCAGCGGGTCATCGGTCGACGGGGAACCGGCGGGGCCGAAGGCGATCGTCCGGTAGCCCTCGGACGGGCAGCCAACGGCGGAGCGCCATTGGTGAACCCCCATGGCGAGTCCGGCCGGATCCCACATGACGCTGTTGGCGACGGACATTGCACAGCCCGCATCGGAACAGCGAACGGCTTCCTGCAACGGGAAAGACCGTGCGCCCACCTGATAGGTGACCTGGAAGAAGCAGACATCGCCCCATTTCCACAGATCGCGCACGGTGGGATCGCTCAGCGGCGGCCCGGACATGTCGACGCGCGTTTCACCCCGTTCCAGCGATGCGGCCTTGCGCCCGCGGCTGCCATCGGCCGCGTCGAAAAGGGACAGCAGCGTTTCCGTGTCGCCAGCCGCCCCGGCGGCCAAGAACGCCTCCAGCGTGGCGCGCGCCGGACCCTGATCGTCGGCGCCCAGCCTGGTCATCCCGGTATGGAACACCGGATCGGTGTCAAAAGCGGTGCAAACCCGTTCGGCCTGCGCGGCCGGGCCCGCGACGAGCGCTGCAAGGCAGGTCGTCAGCGCGATGATCCTGCCTGGCAGAACCGCCCGCGCCCTCCGGTTGCCTGCTGGCGGGGCAGGCATCGGCAATGCAGGGTGGCGTCCCCGCCCTGTTCTGGTCTGGACGGGCGCGGCCACGAGCGGCCGTCGTTCCGGTCGCTCAGCTCTGCTTGGACACCTGGCTGTATTCCAGATCGACCGGGGTCGCCCGGCCAAAGATCGAGACCATGACCTTCAGCCGCGCATTCTCGGCGTCGACATCCTCGACCGTGCCCTGGAAGCCCTCGAACGGGCCATCGGTGACGTTCACCTGCTCGCCGATGTCAAAGGCGATCAGCGTGCGCGGCGCCTCGGCGCCTTCCTCGACGCGGTTGAGGATCGTGTTGACCTCTTCGTCGCGCATCGGAATCGGCCGGCCCTTCGGCCCCAGAAACCCGGCGACCCGGTTGATCGAGGTGATCAGGTGATAGCCACGGTCGGTCATTTCCATACGGACAAGGACATAGCCGGGCATGAAGCGCCGCTCGGCGGTAACCTTCTTGCCGCGCCGCACCTCGATCACCTCCTCGGTGGGGACGAGGATTTCGTCGATCTCCTCCTCCAGCCCCTCGCGCGCGACCGCTGTCTGAATCTGCTCGGCGATCTTCTTTTCGAAGTTCGACAGCACGCTGACCGAATACCACCGCTTGGCCATGGCTTTTCCCCTGCCTCGTCCCGGCCCCGACAGGCACCGTCGCGGCGCTGGCCGCTTGCGGATCGGTCTGTCGGGGATTGCCTGCGCATAACCGGGGCGCGGGCAGGGTGCAAGGGGGGCTGTAGGGTTTGTGTCAACCGTCGATCAAGGTGTTCGTCCGGTGCCAGTCGAATGATGCCTGAAGTGCGAGCAGGCCTTGGTCCTTTGCCTCGCGGATTTTCTGACCGTGCAGCGCCGCAAGAAACCCATTGCCCTGCATCGACCGCACTGCTTCTGGGACATAGATTGTGCGTTCGGGCGCAACCCCAATGAGGCCATTGTCCAACGCCCAGTGCATGTCCTTAGTTAGAAGAATGCCGTTTGCCGGATGGTCTGAACCGCCCGCAGCGATCGGAACGATATGCGCTGCGTCAAGGCCGAATATCCCTATCCCCGTGGGGACGGCGAAGCTTCGGTCGGTAAACGCACACCGGTTCCCGTATTGCGCGAGCAGCTTCCGACGGAAGGCGCGATCCCGCGCCCGTCGCATCGTTACTGTCTCAGTCAACGGGCGGTTCTCATCAAAAGCGAAAGCGGGGTTGGCCGCTAAGGCTTCGATCTGTGCTTCCGCATCCGTCATTTCTCCGACCGAGACGGGCGGGTTCGCAGGATCGGCGGGTCCCCACTGTTGCCCGCCGGTTCGGTCATGGAGTGCACGGTGGGCGGCGCTGTCCTTTCGGACCAGATGAAGCTGGATATAGCCGTCATCGTAGAGGTCCTTGGTGAACAGTATGCAATCGCCTGCCGTCGCTTCCTTGCGCAGTGCCCCGAGATTTCCGGTAAGTCGCCTTTCCGGGGCCCGGCTGCCGCCCCATGTCTGGTGCTGATAGCGTGTACGCACCCTGCCCACGCGCCGGCCATCCACAAAGAGGTCCGCCATCAGATATGCGCTCACAGTCGGCGACCCGTCAGGGGCTTTGTCAGGAAGTGGCGGAAAGAATTTAGCTATTCCCATTGGAATGACAATGCCGCCTTGGTGGCCCGGAGCCTGGGCTGTGTCGTTCCGAGCGAGCCTTTTGAAAACGGCGGTGTCTAGCATGTCGCGTCATCGGTGCAACTTCCATCAAAGTCTCTTATCATAGCCGCCAGCTCGTCAAGCACCCTTTCGACATCCTCCGGTCGCCGGTCGCGGATCCGGCACTCCCACACAACAACAACATGCCAGCCCAACTCCCTGAGCGCCGCTTGGTCGCGCTCGTCCCTTGCCCGGTTTCCTTCAAGCTTCTTCTGCCAGACGTCAGTGTTCGTGCTCGGCAGCTGAAAATACCGGCATCCGCGATGTGCATGCCAGAAACAGCCATTGACGAAGAGCGCAACGCGCCAGCGTGGCAAAACAAGGTCGGGGCGTCCGGGCAGCCCCTTTCGGTGGAGACGAAATCGCAGGCCCCGCGCGTGGAGGCCGCTTCTTACGATGCGTTCGGGCTTTGTGTCCCTGTCACGGATCGCCGCCATATTGCGGCTGCGGGTGGCTTTGTCGTGGACGTCAGCCAACGGCGCGGAGGTTTGGCAGAGAGTCCTCGGACGCAGCTGCGATATGGGGTGCCATGATTCTTGCCACTTCCATGAAAACAGGGACTGCTACGCTGTTTCCAAACTGACGGTAGGCCTGGGTGTCGCTGACGCCGTCGGGAATAACAAAGCTGTCGGGGTATCCCATGACCCGGGCGCACTCACGCGGGGTGAGGCGGCGCGGGTTTCCACGCCCTCGTGCTACAAGGATTTCCGATCCATCTTTGTAGTACCGGGCGGACAGTGTTCGGCATGTATCTTCGGGGCCAACGAGGCCGAATCCGAAGCCATTTCCAGCGGACCGGTGTTTGTCCGCGTAGTTCCGAAGGTAGCGCCAGAGGTGGTCTGTTAGGGTATACTTCGAGTTCACTTTTGCCAAATTCCCGATTGTGTAGTGCCGCTCGGGGGCTTCTGTCCCGTTCTCGGGATGCAGAACTGAGAGCATCCTGTGTAGTCCCTTCTCGGGAAGCACCAGATCATCAAATGAAAAACCCGTGCTCTCAAGAAACCCAACAATCACGATGCGTTGCCGGTGCTGAGGCAGAAAGTGCTTTGCATCGACGACGCGATCTCTGACGGTGTAGCCCAGTTCTTCCAGCGCACCGACGACAATCCGGTATGTCCTTCCCTGGTCGTGGCTTCTGAGGTTCTTGACATTCTCCAGCAAGAAACAGGGAGGTTTGTGATACTTAAGAATTCGCAGCACGTCATAGAATAGGGTTCCCTGCGACTCGCATTCGAAGCCGTGCTTCCTACCAAGGGCGTTTTTCTTGGACACGCCCGCGATGGAAAACGGCTGGCAGGGAAACCCCGCGCACAGAACCGTATGCGGCGGAATATCGCTTGCCGGGATGGCCTGGATGTCCCCAGCAACCGGGCCACTGTCGCGAAAATTGGCGTGATAGGTCCGTTGTGCGTACTTGTCCCACTCAGATGTGAAGACGCAGTGCCCACCAACGCTTTCCATCGCAAGCCTGAGGCCGCCGATGCCTGCGAACAGATCGATGAACGTGAAACCGGGTGTCCTCATCTGGTAGTCCCTCTGCACTCAGGCACAGTATGTGGCGGATGTGCACATGTCTAGGAAGACTTCTGCGCCGTTCAGCCATCAGAGTGCACACAACTTTCACAAAATGTAGAACAAAAAGTAAACAAATCCATCAGCGCTGCCCGTTCACCTACGCTGCCTGGCCCGGGTGCGCCGCGCGGCCGCTGGCGGCGGTTCGCCCGGACGGGCCTTGCGCGCGGGTCCACCCGCCCGCCGGACAGAGCCGGCGCCGGCCCATGGCCGTTTGCATCCTGTCCGATTGGGGAATGGCGACGCCATAGCGTTCGGCAGGAACGGGCGCAAGGGGGGGAAGGCCGGATGGCACGCGGGCTTCGCTGGAAACGGACCATGGCCCTGCCCAGACTATCCTGCGGCCGATCCCAGCCCGCGGCACAAATCCTTCCAGAAGGATTTGCCGGGCTGATTATTCTAGAAAAACCGGGCGACGCCCCAAGGTTCCGCTGGGCTGGCCGCGCCCAGCCCCGCCATGCCGATCGGCGGAAAGCCGAAATCGCCGGCACCCGCTGCCTTGTCCGGGCGTTCGAGAATGCCACCGGGACAGAGATCGACCGGGGCCTTTCCGAGCCCTGGACACAGGCCTCGCCTGGGCCAACTGCGCGCCGCTGGTTGGACGGCGCGACGCTGGCCTGCATCTGCGCGGCCTTTGGCGAGCAGATCGAGGCCGGCCTGGGCGCCCGAAGCCCCTTTGGGCCATAGCCGCAGACGGTATGCGAACAATCTGCGAACAAACGGTTTCCCTTCGCCGCGCGCCGCGTTAAGGATTGCGCATGGCTGATTGGGACGACGCCGACGCCTTCGAGGCGGCCGCCGGGCAGGGCCTCGCCGCCCGCGCCATGGCGGCGCGGCCGGCCCCCTATCTCGACGGGCTGAACCCGGCGCAGCGCCA
>DNSZ01000281.1 GCA_003500165.1 Paracoccaceae bacterium | reverse complement strand
TTGGCCGGCACGATCGAGACCGAGGTCAATGGCCGCACCCTGCGCGCCCGGCCCGGGCAGGGCCTGCTGCTGGAGCCGGGGCCAAGGCGAACCCGCGTCGTGCCGGCAAAGCGCGGCGAGAGCTTTCGCGGCGTCCCGATCCTGCTGCCGGCGATCGCGGGGGCGCCCGGCCACGCGCAGGGCCGCATCCTTGACGCGGCGCGTTCGCGCCAGGATGCGCAGGCCCTGCGACTGGCGCGGCTGCTGTATGACGAGGCGTCGGGCGGCACCGGGCTTCTCGACCGGCCGACCGTGGCGGACAGCTGGACCGGGCTGTTGTCCGAAATCCTGGGCGATGCGTTGCGCGATGCGCCGCCGGCATGCGTTGCGGACGGCGCCGCTGCCGGGCGGGTGCGCAAGGCCGAGGCGTTCATGCACGCGCATCTGGGCGATATCGCCACGATCCGCGATATCGCCCAGGCCCAGGGGCAATCGGTGCGATCGTTGGAGGTCGCGTTTCGCAGCATTCGCGGCGTGTCGCCCGGGCGCTATCTGGCCGAGTTGCGGCTTCAGGCCGCCCGCGCCCTGTTGCTGGCCGAGGACGGGCCGGCCAGCGTGACGGAGGTCTGCCTGACCTGCGGGATCGGCCATCAGGGCCGGTTCGCCGCCGCCTATCGGGCGCGCTTCGGCGAGCCGCCATCCGAGACGCTGCGCCGCCGCTGACGCCGTTTGCGCGATCCGGACAAGGCCTGCGCCAATCGGCTTGTGCCCGGATTTGCCGCGGGCTTTGTGCGCGTGCATCGGACACAATGGGAGTGGTTTGCGATGATCGGACATGTCGGAAGGGGCGCCGTGGCGCTGTTGGCGCTGGCGGGATGCAGCGACGGGTCGGCCAGCGGCAGCGCGGCGCAGGCGGTGGCAAGCCCGGCCGAGCGGGCCTGCCTGCGCGATGTGGCCGCCGAAACCGGGAACCCGACCGTGCGGGTCGAGCGGTCGAGCTTTTCCGAAGCCGGGACCGAGGTGATCGTGCTGGTTGGCGACGGAAGCGGCCCCTATCCGCCGGCGCCCTGGCGCTGCATCGCCTATTCCGACGGCACGACGGCGGGCATCATGTCGCTCGTTGACGAGGGTGCGCTCTGATGCCAAGGCACGATGCGCATGCACCATCGCGCCTGCCACCAGGTCGTGGGATCACAGCCTTGAGGGAGACAAGGGAATGAAAGCAGTATTCTCGGCCGCCGCGCTGGCGGTCTGTCTGGGGGCGGCTCCGGCGCTCGCCCAGGACGATGTGGAAATCCAGTTCCCGGCGGGGTCGTCGGGCACGGTGATCAACGGCACGATCATCGGCCAGGAGTACATCGACTACAATCTTCGCGCCTCGGGCGGCCAGGAGATGTCGGTCGATCTGGCGGTGACGGGCACCAACGGCAACGGCACGATCTATTTCAACATCCTGCCGGGTGGGGCGGATTACCCCGCGCTTTACGTGGGCAGCCAGGATGCCGATGGCCGCTCGGCCCGGGTCACCTTGCCCGAGGACGGGGTGTGGACGATCCGCACCTATCTGATGGGCAACGACGCCGATACCGGCAAGACGGTGGGCTATTCGATCGCGGTCGAAATCAACTGACGGCAGGCGCGGCGCAGCCCGGGCGCCGCCCTATCGCAACAGGACCATCGGCCCCATCGGATGCCCGCCCATGACATGGACATGCAGATGGGGCACCTCCTGCACGCCATTGGCGCCGGCATTCGAGATCAGCCGATAGCCCGCGCCGCCGGCGCCGGGCGCCACCTCGGCGATGCGGGCCACCTCGGCCACCGCGCGGGTGAAATCGGCGATCTCGGCGTCGTCCGCCGCGGCCGCGAAATGATCCCAGCAGACATAGGGCCCGCGGGGAATGACCAGGACATGCACCGGGGCCTTTGGCGCGATATCGTGAAAGGCAAGGCTGTGCGCCGTTTCCAGCACCGTCCTGTTGGGTATCTCGCCGCGCAGGATCTTCGCAAAGACGTTCTGGGGGTCATAGGCATAGGCCATGCGGGGCTCCTTCAGTCGAACAGGCCGGGCGTGTCGATGATCTGACGCGCGGCATCTTCGCCGATCCCGAGGAACCCGGCAAGCGCGCCCGCATTGGCACCCGGATCGGCGTCGTCGGCCATGCGCCAGACCGGGGCAACGCCCGCCTCGTCGAGCGCGCGCGCCTCGTCCGCGATTGCCTGGCGCAGGACCGGGGCCAGCCGCGCGAATTCGGCCGCAGGCGTGGTCGGTCCGGCAAGGCCGATCCGCACCGCATGTTCGGCCAGGGCCGCATCCGAAAAGGCGCAGCGTATGGTCAGGACCCGGGTCTCGCAGCGATCGGCGGCGAAATCGCGCAGCAGGTCGAGCCGCGCGGGATCGATGCACAGGATGGCCGCATCGCTTTCGCTCTCGGCAAACAGCAACCGCAGAAAGGCGCGGGCGTGGCGGCGGCGCTTGGCCATGCCGGCCTCGAGCCCGCCCATCGGGGCCAGCTTTGCCCCCGGATCGTCGAAGGCATAGCCAAAGCCCGGCACCCCCGCGCTTTCGGTGACGCGATCCTGCACCGCCTGCCCGACATGCCAGGCCTTGCAGGCAATCAGCAACAATCGGCGGCCGCGTCCGATGCTGGCGTCGCGGTCCCAGGCCCGCGGGCCAAAGCGGCGACCAATCCGGCCCTGATGGGTCAGAAAGGCATAGCTCCGCGCGCCGGTGCCGGTGGCGGGTGGGCCTTCGTCGCGGGCGGCATAGTTATCGGCCAGCCCGTTCCAGAGCCCCGCCGCCTGCGGTGCGATCTTGCGCGCGAAGAAATGGGGTTGGTCGCACAGAAACCCCAGATGGTCGTCGAAGAATACGGCCGGAAGGCCGTAATCGGTGAACAGGCGGAAGGTCGGGCTTTCGGCATCGCGCTGCGCCGCCGGAACCAGATGTGCGACAAGGCTCTGGAAAAAGGTCTCGTCAGGGATCCAGCTGCGGCGGAAGAAACGGATCAGCTCGGGGTGGTGGGCCACATGGGTCAGGATGTTCAGCACGGTCTGGCGGCGCAGGCACCACCATTGCGCCCCGATCATGATGCGCAGCCCCGCGGGCAACGGACGCCGCAAGCCCAATGTTTGCTGAACCGCGAGCATGGCGTAAAACGTCCGGCGCCGGCGGCGTTCGTTCACGAAATGCCGGTAGATCAGCCGCTCCTCCTGAAGGCCGGTGCGAATCCACCCCGAGGTGAAGAAATCCACCGCCTCGATATGGTCGCGATCGGCAGGCTCCAGCGCGCGGGCGATGGCAATGCGCGGCTTGATCGGCATGCAGTCGGCGGAGATCAAGAAGAAATGGGTCGCGTCGGGAAAGGCGTCGATGGCGGTGCGCGCCAGATCGAGCGTGGCCGCGACCAGCGACCATTGCCCCCAGCCGCATCGATGGCGCCGCGGCGGCAGCGCCACACCGGGCAGGTCCGAAAGCCCGTCCTGCAGGGTTCGCCAGTCGGCCGCGCTTTCCCTGGCATCATAGTGGACGACAACCGCATCGCCGCCGGCCGCCAGCAACCTGGCAAGCGCCAAGGGCCGCGCGGGGGGGCCGTGGCACAGCAGAAGATAGGCGATCCGAACCATCGCGTTCGTCACCTTGCCCAAGGCGGCCGGATGGGACAATCTTGCCACGGCGGCCGGCCTCTGGTCTTAATGCGGGCTGGGGTGGGACAAGGAACTGGCTGCATGGGATTTCCCGGCCTCTGGATGACGCAAAGCGGCAGTACCGCCTATCGGGTGATTCCGAAATGTGCGTGTTCGACCATCGGTCAGATCCTTTACTTTTCCGACCACGGTCGGTTCTACGACGGCGACGTGCACGATGCCACCGACGGCATCCACAAATGGGGGATCGAGGCAAGCCGTGCGCCCATCACCGAAGCGGTCAGGACGCACAGCGCCTATGCCTTCACCGCAGTGCGGAACCCGTATCGCCGCATCCTGTCGTCGTTTTTCGACAAGATCTGCGGCGTGCAACGGAACGGCCGGCCGTATCGCGGCAATCTGGTCCCGAAGCTGACGCAGGCCTATGGCGTGCAGATCGACGGCGATTTCGATCAGATCGCGGCATTCCGGCGGTTCCTTCTGTTCGCCCGCGACACGGTTCGCTGGCGCCGGCCGATGGACCCCGATATCCACTGGTCGGCCATGGCCAGCCACGCCGCCACCTTTGTCGCCAATGGCGGGACATTCGATCACGTGTTCCATGTCGAACACTTCGCGGCGGGGATGCAGACCGTGCTCGATGCGGTCGCGACGCCGCACCCCGTGGTGCTGGCCGATGTGCCGCGTTTCAACGAATCGTCCGGCCATGGGCCAAAGCGGGCGCACCCGGTCGAAGCCTATTTCGACGATCTGTCGCGGCACCTCATGCTGGAGATGTATCACCGGGACTTTGCGGTGTTCGGCTATGACCCGGACAATCCGGCGCGGGCCGAGCCGGTCGAGGCGATCGACCTCGAGGCGCTGCACGCGAAGCTGCTTGTCTGATACCAGGGCGCGACAAGGCCCGCTCATCGCGCCCCGGATCGCGGGCGCAGCGACGGGTATCGCCATCGCCGGAAATCCCGGGCGACACCGGGCGCGGCGATGGTCCCGCGGCGCCGTTGTTTCAGATCAGGCCGCGGGCGCGGAACAGGGCGCGCAGATCGGCCTCCGGCCGGGCGCCCAGATGCGAGATCACCTCGCCCGCCGCGACATTGCCCATCCGCGCGGCCGCCAGCGGCGGATGGCCATGGGTGATGCCCCACAGGTAGCCGGCAGCGAACAGGTCGCCGGCACCGGTGGCATCGACGACCTTGACCGGTTCGGTCGGCGCATGGGCCCGCGCCCCGCCATGCAGCACATGCGCGCCATGCTCGGATTCGGTGCAGACCAGCATGTCGACCTCACGCGCGGCGGTCTCCAGCGCGGCGTCGAAATCGTCGGTCTGGTACATCGACAGAAGCTCGGCGCGGTTGCAAAACAGCAGATCGAGATCCTCGACGATCATGCGGCGGAACGCATCGCGATGCCGTTCGACGCAGAACGGGTCCGACAGGGTCAGCGACACGCGCCCGCCCGCGCCCCTTGCCGCCCGGATCGCCCTGGCAAAGGCGGCGTGGCTGTCGGGCCCGTCAAACCGGTAGCCCTCCAGAAACAGCCAGTCGGTATCGGCCATCTGGGCTTCGTCGATATCGGCGGGCGACAGGTATTCGGACCAGCCCAGATAGGTGTTCATCGACCGCTCGCCATCGGGGGTGACGATGATCATGCAGCGGCCGGTCTCCTCCTCGGCGCCGGCGGGGGCCATCGGGGTGGCATAATCCGCACCCTGGGCGCGCAGATCATGGGCAAAGATCGCGCCCAGCTGGTCGTCCTTGACCTTGCCGACATAGGCGCTGCGCCCACCGAGGGCGGCGATGCCCGCAATGGTGTTGGCTGCCGACCCGCCCGAGACCTCGACCGACGGGCCAGTCTGGCCATAAAGATGGACCGCCCGGTGGCGGTCGATCAGCTGCATGATGCCCTTCTCGATGCCATGATCGGCGAGGAAGCCGTCTTCGGCATGGCTCAGCACATCGACGATGGCATTGCCGATGCCGACGACCTGATAGCGTTTGGTCACGGGGTCTTCTCCTCATAGGGGCACAGATCGCGGATCGGGCAGGCCGCGCAGGCGGGCTTTCGCGCGCGGCAGATATAGCGGCCGTGCAGGATCAGCCAGTGATGCGCATGCTGCTGGAACTCGGCCGGCACGCGGTCTTCGATGCCACGCTCGACGGCAAGGACATCCTTGCCGTCGAGCGT
>DNSZ01000064.1 GCA_003500165.1 Paracoccaceae bacterium | reverse complement strand
GCCCGCCGGCCGACCGACCCGACAGGCGGACCGCGCCCCTTGCCCGCGGCGGTGCGGCCGTCATTGGAATATCGGGCCTGGCGTTGATCGGGGCCTCCTGCGTCGCATCGCCCGGATGTGCCGCGGGTCGGCCGGACAGGGCCAGCCCGGCGCGCGCCCCGGTGCGGTTCGGGCCGGGCATTGCCCGATTTCCAGGCGCCCTGCCGCGCAGATGCCCGAAAAACGGGCAGCCAACGGCGACACGCGGTCCCGCTCCGGTCGCGATCCGTTTGGAATTGTTCCGCCGCGCGCGCGCCTTATGATCAGGGCTCGGCGCGGGGCGGTCCGCGCGGGGGCATGCATGGCACAACGCGGCGAGATCCGGTTTCTGCTCAACGACGGTGCGGTCGCGCTGGACGCGGTCGCCGCCGAGGACACGCTGCTCGACTTCCTGCGCATCGCCCGGCGGCTGACCGGCACCAAGGAGGGCTGCGCCGAAGGCGATTGCGGCGCCTGCACGGTGCTGGTGGGGCGGCTGGCCGGCGACGGGCTCCGCTATGAACCGGTCAATGCCTGCATCCGGTTTCTGGCCTCGGTCGATCGCTGCCATGTGGTGACGGTGGAGCATCTGCGCGGCGCGGATGGCGGGCTGCATCCCGTGCAACAGGCGATGGTCGACCATCACGCCAGCCAGTGCGGGTTCTGCACCCCGGGCATCGTGATGGCGCTGGCGGCCCTGCGCATGGACAATCCCGAGCCGGACGCGGCGGCCATCGACACCGCCCTGCAGGGCAATCTGTGCCGCTGCACCGGCTATGCGCCGATCCTGCGGGCGGCCCGCGCGATGGCCGATCATGGCAGCCCGGGCGCCGATCCCCTGCACCTTCGGCGCGCCGAAACCGCGGCGCGGCTGCGGGCCATGGCCGATGGTCGCCGGGTCGCGGTGGCGCGGGGCGCGAGCCAGGCGATCCTGCCCGCCGATGCCGACGATCTGGCGGCGGTGCTGGCCGCGCACCCCGAAGCGACGATCGTCGCCGGGGCAACCGATGTGGGGCTGTGGGTCACCAAGGGGCTGCGGCAGATCGCGCCGGCGGTGTTCATCGGCCATCTCGACGATCTGCGCCGGATCGAGCGCGACGCGGATTGGCTGCGGATCGGCGCATCCGTCACCTATGCCGAGGCCGGGGCGGCGATGGCTGAGACCTTTCCCCATCTGCGCCGCTATTGGGACCGGATCGGCGGCCCGCAGGTGCGCGCCATGGGCACGCTTGGGGGCAATATCGCCAACGGCTCGCCGATCGGGGATATCCCGCCGGCGCTGATCCCGCTTGGTGCCGAAATCGTGCTGCGGGCCGGCGACGGGCGGCGCGTGCTGCCGCTGGAGGAGTTCTTCATCGCCTATGGCAAGCAGGACATCCGCCCTGGCGGGTTTCTGGAAAGCATCCGCATCCCGGTGACCGGCGGGCTGCACGCCGCCTACAAGATATCGAAACGCCGGGACGAGGATATCTCGGCGGTCGCAGCGGGGTTCCATCTGGAGGTCTCGGATGGGGCGGTCCGGTCGGCGCGCATCGCCTTTGGCGGCATGGCGCCGGTGCCCAAACGGGCCCGCGCGGCCGAGGCGGCGCTGATTGGCCAGCCCTGGGCCGAGCCCAGCCTGATCGGCGCGGCCCAGGCACTCGACCGGGATTTCACCCCGATCTCGGACATGCGCGCCTCGGCGGTTTATCGGATGACCGTGGCGAAAAACCTGTTTCGCCGGTTCTGGCATGAGCACGGCGCCGCCGGCGCCCGGGCAGCCTGAGCGTTGCGCGCGACGGTCTCGATCCGGGGCGGTGCCCATACGCCCGAACCGCACGAGTCCGCGGTCGGCCATGTCACGGGATCGGCGCCCTATACCGACGACATCCCCGAACCGGTGGGCACGCTGCATGCCTGCCTTGGCCTGTCGGAGATCGCGCATGGCCGGATCGTGTCGATGGACCTGGATGCGGTGCGGGCCGCCCCGGGCGTGGTGGCGGTGCTGACCGCGGCCGACATTCCCGGCGCCAACGACATCAGCCCGACGGGGCTGGGCGACGATCCGGTGTTTCCCACCGACACCGTGGCGTATCACGGCCAGCCGCTGTTTGCCGTGGTGGCCGAAACCCGCGATCAGGCGCGTCGGGCCGCCGCCCTTGCCCGCATCGCCTGCGATCCCCTGCCCGCGATCCTGGGGGTCGAGGCGGCGCTCGATGCCGGGGCGCCCGATGTCACCCCGCCCCTGACCTTGGCCCGGGGCGATGCCGAAGCCGCGCTGCAAGCGGCCCCGCACCGGCTGCAGGGCCGGATGCGGATCGGCGGCCAGGATCACATGTATCTCGAAGGCCAGATCGCCTTTGCGATCCCGGGCGAGGATGGCACGCTGACCGTGCATTGCTCCACCCAGCATCCCGCGGAGGCCCAGCAGATGGTCGCTCAGGTGCTGGGGCTGCCGTTCAACGCCGTCACGGTTCAGGTCCGCCGCATGGGCGGCGGGTTCGGCGGCAAGGAAACCCAGATGAACCTGTTCGCGGCCGTCGCCGCGCTGGCCGCCACACGCCTTGACCGCCCGGTGAAGCTGCGGCCGGACCGCGACCAGGACATGATCGCCACCGGCAAACGGCACGATTTCGTCGCCGACTACGATGTGGGCTTTGACGCCGAGGGCCGCATCCAGGCGGTCGATGCGCGGCTCGCTGCGCGCTGCGGCTTTTCGGCCGATCTGTCGGGCCCGGTCACCGATCGCGCGCTGTTTCACGCTGACAATGGCTATTTCTATCCGCATGTCCGGCTCGCCTCGCGGCCCTTGAAGACCAACACCGTGTCGAACACCGCCTTTCGCGGTTTCGGCGGGCCGCAGGGCGCGGTGGTCGCCGAACGCATCGTCGAAGAGATCGCCTTTGCCCTGGGCGAGGACCCGCTGACCATTCGGCAGCGCAATTTCTACGGGCCCGGGCGCGATGTGACCCCCTATCACCAGCGGGTCGAGGACAACATCCTGCCGCGGCTTGTCGCGGAGCTGGAAGCGTCGTCGGACTATCGGGCGCGCCGTGCCGCAATCCTCGATTTCAATGCGCAGGGCGGGGTGGCGCGCCGCGGCATCGCGCTGACGCCGGTGAAGTTCGGGATTTCCTTCACCGCGACCTGGTACAATCAGGCGGGCGCGCTGGTGCATATCTACAAGGACGGTTCGGTCGGGCTCAACCATGGCGGGACCGAAATGGGCCAGGGTCTTTTCACCAAGGTCGCCCAGGTAGTGGCGTCGGCGTTGCAGGTGGACCTTGCGCGCATCCGGGTGACGGCGACGGCGACCGACAAGGTGCCCAACACCTCGGCCACCGCGGCCTCGTCGGGGGCCGATCTGAACGGCATGGCGGCGCTGGATGCGTGCCGCAAACTCAAGGCGCGGCTGGTCGCCTTTGCCAGCGACCGCTGGGATGTGGCTGCCGATGCGGTCGCCTTCGCCCCGAACGAGGTGCGGGTGGGCGATGCGGCAATCCCCTTCGATGCCTTCGTCAAGGAGGCGTATATGGCGCGCGTCGCCCTTTCGGCCACGGGGTTCTACAAGACCCCGAAAATCCACTGGGACCGGGCCAACGGGCAGGGGCGGCCGTTCTATTACTTCGCTTATGGCGCCGCGGTGTCCGAGGTCGAGATCGACACGCTGGCCGGGGAATACCAAGTGACTCGCACCGATATCCTGCACGATGTCGGCCGGTCGCTGAACCCCGCGATCGATCTTGGCCAGGTCGAAGGCGGGTTCGTCCAGGGGATGGGCTGGCTGACCACCGAAGAGCTGTGGTGGGATGCGGATGGCCGGCTGCGCACCCATGCGCCGTCGACCTACAAGATCCCGCTCGCCTCGGACCGGCCGCGGCGGTTCAACGTCGCGCTGGCCGACTGGTCGGAGAACCGCGAGATGACGATCCGCCGCTCGAAGGCGGTGGGCGAGCCGCCGATCATTCTGGCGATTTCGGTGGTCGAGGCGTTGTCGATGGCGGTTGCTTCGGTGGCGGATTACCGGGTTTGCCCGCGGCTCGACACGCCGGTCACCCCCGAACGCGTTCTGATGGCGGTCGAAGGGCTGCGCGCGGCCGGCGATGGCTGAGTCCCTGGCAGATTTCCTCGCCACGCCCGCCTCCGTGATGCGGGTGCGGGTTGCCCGCGCCCACGGTTCGGCCCCGCGCGAGGAAGGCGCCGAGATGTTCGTCACACCGTCTGCCCAATGGGGCACGATCGGCGGCGGGCAGCTGGAATACATGGCGATCGACCAGGCGCGGGCGCAACTGCGCGCTGCAACCGGGGCCCCTGGCACCAACGCCGACACGGGCGGGCAAAATCTTCTAGAAGATTTTGCGGCCGCAGAATTTTCTAGAAAATTCTGCGCCCAGGACCCCGCCGTCGTGCTCGACATCCCGCTTGGCCCGGCAATCGGGCAGTGCTGTGGCGGCCGGGTGGTCCTGCGGCTCGAACAACTCGGGCCGGAGGGGCGCGACGCCGCGCTGCGCCGGGAAGCAGCCGCGCGGGCCACGCAGCCGCATCTGCTGATCTTCGGTGCCGGCCATGTCGGCCGGGCGCTTGCGGATCTGGCGCAGCATCTGCCGGTCACGTGCCGTTTGATCGACAGCCGTGCCGCGGAGCTCGGGCAAAGCGCGGCCGCGGTCGCCAAACGGCTGAGCGCGCTGCCCGAGGCGGACCTGCGTGCCGCCCCGCCCGGCAGTGCCTTTGTCATGGCGACCCATGACCATGCGCTCGATTTCCTGCTTGCGGCCGAGGCGCTGCGGCGCCGCGACGCCGCCTATGCCGGCATGATCGGGTCGGCGAGCAAACGCGCGAGCTTTGCCGGTTGGTGCCGACGCGCCGCCCCCGACGTGCCGCTCGACGCGCTGACCTGCCCGATCGGTGCGGCCGGGCGGGGCGACAAGCGGCCGGCCGTGATCGCGGCCTTCACCCTGGCCGAGGCGCTGGCCGCTCTTGCCCGCGCACCCGCCCCGCAGACGGTGCGCCTGCCATGACAGGGCGGCTGCTGCGCGGACGGCTTCTGACCTTTCATCGCGAACCGCAGGGGGCGGACGACCGCGCCGCGTTTACCTTCGTCGAGGACGGTGCGCTCATCCTTGCGGATGGCCGCATCGTGGCGATGGGGGACCATGCCGACCTCGCGCCGCTGGCCGGCGACGCGGACGTCATGGATCATCGGCCGCATCTGATCCTGCCCGGCTTCATCGATCCGCATATCCATTTTCCACAGATGCAGGTGATCGCGTCCTGGGGTGCGCAACTGCTTGACTGGTTGACCGGCTACACCTTCCCCGAAGAGATGCGCTTTGCCGATCCTGGCCATGCCGCCCGTATCGCGCGGGCTTTCTTCGACATCCTGATTGCGCATGGCACCACGACGCCGGTGGCCTATGGCACGGTTCATCCCGCCTCGGCCGAGGCCTATTTCGCCGAAGCGGCCGGGCGCAACATCCGCGCGCTTGGCGGCAAGTCGATGATGGACCGCAATGCGCCCGCCGGTCTGTGCGACACCGCGCAGTCCTCCTTTGACGACAGCGAGGCGCTGATCGCCCGCTGGCATGGGCGGGGCCGGGCCGGCTATGCCATAACGGTACGCTTTGCGATCACCTCGACCCCGGCACAGCTTGACGCGGCTGGCGCGCTGGCCGCCGCGCATCCCGATTGTCCGATCCAGACCCATCTGGCCGAGAACCACGACGAAATCGCCACCGTCCGACGGCTGTTTCCCGGCGCCCGCGACTACACCGATGTCTATGAAAGCCACGGGCTCTTGCGCGCCAACACGCTGCTCGGCCATTGCCTGCACCTGCAACCGCGCGAGATCGAGGCGATCGCGGCGGCGGGCGCACATCCCGTGTTCTGCCCGACCTCCAACATGTTTCTGGGCAGCGGGCTGTTCGACGATGCCGGGCTGCGCGCCCACGGCATCCGCAACGCGGTGGCCACCGATGTGGGCGGCGGCACAAGCTGTTCGATGCTCGCCACGTTGCGCGAGGCCTACAAGGTGCTCGCATTGCAGCGCCAGGGCCTGCATCCCCTGCG
>DNSZ01000131.1:23579-32867 GCA_003500165.1 Paracoccaceae bacterium | reverse complement strand
TTCATGTAGCCCGCCTTTTGCGGCACGGCAAAGCGCACGGCGGTCAGGATTTCTCCCTCCTCGAGCGCGGTGGCGAACATCCCCTGAAAATAGGCGTCCGCCGCGATCTCCCGCGCAGTGGTCACCACGGTGGCGCCGCTGCCCAGAACGGCCGCCGGATAGTCCGCCGCCGGGTCGTTGTTGGCGAGGCTGCCGCCGATCGTGCCCATATGGCGCACCGCCGGGTCGCCGATCCCGGCGGCAAGGCAGGCGAGCGCCGGGAACGCCCCGGCCAGCCCGGCATGATCGGCGACCGCGGCATGGGTGGTCGCGGCGCCGATGGTGACGGTGCCGCCCTCCACCGCGATCCCGGTCATCCCCGGAATCCCGCGAATGTCGATCAGGGCCGATGGCGCGGCCAGANNGTCGGCAACAGCGTCTGGCCGCCGGCGAGGATCTTGCCATCCTCCGCCGCCGCCAGCGCGGCCGCCGCCGCGTCGAGCGTGGCGGGTTTCTGATAGCTTGTCGGATACATGCCTCTTCCCCCTTATTCCGCCGCGACGGCCGGCCGTGCGGCCTGCAGTGCCTGCCAGACCGCCATTGGCGTCGCCGGCATCGCCAGGTCGTTGCTGCCGATCGCATCGGTGATCGCGTTGATCACCGCGGGCGGCGCGCCGATCGCGCCCGCCTCGCCGCAGCCCTTGATGCCCAGCGGGTTGTTCGGACAGACGGTGGTGTTGTGCTCGATCGTGTAGAACGGCAGATCGGCCGCCCGCGGCATGGAATAATCCATGTAGGAGCCGGTGATCAGCTGGCCATCCTCGTCATAGACCACCTGTTCCAGCATCGCCTGGCCGATGCCCTGGGCGACCCCGCCATGGACCTGGCCCTCGACGATCATCGGATTGATGATGGTGCCGAAATCGTCGGCCGCGGTGAATTGCACGATCTCGGTCACGCCGGTTTCGGGATCGACCTCGACCTCGCAGATATAGGTCCCCGCCGGGAAGGTGAAATTGACCGGGTCATAGAACGCGCCTTCCTTCAGGCCGGGCTCCATGTCGGGGGGCAGGTTGTGCGCGGTATAGGCCGCGAGCCCGACCTCGTGCCAGCCCATCGCACGATCGGTGCCGGCGACCTTCACCTCGCCGCCCTCGATGACGATATCGTCCTCGGACGCCTCCAGCGCATGGGCGGCGATCTTCTTCACCTTGGCCTCGACCTTGTCCATCGCACGCACGATGGCCGACATCCCCACCGCGCCCGAGCGCGAGCCATAGGTGCCCATGCCGAACTGCACCTTGTCGGTGTCGCCATGCACGATCGACACGTTCTCGATCGGGATGCCAAAGCGTTCGGCGACGATCTGGGCGAATGTCGTCTCGTGGCCCTGGCCGTGACTGTGGGCGCCGGTCAGCACCTCGACGGTGCCGACCGGGTTCACCCGCACCTCGGCCGATTCCCACAGGCCGACACCCGCGCCCAGGCTGCCCACGGCGGCCGAGGGCGCGATCCCGCAGGCCTCGATATAGGACGAATAGCCGATCCCGCGCAGCTTGCCGCGCGCCTCGGCCTCGGCCCGGCGGGCCGGGAAATTCGCCACATCGGCGGCCGCCATGGCCTTGTCGAGATTGCCGCCGAAATCGCCCGCATCATAGGTCATGATGACCGGGGTCTCGTGCGGGAATTCGGTGATGAAGTTCTTGCGCCGCAACTCGGCCGGGTGCAGCCCCAACTCGCGCGCCGCGGTCTCGATCATCCGCTCGACGACATAGCACGCCTCGGGCCGCCCGGCCCCGCGATAGGCATCGACCGGCACGGTGTTGGTATAGACCGCGCGGACATTGCAGTGAATGTTTTTGATGTCGTACTGGCCCGACAGCAGCGTGGCATAAAGATAGGTCGGCACGGCGCTGGAAAACAGCGACATGTAGGCGCCGAAATTGGCGATCGTGTCGACCTTGAAGGCGGTGATCCGCCCGGCCTTGTCGAACCCCATCTTGGCGGTGGTGACGTGGTCGCGGCCATGGGCGTCGGTCATGAACGCCTCCGACCGTTCGGCGGTCCACTTGACCGAGCGTTCGGTCTTCATCGACGCCCAAAGGCAGGCGATCTCTTCGGGATAGATGTAGATTTTCGAGCCGAAGCCGCCGCCGACATCGGGCGCGATCACGCGCAGCTTGTGTTCGGGGGCGACGTTGTAGAACGCCGACAGCACCAGACGGGCGACATGCGGGTTCTGGCTGGTGGTGTAAAGGGTATAGTGATCCTCGGCCGCGTCATAGGTGGCGATCGCCGCGCGCGGCTCCATCGCATTGGGCGACAGCCGGTTGTTGGTCAGCGCCATGGCGGTGATATGGGCCGATGCCGCCAGCGCCGCATCGGTCGCGGCCTCGTCGCCGATCTCCCAGTCATAGATCAGATTGCCCGGCGCGTTGTCGTGGACCTGCGGTGCGCCCGCTGCCAGCGCCTTGTCGGCGCGGGCGACGGCGGGCAGTTCGTCATAGCCGACCTCGACCGCCTCGGCGGCGATCCGCGCCTGGGCCTGGGTTTCGGCGATCACCACCGCGACCGCGTCGCCGACATAGCGCACCCGCTCGGCGGCGAGTGCCGGCCACGGCCCCATGTTCATCGGCGATCCGTCCTTCGAATTGACCGCCCAGCCGCAGATCAGGTTGCCGATCCCGTCTTGGGCCAGTTCTGCGCCGGTCAGGACCGCAATCACGCCCTCCATCGCGCTGGCCCCTGCCGTGTCCACCCCGGTGATCCGGGCATGCGCATGCGGCGACCGGACAAAGGCCGCATAGGCCTGGTTCTCCATCCGGATATCGTCGGTGTATTTGCCCTTGCCGGTGATGAAACGCTTGTCTTCCTTGCGCTTGACCGCCTTGCCGATGCCTGTCTCGCTCATCCTGCGTCCTCCCTTATTCGGCGGCCTGGGGCGCGGCCATTTCGGCGGCGGCCTGGGAAATTGCCTTGACGATGTTGTGATAGCCCGTGCAGCGGCAGATATTGCCCTCAAGCTCGTGCCGGATCGCGGCCTCATCCAGCGTCCGGCCCGCTGCCCGATAGCGGTTCACCATATCGACCCCGGTCATGATCATGCCGGTGGTGCAGAACCCGCATTGCAGCCCGTGATTGTCGTTGAACGCCTTTTGCATCGGATGCAGCACGCCGCCCGTGGCCAGCCCTTCGATGGTGGTGACACGGGCACCGTCACACGCCACCGCCAGCGCGGTGCAGGATTTCACCGCCTTGCCGTCGAGATGCACCACGCAGGCGCCGCACTGGCTGGTGTCGCAGCCGATATGGGTGCCGGTCAGGCGCAGTTCCTCGCGCAGGAAATCCGACAGCAGCATGGTGTCTGGCACCGATCGGGTCACGGCCTTGCCGTTCACCGTCATCGTCACGTCGGTCATCTGGTCCTCCCTTGCGGCGCGGCGCGCTTGCCGCGCCCGTTCTGCGCGCGCGCCCGGCTCAGGCGGTCGCCGCGGTTTCTCCGGTTTCCGGTTCTGCGCCGGCCTCGGCGGTGTCGGGCGTTTCGCCATGCAGCACGGCTTCGAAATTGTCGAAGAACCTGGCCGCGAGCTTCTTCGCCGAGGAGTTGATCAGCCGGCTGCCGAGCCGGGCGAGCTTGCCGCCCACCATGGCATGGACCTGATAGGTCAGCACGGTTGCGTCGCCGTCCGCGGCCAGTTGCACATCGGCGGCCCCCTTGGCGAACCCCGCGACGCCGCCCTTGCCCTCGCCCTGGATGGTATAGCTTTCGGGCGCTGCGATATTGACCAGTTCGACGCCGCCTTCGAAGCGGGCCTTCACCGGGCCGATCTTCTGCACCACCCTGGCGTGGAATTCCGTCGGACTAATCTTTTCCAGCGCTTCGCAGCCCGGAATGCAGGCGCGCAGCACCTCGGCGTCGTTGAGAGCGGCCCAGACCTCGGCCCGGGGCGCAGCGATCCGATGTTCGCCGGTCATGTCCATGAGCGGCCCTCCCTGCCATCGATGCTAGCGGCGTTTTCGCACAAGGCAATGGGGTTCGTCATGCCCGCGCGCCCCCCTGGGCAAGGGTTCGGGCCAGCGCCGCGAGGCTGTCGAGATTGTGGCAGGCGATCAGTTGACTGGTATGGGGCAGAAGCGCCTTGATGCCCGCGGCCTCGGGCGCAAAGCCCTCCCAGCGCAGGAGCGGGTTGAGCCAGATCACCCGCCGCGCCGTCAGATGCAGCCGCTCGGCCGCGCGCGCCAGCAGCGCGGTGTCGCCGCGTTCCAGCCCGTCGGTGATCAACAGCACCACCGCACCCTGGCCCAGCACGCGGCGCGACCAGTCCTTGTTGAAGCGGTCGAGCGCCGCCCCGATCCGGGTGCCGCCATCCCAGTCGCGCGCCGCCTGCCCGATGGCCTGAAGCGCAGCGTCGGGGTCGCGCCGGCCGAGCGCGCGGGAAATGTTGGTCAGCCTTGTGCCGAAGGTGAAGGCCGCGACGCGGCCCCAATTGCCGCTGCCGGTCGCGGCAAGCGCATGGAGAAAATGCAGCATCATCCGCGCATAGGCCGACATCGAGCCCGATATGTCGACCAGCGCCACCAGATCGGGCGGTCGGGTTCGTGGTGCGCGGCGCAGGATGCGGCCGATCTCGCCGCCCTTGCGCAGGCTCTGGCGCAACGTCGCGCGCAGATCGGGGGTGCGGCCCCGGGTCGCCGGATGGCGGCGGCGGGTCGTCAGCGGCGGGACCGGCAGCCTGAGCGTGCGGATCGCGCGGGCGGCTTCGGCCGCTTCGGCCGCACTCATCTGTTCGAAATCCATCGCGCGCAGCTTTTCGGTCGCCGACCAGCTGAGCACCATGTCAAGCTGCAGCTCCTGGCGCGCCTCCTCCGCCCTGCGGGCGACGTCGGCGCCGGTCAGCGCCTCGGCCGCGCGGCGTTCGGCGGATTCCGGCCTGGGCTTTTCGCTGTCGCGGCGCACGCTGGGCGACATCATGTGGATCATGTGTTCGAGATATTCGGGATCGCGCCAGAACATCGCAAAGACCTGGTGATAGAGCGCCAGATGTTCGGGCCGGTTGACCAGCACCGCGCGCAGGGTGTGATAGAAATCCACCTTGCGGCTGAACCCGGCCGCGGCGACGGCGCGCACCGCATCCTCGACCTGGGCGGTGCCGATTCGGACCCCGGCCGCGCGCAGCGCGCGGGTGAAATGGACGATGTTCTCGGTCAGCCGCCCATCGGTTTCGGGCAGCGGGCGCGGCGCGCCCATCACGACGCGCGGGCGAGGTCGGCGCGCGCCGCGTCGAGCAGCCGCGTTGCCTCGGCCCCGGCGATGCGGGCGATATCGTCCTGGTATTTCAGCATCGCGCCCAGCGTGTCCGAAATCACCTCGGGCGACAGCGACACCGTGTCGAGCGCAATGAGGCAGCGCGCCCAGTCGAGCGTTTCGGCCACGCCCGGGGTCTTGAACAGATCCTCGCCGCGCAGCGCCTGGACGAAGGCGACGATCTCGCGGCTGAGTGTGTCGGCCGCCTCGGGCACCCGGGCGCGCAGGATGTCGATCTCGCGGGCGAAACCCGGGAAGTCGACCCAGTGATAAAGGCAGCGGCGTTTCAGCGCGTCATGCACCTCGCGCGTGCGGTTCGAGGTCAGGATGACGATCGGCGGGGCCTCGGCCCGGATCGTGCCCAGTTCGGGGATGGTGACCTGGAAGTCCGACAGCGCCTCGAGCAGGAACGCCTCGAACGGGGCATCGGTGCGGTCGACCTCGTCGATCAGCAGCACCGGCGCGCCGCCCGGCTGCGGCTCCAAAGCCTCCAAGAGCGGGCGCCGGATCAGGTAATGGTCCGAAAACAGCTCCTTCTGCAGCGTGTCGCGGTCGGTGTCGCCGGCCGCCTCGGCGGTGCGGATCGCGATCATCTGGGCGGCGAAGTTCCATTCGTAGATCGCCGCGGCGGCATCGAGCCCCTCATAGCATTGCAGCCGGATCAGCCGGCGACCGAGCGCGGCGGCAAGCGCCTTGGCGATCTCGGTCTTGCCGGTGCCGGCCTCGCCTTCCAGGAACAGCGGCTTGCCCAGATCGAGGGCCAAGAAGGCAACCGTCCCCAGCGCCCGGCCGCAGACATAGCGCTGGCTGCCCAGAAGATCGATGGTGGCGTCGATGGAACGGGGCAGCGCGGTCACGGGGCAGCCTTGTGGTGGCGGGTCGCGGCAAGGCTAGCCCGGGCACCGGGGCCTGTCCATTCGGTCGTGAGTGACGCAACAGGTTTTCAGGCCAACCATTTCCTGGTGGCCGAGGCGTTCAGGCAAGATGGGGTCGAAGAAGCGTTCCGGCTCATGTATCCCGAACGCTTCGACGTGAACGATTATGTCCCGATGCAGCCCGGGACGGATGCGGCGGCAAGGCGAGGGGCAACCGAGAGATGAGTAGCAGGAAAGTCGTGTTGTTTACCGACATGCGGGGGAGACCGTGATGACCAAATCCAGCGGCAGCAAATCGCCGTTCTACGCCGAAGACCTGGACGGCAAGGTCCGGAAACCGGCAACCTTTTATGTCACCATCAACAACACGATGATCAGAGGGATCGACCTTAGACAAATCTCGAAAACCCGCACCTTCCCGTCGGCGCCCTGGAAAACCTGGCCCAACGACCCCTTTCTGGTGGAGCAAGAGCTGCCGCCGGAAATGGGGCCGCGCTGGTCCTATAAGGTCATGACCGCGCCGCCCGAGGCCTTTGCCCCCTTCGTCAGCGATCTACAAGTGGGCGATGATACGATTATTCCCTATTTTCCCGATATCTTCCCATTGATGGAATTCCCCACCGTCAGCCAGCGGGCGCGGGACGTGCTGGAAGAGCTGTTTCCCGATGGCAGCTATTTCCTGCCGATCAATATCCTGTCCGCCGACGGCACCCCCATCGACGTCACCCATTACAGCTGGGTCCAGCGGCACAGGTTCGACTTTTTCGTCAGCATGCATGAATGGAACCCCGATCTGCCCCAGTTGTCCTGGCCGTTCTATTGGGGGGGGGCCAGCAACTATATGATGTGGCAGTTGTCGAACAACCCTGCCGTACGGGCGTTCCTGTCGAAATTCCCGTTCTGGGGAAAGTTGTACGACTGCCTCCTCCCCGTCTACAACGCGCCCACATTTGCGGCGCTGAAGGCGGCGAAGCTGACCGGCCTGGTCGAAGCGACCAGCGACCGCCCCTCGCAAATCAAAGATCACCATAGCATAGGACCCGTTGCGTGATGTTCGACGAATTCGAAAGCGCGGAAACCGCCGACATTCTACCGATCACTGCCGCGGCCAGCCCCGGCGGGGCCACCGAAGTGCACCATCTCCTGCCGAAAGGCGTGTTTTCCACCGGCGACAACCCGCAGATTCCAGGCGGCGAAGCGCGCCTGGCTTTCATCGGCGGGTTGCCCGGGCCGCGGCGGCGGCGCNNGCGCCGCCCTTTTCGCCGGGCCAGGACCCGGTTCGCGCCCTGGCGGGAACCGCCGGCGAGACGGTGCTGGCGGTCATCACCGGGGTCGAGGGGCCGTCCTATCGCCCGCTTGGGGCGGTCATGGCATTCCTGCCGGGCGGTGGGCGGGCCGGCACCCTGTCCTCGGGCTGTGTCGAGGCCGACCTCGCGCTGCATGCCGACCGGGCGCTGGCCGGCCGCGCACCGGTCGCGCTGCGCTATGGGCGCGGCTCGCCCTTTGCCGATATCCAGCTGCCCTGCGGCGGCGGGCTCGACATCCTGCTGGTGCCGCGGCCCGACCCGGCCGTGATGGCCGCGCTGATGGATCGGCGCGCGGCGCGGCTGCCCGTGACACTGGCGGTGGGCGGGGAAACCGGCGCGCTGGCCCTGTCCGAGAGCGGCGAGACCGGCTGGAAGGAGGACAGCTTTCTGATCCGCTTCGAACCCGCGCTGCGCTTGGTGGTATTCGGCAAGGGGCCGGAGGCCGCGACCTTTGCCGCGCTGGTGCAGTCGGCCGGCTATCCCAACCTGCTGCTGTCGCCCGATGGCGAGACCCTGGAGGCCGGGCGGGCTGCGGGCTGCGACACGCGGCATCTGACCGGCGCGTCCTGGCCCGCCGATCTGGCGGCCGATCGCTGGACCGCGGTCACGCTGTTCTTTCACGACCACGACTGGGAGCCGCCGATCCTGGCCGCCGCGCTGGGCACGCCGGCGTTCTATATCGGCGCGCAGGGCAGCCGCCGCGCCCGCGATCTGCGGCTGATCGAGATGCAGGCCCTGGGGGCTGCGCCGGCCGATCTTGAGCGGCTCAGGGGACCGGTCGGCCTGATCCCGTCGGCGCGCGATGCCGGCACGCTTGCCGTCTCGGTGCTGGCCGAGGTGCTGGCCGAGGCGATGCGACAGCGGCCCTAGCCCGACCCAACCGGCGCTTTCGCGCTTGCTTGCGAATGGCCGCCACGCCAGTTTTCGGCGGTGTTCGGCGAGACCCCCCATATGCGCCTGGCGATGGTCGAGGCAGCCGCGGCGATGGCGCGGGGCGAGGTGCCGGTGGGCGCCGTCCTGGTGGGCCCCGATGGCAGGGTTCTGGCCCGCGCCGGCAACCGCATGCGGGAATGGCACGACCCGACCGCCCATGCCGAGATGCTGGCAATCCGCGCCGCGGCCGCGGCGACGGGCAGCGAAAGGCTGACCGGCTGCGACCTCTATGTCACGCTGGAGCCATGCGCGATGTGCGCCGCGGCGATCTCGTTGGCCCGGATCGCGCGGCTTTACTACGCTGCATCGGACCCGAAATCGGGCGGGGTCGCGCAGGGCGCGCGGGTGTTCGCCCATCCGCAATGCCACCACAAACCCGAGGTCTATGACGGGATCGGCGCCCGCGCCGCCGAAGCGCTGTTGCGCGACTTCTTTCAGGCGCGGCGCGACCCGGCCAGCTGACCGAGGAGCCTGTACCAGCGGTCATTCTCAATGACCGATGGTGACAGGCGTCGAACCGCGCGGAACACACGATGGCAAGCGGTGTGCCGGCCGTAACCCGTGCTCGGACGGCGCGGTCAAGCTTGTTCAGCCGGTCCTTCACTTCTTGTCAACCGTCAGCTATGTATAAGCAGAGGAGACTGTAGAGGAAACCGGTGGCTTACGACCCGCGCAAGGCCGCACAGACGATTGCCTACCTAACTGTAAAGAATGGCCGTACCCCCTTGAACATTCTCAAGGCGGTGAAGCTTGTGTACCTCGCCGACCGGGAGAGCTTGCGCCGTCACGGGTTTCCGATTCAAGACGAACCGCACTACTCTTTGCCACATGGCCCCGTGAACTCGACCACGTACGAGTTCATGAAAGGTGAAGTGCGTCCGGATCGAGC
>DNSZ01000131.1:0-23472 GCA_003500165.1 Paracoccaceae bacterium | reverse complement strand
GAAAACGCTGTTGAACAGGAAAGAGCCGTACAGGACAGCCGTCGCGCCTCTGCTTTCCTAAGCGCACTCTGAGCGCATGCCAGTCAAGGAGAAGGCGGCGCTGTTGGTCCCGTCAGGAACCTATCACGAACCGGACAAGAAGCATCTCCACATTATCTGCAGCGATCCGGATGCCAAAGGTCTGGTGGTGATCGTGGGTATTTCGACCTACACGAACGATCTGTGCGATCAAACATGCGTGCTGCAAGCACATGAGCATCCATGGTTGCGCCACCAATCATTTGTTCTTTATCGGAAAGCGGAAATCGTTTCGGCCGCCGCGCTACAAGCTCGTATTCAATCGGGCGAGGTCCTAGAGTGCGACGAAGTGAATGCACAGACATTCCTGCGGATCAAGAAGGGCCTCTGCAAATCCCCTCAGACGAAGCGCAAGGTGAAGAGATACCTTGGCTGTTAGTTGCTCGCCGGTCGCGCCGTATTGTCCGAAGGCGGGGTTGATGGGCGGGTGCGGGTCGCGGGCCGGCGGACGTCCAAGACTGGCCGGACCCGGCCCGGGTTCTTTGCAGGAACCCTACCGCCGGCCTTACCCCAGCGCGGCCTGCAGGTTCGCGTCGACCTTTTCGAGGAACCCCTCGGTGGTCAGCCATTTCTGATCGGGGCCGACGAGCAGCGCCAGATCCTTCGTCATGAAGCCCGATTCGACGGTATCGACGACCACGCGCTCGAGGGTCTCGGCGAAGCTCTTCAGCCGGTCGTTGCCATCGAGTTTCGCCCGATGCTTCAGCCCGCCCGTCCAGGCAAAGATCGAGGCGATGGAGTTCGTCGATGTCGCCTCCCCCTTCTGGTGCTGGCGGTAATGCCGCGTCACCGTGCCATGGGCGGCTTCGGCCTCGACCACCTTGCCGTCGGGCGTCATCAGCACGCTCGTCATCAGCCCCAGCGAGCCAAAGCCCTGGGCCACCGTATCGGACTGCACATCGCCGTCGTAATTCTTGCACGCCCAGACAAAGCCGCCCGACCATTTCATCGCCGCCGCCACCATGTCGTCGATCAGCCGGTGTTCATAGGTGATCCCGGCCGCCGCGAAACGCTCGGCGAATTCGGCGTCGAACACCTCCTGAAACAGGTCCTTGAAGCGGCCGTCATAGGCCTTGAGGATCGTGTTCTTGGTCGACAGATAGACCGGCCAGCCCAGGTTCAGCCCGTAATTCATGCTCGCCCGGGCGAAATCGCGGATCGACGCGTCAAGGTTGTACATCGCCATGGCAACGCCGGCGCCCGGCGCGTCGAACACCTCATGCTCGATCACCTGGCCATCCGCGCCCTCGAACCGGATGGTCAGCCTGCCCGGGCCCGGCATCAGGAAATCGGTCGCCCGGTACTGATCGCCAAAGGCGTGCCGGCCGATCACGATCGGCTGCGTCCAGCCCGGCACCAGCCGGGGCACGTTGCGGCAGATGATCGGCGCGCGAAACACCACGCCCCCCAGGATATTGCGGATCGTGCCGTTGGGGCTGCGCCACATCTTCTTCAGGCCGAATTCCTCGACCCGGGCCTCGTCCGGCGTGATGGTGGCGCATTTCACGCCGACGCCGATCTCCCTGATCTTCTCGGCCGCGTCGATGGTGATCTGGTCGTTGGTGCGGTCGCGCTCTTCGATCCCCAGATCGTAGTAGAGCAGATCGAGGTCCAGATAGGGCAGGATCAGCTTGTCCTTGATGAAGGCCCAGATGATCCGGGTCATCTCGTCCCCGTCAAGCTCGACGACGGGGTTTTCAACCGTGATCCTGTCCATGCGGTGGCCCTTTCCTGCTGTCGACCGGTGTCTAGCCCGGCCGCATCCGGGGGAAAAGCAGGAACCTCACCCCCCGACCAGCGCCCCGACGGCAAAGGCGACCGCCGCACACACACCGCCCACCGCCACCGTTTCGGCCACGCAGCGGATGAGCGCCTGGCGGGTCGCGTACCAGCGCAGCAGCCCCAGCGCAGTCAGCGCGCCAGAGGTCGCGCCGACCGACAGCCAGAACGCCGCCTGCGCCGGGGCGCCCGCCAGATAGGGGACCAGCGGCACCGATCCGAACACCAGAAAAGACAGGAAGGTGAACAGCCCGTTGACCGCCGGGGTTTCCGCGCGCGGGTCGGCCATGCCGAATTCATAGGTCATCATCAGGTCGGCCAGCAGGCCGGGGTTCTTCATCAGCAGATCCGCCGTCGCCTGGGCATCGGCGGGCGCCAGCCCCTTGCCGCGCAGGATGTCGACGATCTCGCGGCGTTCCTGGCCCGGGTCGTCGCGGATCGCGGCAAGCTCGCGGGCGCGCTGTGCCTCGTACAGGTCGCGCTGCGACCGGGCCGACAGGAATTCCCCCAGCCCCATCGACACCCCGTCGGCAAACAGGTTCGCCAGTCCGAACACCAGCACCGCGACGACACCGATCTGGCCGGCCCCTTCGGCCTGGGCGCCGGCGAAACCCGCGACGATCGCAAAGGTGGTGACGATGCCGTCATTGCCGCCATAGACGATCTGGCGCAGAAACTCCTGCGCCCGCCCGATGGCGTGGGCGTCGCGCCGGTGCGCCGGCCAGTCGATGGGGTCCGGGTCGGCCATGGCGGCCAGACTGCGCAAGTCGGCCGGGTTGGACAAGCCCGCCCGGCAGCGTTACATCCGAAGGTGCCGAAAGGAAGCTGCCGATGCCACCCCGCGATCTGACCGATCCCGCCGCCCGCCATCCCGAAAAGGCGCGCCGCTCCCCCAGCGTGCCGGGCCGCAAGCCCGACTGGATCCGCGTCAAGGCGCCCGTCTCGGAGGGCTATCGGCGGACCCGCGACATCATCCGCCAGAACGGGCTGGCGACCGTCTGCGAAGAGGCGGGATGCCCCAATGTCGGCGAATGCTGGGCGCAGGGCCATGCCACGGTGATGATCATGGGCGAGGTTTGCACCCGGGGCTGCGCGTTCTGCAATGTCGCCACGGGAAGACCCGACGCGCTCGACCCGTTCGAGCCGGGTCGCGTGGCCCAGGCGATTTCGGCCCTGGGGCTGCGCCATGTGGTGGTCACCAGCGTCGACCGGGACGATCTGGCCGATGGCGGCGCCGAGCATTTCGCGATGACGATCCGGGCGATCCGCCGCCAGGACCCCGAGGTCACGATCGAGGTGCTGACGCCCGACTTCCTGAAATGCGACGGCAGCGCGCTGCAGACGGTGGTCGAAGCACGGCCCGATGTCTTCAACCACAATCTGGAAACGGTGCCGGGGCTTTACCCCGCGGTCCGTCCCGGCGCGCGATACTTCCATTCGCTGCGCCTGCTGCAACGGGTGAAGGAGATCGACCCGGCCGCCTTCACCAAGTCCGGGCTGATGGTCGGGCTTGGTGAAACCCGCGACCAGATCCTGCAGGTGATGGACGATCTGCGCGCGGCCGATGTCGATTTCCTGACGATCGGGCAGTATCTGCAACCGACGCCGCGGCATCATCCGGTGGCCCGGTTCTGGACGCCAGAGGAATTCGCCGGGCTGGAACGCGCCGCCCGCGGCAAGGGCTTTCTGATGGTCTCGGCCAGCCCGCTGACCCGGTCGAGCTATCACGCGGCCGAGGATTTCGCCCGGCTGAAGGCGGCCCGCGCCGCACTGGCCGCCGGCTGATCATGGTCCTCCTCAAGGACCGTTTGCGTCAGTTCGCCGCGCCCGGCCTCGGGGTGAAGATCAGCGCGGGGTCGTCCAGCGCGGGCGACAGCCCTTCATCGGCGCGGATCAGCCCGATGCCCGGCGCGTAATACTTGAATTCTCGCAGATCGGGATCGAGCGCGCTCGTCTCGTAGGTGACGAGAACGTCATCGAGCCGGCCGATCCCGTCGATCTCGACCGATGTGCCAAGGGCGTGGATCCGCGCCTGGTCAAGCGCATCGTTGGCCTTCGCGATTTCCTGATAGTATTCGAGCCCGACCGCCGGGTCGGCCGGCATGATCCAGCCCGGCATCGCGCCGTCCACACCCGACCGCCAGCTGCTGTGGGCGTTGGTCCCGACCAGCGCACCGGCCGCGTCATAGACGTAGTTCACCACATCCTCGCCGAAATACCACACATTGCCTGCCGAATCGGCGGCGTAATAGTCGAGCGTCTCTTCGACCAGGACCCCGTCTTCAAAGGCACGGTCGCGCTGGATCATGGTCTGCACGCCCAGCAGAACCGGACCCGGTCCGATATTGGTCTGCTCGAAGCGCTCGGTGAAGCGTTCGCCGTCGGCGTCAACGCCCTCGGCCGCAAGCACCCGCGGGTCGCCCGGCGCCAGCGGGAAATACGGGTTTTCCGCGGGGGCCGTGAAATCGGCGGCAGCGAAATCGGGCACCGTCGGTTCGGCCAGGGCGGGGCCGGCCGCGACCAGCGCGGCTGCGAGAATTCTCAGGGTCATTTTCTGTCTCCGATGCTGTTGTGGACCGGTGCGTCCCCAAGGCAGCTAGGTGGCCAGTCCCTGCCGGTCGATCCGGCATAAGCCGGATCGTCGCGTCTTGTCGCGGCTTCGCACCCATGTAGGATTGCCTCTGTCGCCCGCGCCGGGACATATTGCTGCGAGACGGAGGATACCGCCATCGCACCCGTGCCCAGAGCTCTTGCGCTCTTCGCGATCGCCCCGGTTCTGGCGGCGGCCTTCATCGCGCTCGACCTGATCGTCGATCCCAGCCGCCCGCCGCCCGCCGAGATCGCGATCGACCTGGCCGAAAAGACGATCCTCTTTGCCCTGGTGGTGGTCGCCCTCCTGATCGTGCCAAAGTTCGCCAACATCGAACGCGACACGGCGGCGATGCGCGTCGATCTTGACCGCGCGCGGCAGGACGGCGAACGCTGGCGGCAGAACAGCCGGCTGCTGATGACCGGGCTTGCGGAGGCGATCCAGCGGCAGTTCGACGATTGGGGCCTGACGGCGGCAGAGGCCGATATCGCCGGGCTGATGCTGAACGGGCTGCCGCTGAAGGGTATCGCCCGTCTGCGGCAGACCGGCGAGGCGACGATCCGCCAGCAGGTGCAGGGCATCTACCGTAAATCAGGTCTGGCAAACCGAACCGCGCTGGCGGCCGATTTCCTTGAGGACCTCTATGACGTCGCTGCGGCGCGGGTTGCCTCGGCCGGGCTGGCCGGGGATCGTCCGGTCAATTGATCCCAAAGACCAGAGCGCGATGCGGGCGCCTCCTTGCGCCCTGGCATGACGCTTCGATTTCTGGCACCCGCCCGCGGCGCATCGGCCATCGGCGGGCGCCGATCAGCCCGGATCGCCGTCGGCGAAGCGTAGGGCGCCGATATCGGGCCTGTGGCGATGGCGCTGATCGTAGTCCATGCCACAGCCGACATAGAAGGCGTCGGGTTTGGCGAAGCCGGTCCAGCGGACATCGACCGGCACCTGCCGCAGGACCGGCTTGTCGATCAGGACGCAGGCCTCCAGCCGGCGCGGCCAGCGCGCCGCCAGCCGTGTCATCACGGCACTCAACGTGTTGCCGGTGCTGAGGATATCGTCGACCACCAGCACGTCGCGATCGCCGATATCGGTCGCCAGGTCGCCAAAGATGTGCAGTGCACCGGGCGCCGTGCCGGTGGTGTCGGAAGACGCGTGCAGAAAGTCGATCTCGACCGGCAGATCGATGGCCCGCACCAGATCGGCCAGAAAGACGAAGGCGCCGTTCAGCAGCCCGACACAAAGCAGCGTGCCGGTGTCGGCAAAGGCCTATGTGATCTGGCCACCCAGCCCGCGGACCCGCGCGGCGATCTCGGCCTCCGTCAGGATCGGGTCGATCGAGTGGGGTGCGGCCATCCTGTCCCTTGCCTTTCCGCCCCCGGCCGGGGCACAAACCGGCCTCAGGATAACGCATCGGGCGGGACACTGCGAGCGATATGCCGACGCATGGGGAAAAACGCGCGCTGCCCTACAGCGCCAAGCAGATGTACGATCTGGTCGCCGACGTCGCGGCCTATCCCGAATTCCTGCCTTGGTGCGCGGCGGCGCGGATCCGCAGCCATACCCACCATGACGAGCACGAGATACTCGAGGCCGATCTGGTGATCTCGTTCAAGGTGTTTCGCGAACGCTTCGGCTCGCGGGTGACATTGCGGCCGCGCCAGACGATGATCGACGTGGAATATCTCGACGGGCCGTTTCGCTATCTCAACAATCACTGGCATTTCGAGAATCTGCCCGAAGGCGGATGCATGGCCGATTTCTTTGTCGATTTTGAATTCCGCTCGCGCGCGCTGCAGGCGCTGATCGGCGTCGTGTTCAACGAGGCGATGCGCCGGATCGTCGCCGCCTTCGAGGAACGCGCGCGCCAGCTTTACGGGCCGGGCAAGGCGGTCAGCCGGGCGGCCAGCACCGACAACGCGTAGTCGCGCGCAGCGGCCCGGACCGCGGCGCGGCCGCGCGGGCCGAAGGCGACCGTTTCGGTCGCGACCCTGCCGTCGGGCAGCGCCCAGCCGAAACAGACCAGGCCTTCGGGTTTCGCGCCCGAACCGCCGGGGCCCGCCACCCCGGTCACCGCCAGCGCAACCGCCACCCCGGCCCGGTCGCGCGCGCCCCGGGCCATGGCGGCCGCGACGGGTTCGGACACCGCCCCATGGGCGGCAATAGCGGCGTCGGCGACGCCCAGCATCGCAAGTTTGGCGCGGTTCGAATAGGTCACGAAGCCGCGGTCAAAGACATCGGACGCGCCGGGCATGTCGGTCAGCGCGGCGGCAATCATCCCGCCGGTGCAGGATTCGGCGCAGGCCAGCATCCAGCCCCGCTCGCGACAGATTTCCAGAACCGCCTCGGCCGGGTTCACATCGCCACCCCATGGGCGAGCGCGGCAAGGAGCGCGACGCAAAGCGCCGCCGCCGTCCCCGCGCCCAGATCGTCGGCCATCACGCCGGTGGCGCCGGGCAGCTTCTCCAGCCGGCGGATCGGCCCGGGCTTCCAGATGTCGAACAGCCGGAACAGCACAAAGGCACCGACCCAGCCGGGCCAGGGAAACAGATGCGGCGCCGCGCCGGCCAGCCACAGCCCGGCCGAAAGCGGCCACAGCGCCAGCAACTGGCCCGCCGTCTCGTCGACGATCACCTCTTGCGGATCGGCCGCGCCGACCTTGGGCAGATAGGCACGGATCGCGGCATGCCCGGCCAGCGTCACCGCGACGGTGCCGGCTGCCAGGCCGGGAAAGCCGCCCAGCCAGTGCAAGAGCCAGCCCAGCGGCAGCGCGGCCAGCGCCCCCAGCGTCCCCGGCGCGGGGCCGATCCGGCCCAGCCCCCACAGCGTCGCAAGCCCCCTCATGGCGCGATCAGCGTCGCGGTGGCCTGGGCCGCGATCCCCTCGCCCCGGCCGGTAAAGCCCAGCCTTTCGCTGGTCGTGGCCTTGATCCCCACTCGGCCCGGCGCGATCCCCAGGATATCCGCGATCCGGGCCGCCATCGCAGCGGCATGCGGGCCGATCCTGGGCCGTTCGCAGACGATCGTGCAGTCGATCGCGGCGATCCGATAGCCCCGTTCGGCCGCCCGTCCGCCGGCATGGCGCAGAAAGATCTCCGACGCCGCGCCCTTCCATTGCGGGTCGCTGGGCGGAAAGTGCCGGCCGATATCGCCCTCGGCCAGCGCGCCATAAAGCGCGTCGGTGATCGCATGCATCGCCACATCCGCATCGGAATGGCCGATCAGCGCGCCGTCATGCGGGACCGACACGCCGCACAGCACGATACCATCGCCCGGCCCCAGCGCATGCACGTCATAGCCGGTGCCGACACGGATGTCGGGGGCCCCGCCCAGCAATTTCTCGGCCCGCATGAAATCCTCCGCCACGGTCAGTTTCAGATTGTCCTCGTCGCCCGCGACGATACGCACCCGAAGCCCGGCGTCGCGCGCCACGGTAACATCGTCGGCAGCATCCGCCGCATGCGCCGCATGGCCCGCGCGGATCGCCTCGAAGTGAAAGCCCTGCGGGGTCTGGGCGCGAAACAGCCCGTCGCGCGGCTGGGTTGCCAGCACCTCGCCCTCGACGCCGCGCCACAGCGCATCGGTGACCGGCAGCGCCGGTGCGGCGGCCGGGCCGTCCTCCAGCGCGTCGATGACACGGTCGATGAGTGCCGCACTGACCAGCGGCCGCGCCCCGTCATGGATCAGCACCCGCCCGACACCGCGCCCGGCCAGCGCGGCAAGGCCGGCGCGGACCGAACCGGCGCGGCTTTCTGCCCCCGGCACGGTTTCGACATGGCGGCCGACATGGGCGGCAAAGAGCGGGCCGTCGCCGGGTCCGATGACCACCAGCACCGGGCCGATCCGCGGATGATCGGCAAAGGCCGCCACGCTGCGGGCCAGAACCGCGCGGCCACCCAGCGGGCGATACTGTTTGGGCACACCGCCGCCGGCGCGGACCCCGCGGCCCGCGGCAACGATGAGGGCCGCGATGGTCCCGCCAGGTGCCGACATGGCGACCCATCTAGGCAAGCCCGGGCAGGGTGTAAACGCGCATTCGGAGCGCATGACGCATCGCCGGTGCGCACAAGAAATGGGCAATTGAGCAGAAAACCGGCACAAGCGCCGCCACAAAGGGCCAGAACGCTGGCCCAAGGCCCCGGAATGGCGCACAGCACTCGCCATGCCACCAAGCCGCAAGACGCCCGCTGCTGCCCTGCCGCCGCCCCAAGCCGAGGCGCTGTGGGCCGCACTGCCGCTGCCGGCGGTGGTGGTCGATGCGGCCGATCGCATCCGCGCGGTCAACCCCGCCGCCGAGGCCTATCTGAACGGCTCGGCCCGGGCGCTGGCCGGCCAGCCGGTCTGGGACCGCATCCATGCCGACGCCCCGATCGAGACCGCGCTGGAACGCATCCGGGCCGGTCATGCGGAGCTGTCGCTGCACGAAATCGCCGTCGGCACCGGCGAGCGCGCCCCGCAAAGCGCCAACATCCACATCGCACCATTGTCCGAAAGCAGCGGCGATATCCTGATCGTGATGGAGCCACGCGCCCTGGGCGGGCGGCTGCGGCACCGCACCGGCGCCACCCAGGCCGCCCAATCGGCCGTCGGCATGGCGCAGATGCTTGCCCATGAGATCAAGAACCCGCTGGCCGGGATCACCGGCGCGGCGCAATTGCTGTCGATGGGGCTCGGTGGCGAAGAGCGCGAGATGACCGGTCTGATCGTCGAGGAGACCCGACGCATCCTGAGCCTGCTGGAGCGGGTCGAGGAGTTCGGCAATCTGCCGCCGCCGCAGCGCCGGGCGGTGAATGTTCACGACGTGCTCGACCGCGCGCGGCGCTCGGCCCAGCTGGGCTTTGCCGCGCATCTGCGGCTGTACGAGGATTACGATCCGTCGCTGCCGCCCAGCTGGGCCGATCCCGACCAGCTGCTTCAGGCGATCCAGAACCTCTTGAAGAACGCTGCCGAGGCGCTGGGCGACGGACCGGGAGAGATCACGCTGCGCAGCTTCTACGATGTGTCGCTGCGGTTGCGGCGGGCAGACGGCCAAACCGCGGCGTTGCCCCTGCAGATCGAGATCGTCGATAACGGGCCGGGCATCCCGGCGGAAATCGCCGCCGACGTTTTCGACCCGTTCGTGTCGGGCAAGGAGAACGGCACCGGGCTGGGTCTGGCGGTGGTCGCCCGGATCGTGGCCGCCCATGAAGGCTGGGTATCGGCCGAATCGGTACCGGGGCGCACGGCGATCCGGATTTCGCTGCCGGTTGCCCCCCGCGAAAAGGAGGACGATTGATGGACGGAACGGTTCTGGTCGCCGATGATGACCGCACGATCCGGACGGTGCTGACCCAGGCGCTGACGCGGGCGGGATGCCGGGTGCACGCCACCGCATCGCTGACCACGCTGATGCGCTGGGTGCGCGAGGGCAAGGGCGACCTGATCATCTCGGATGTCGTGATGCCCGATGGCAACGGGCTCGAGACGATCCCGAAAATCGCCGAGGAGCGGCCCGATCTGCCGGTGATCGTGATCTCGGCCCAGAACACGATTCGCACCGCGATCGAGGCCGAGGCGGCGGCGGCCTATGACTATCTGCCCAAGCCGTTCGATCTGCCCGATCTGATGAAGCGCACCGCGCGGGCGCTGCGCCAGCGGCGCACCCTGGGCGCGTCGGCCCCCGGCACCCGCAGCGTGCCCGGCGCGGTCGGCGACGATTTGCCGATCGTCGGCCGCACACCCGAGATGCAGACGCTCTACCGGCTCGTGGCGCGGGTGCTGAACACCGATTTGCCGGTTCTGATCACCGGCGAAAGCGGCACCGGCAAATCCCTGATCGCGCGGGTCATCCACGATTTTTCGGATCTGCGCGACCAGCCCTTTGTGGTCGCCACGGCGCGCGATCTCGAAGGGGTGGACGGGCCCGGCAACATCATCGCGCGGGCCCGCGGCGGCACGCTGGTCTTTGACGAGATCGGCGATTTCGAACCCGATGCGCAGGCCCGCGTCGCCCGCATGCTGGACAGTTTCGGCGAGCCCGCGCCGCGGGTGATGGCCACCAGCCAGGCGCGGCTGGGCGACAAGCTGGGCGACGGGTCGTTCCGCCAGGACCTGTTCTTCCGGCTTGGCGGCGTGACCGTGGCGGTGCCGCCCTTGCGCGACCGGATCGACGATGTGGCGCCGCTGGCCGAGCACTTTCTGGCCCGAATCGCGCGTGAGGGGGGCACCGAACGCCATCTGAACGGCGCCGCTCTGGACCGGTTGCGGTGCTATTCCTGGCCCGGCAATGTCCGCCAGCTTGAAAACGCGCTGCGCCAGCTGGCGCTGTCGGGCGCCGAGGCCGAGATCGCCGAGGCCGAGGTCAGCCAGGTGCTGGCCAGCCAGCCCGCCCAGGACCCCGCCGACCTGACCGGCGAGACCGATCGGCTGTCGGGCTCGGTCGCGGCGCATCTGAAGCGCTATTTCGATCTGCATGGCGGGGCGCTGCCGCCGCCGGGGCTTTACGCCCGGGTGCTGCGCGAGGTCGAGACGCCGCTGATCGAGATCGCGCTCGATGCCACCGGCGGCAATCAGGCGCGCTGTGCCGAACTGCTGGGAATCAACCGGAACACGCTGCGCAAGAAGATCACCGATCTGGGAATTCGCGTGACACGCTACCGCAAACTGATGTAAACTGGCAACAGTGATGCTCTGTGAACAACGCCGTTCCAGAGCGGCTGCGTATTGCGGAGGCGGCGTGGAGGAGGCGAGGGCCGAGCCGTTCTGGGACCGGTTGAGCCGTTGGCGGCGCACCCGGCGGGCCCAGACCGTGCTGACGATGGCCCTGGTGATCCTGGGACCGATCCTTGCGCTGGCAACCTATCTGACACTTCGGCTGTTCGATCCCGGGCCGACCTCGCCCGCGTTGCGGCTGATCGCGATCGCCGATCTTGCCTATGTCCTGACCATTGCGGCGCTGGTGCTGCGCCGGGTCGCCCAGATGATCGCCGACCGGCGCGCGCAATCGGCCGGATCTCGGCTGCATATCCGGCTGTCGGGGGTATTTGCGGTGATCGCCCTGGTGCCGACCGTGATCGTGGCCGCGCTCGCCGCGCTGACGCTGAATTTCGGGCTGGAAGGATGGTTTTCCGATCGGGTCAGCCGCGTTGTCGGCAGTTCGATCGAGGCCGCCGAGGCCTATGAACGGGAGAAGCGCGACGACCTGACCACCGATGCCGACGGCCTGGCCCGGTTCATCGAGCAGATCGGGCGGGACTGGCTGCTGACGGGGCGGATGCCGATGCGCAACGATGCCCAGCTGCGCGAAATCTTGGCCGAGGGACAGGGGCTTGTCCAGCGCGGCCTGCGCGAAGCCTTCGTCATCGATGACACCGGCGAGATCCGCGCCCGCGGCGATCGCAGCTATCTGTTCGATTTCGAGCCGCCGGGGGCAGCGGCCATCGCCCGTGCCCGGGCCGGCGAGACGGTCGTCATGGAAGATTGGGAAAACAACGAGTTCCGGGCGCTGACCGCGCTGCCGGGCTGGCCGGGCCGGTTGCTTTACGTCTCGCGCGAGGTCGATGGCAGCATCCTGCAACTGGTCGACGAGACCCAGGCGACCGGGCGGCTCTATCGCCAGCTCGAGGCCGAGCGCGGGCGGCTGTTGTTCGAGTTCGGGCTGCTCTATCTTGGGTTTGCGCTGATCCTGATCCTGGCGGCGATCTGGCTGGGGCTGTGGTTCGCCGAACGGCTGGCGCGGCCGGTGGGCCGGCTTGTCAGCGGCGCCGAACGGGTCGGCGCGGGCGATCTCGAGGTGCAGGTTCGGGTGGCGCAATCCGACGACGAGATCGCGATGCTGGGCCAGGTGTTCAACCAGATGACACGCCGGCTGAAGGCGCAGCGCGACGAGTTGCTGGACAGCCATCGTCAGACCGAACGCCGCCGCCGGTTGTTCGACAGCGTGCTGTCAAGCGTGACCGCCGGGGTGATCGGGCTCGACGCGCAAGGGCGGATCGACTTCATGAACCGCTCGGCCCGGACCCTTCTGGGCACCGAAGACGGTCCCGAAGGCGCCGCCCTGTCCGAGGCCGTGCCGGAATTCGCCGCGCTGTTCGCCAGCCTGCGCGCGGGGCGGCGCCGCTTTGCCCAGGCCGAGGTCAAGCTGGTCCGTGGTGCGCGGGTGGAAAACCTGCTGGTCCGGATCGCGACGCGGCGCGGCGAAGGTGGGCTCGAAGGCTATGTCGTCGCCTTCGACGATGTCACCGACCTTGTCTCGGCCCAGCGCATGGCCGCCTGGGGCGATGTGGCGCGGCGGATCGCGCATGAGATCAAGAACCCGCTGACACCGATCCAGCTGTCGGCGGAACGGCTGCGGCGACGGTTCCGCAAGATGGCCGAAGAGGGCGACGAATCGCTCGAGCAATATACCGATGTGATCATCCGCCAGACCAACGATCTGCGCCGGATCGTCGACGAGTTCTCACGCTTTGCGCGGATGCCGGCACCGCAGCCCCGAAGCGAGGATCTGGGCCGCATCCTGCGCGATGCGGTGCTGTTGCAGCGCGCCGGGCTGCCGGGTGTGGAGCTGAAACTGCAGGCGCCGGACGCGCCCGTGATGGCCGAGATCGATGCGACCATGATCTCGCAGGCGCTGATCAACCTGATCAAGAATGCCGGCGAAGCCATCGAGACCTACAAGGCGGAGACCGGCGACCTGACCGATCCGGAAATCCGCGTGACACTGGCGGTGCGGGACGGCAGGGCCGAGATCGCCGTTGCCGACAATGGCATCGGCCTGCCCGACGATCGCGCCCGGCTGTTCGAACCCTATGTCACGCGGCGCGAATCGGGCACCGGGCTGGGCCTGCCGATCGTGAAGAAGATCATCGAGGAACATGGCGGCACGCTGGACCTGACCGATGCGCCGGTGTTCGAGGGGCAGAACCATGCGGGCGCCCTGGCCCGCATCGTCCTGCCGCTCGCCCGGGAGTCGGGTCGGCGCGACACCGCCGAACGGGGGAGGGAATGATGACGGGGGACATACTGGTCGTCGACGACGAACCGGATATCCGCGAACTGATCGGGGATATCCTGCGCGACGAGGGCTTTCGGGTCCGGTTGTCGGCCGATGCCGATAGCTGTCTGGCCGAGATCAACGCCAACCCGCCGGCGCTGGTGATCCTGGATATCTGGCTCAAGGGCAGCCGCCTCGACGGGATCGAGATCCTCGAGACGGTGCGCCGCGACAACCCCGAGATTCCGGTGGTGATCATTTCCGGCCACGGCAATATCGAGATCGCGGTCGCCGCGATCAAGCAGGGCGCCTATGACTTCATCGAAAAGCCGTTCAACATCGATCAGCTGCTGGTGGTGATCCAGCGCGCGACCGAGGCCGCCCGGTTGCGGCGCGAGAACCTGTTGCTGAAATCGCGCGAACGCGGCATGGCCGAAATGGTCGGCGAGGCGGCGGCGTTTCGCCAGCTTCGGGCGCAACTCGACAAGGTGACCCAGTCGAATGCCCGGGTGATGCTGTCGGGGCCGAACGGCGCCGGCAAGGATGTCGCCGCGCGCTACATCCACATGCAATCGCCGCGCGCGGCCGCGCCCTTTGTGACCGTGCCCTGCGCGACGATCGAACCGGGTCGCATGGAAGAGGTGCTGTTCGGCCGCGAAACCCCCGATCGCGGGGTGGAATCGGGGCTGCTCGAACAGGCCCATGACGGCGTGATCTACTTCGACGAGGTCGCCGACATGCCGGTCGGCACCCAGTCCAAACTGTTGCGGGTCCTGATCGACCAGCAATTCCGCCGGGTTGGCGGTTCGGACAGCGTGCGCGTCAATCTGCGGGTGGTGTCGTCGACGACCCGCGATCTGAAGGATGCGATCGCCCGCGGGCAGTTCCGCGAAGAGCTTTATCACCGTCTCAACGTGGTGCCGATCGCGGTGCCGGCGCTTGATGAACGGCGCGAGGACATTCCCCTGCTGGCCCGGCATTTCCTGGTCGAGCTGCACGAGGCGCATGGCTTGCCCGCCCGCGAGCTGAGCGACGACGCCGCGGCGATGCTGCAGACCATGCGCTGGACGGGCAATCTGCGCCAGCTGCGCAATGTGATGGAACGCGTCCTGATCATGGGCGAGGGGACCGGCCCCATTGGCCCCGACGAGGTGCCGGGCGAGGCAGCCCCACACAGCGGCACGGGCGGTTTCGCGATCCCCACCGCGGTCGCCACCCTGCCGCTGCGCGACGCGCGCGAGCTTTTCGAACGCGAATATCTGCTGGCCCAGGTCAACCGCTTCGGCGGCAATATCAGCCGCACGGCAAGCTTCGTCGGCATGGAGCGTTCGGCGCTGCATCGCAAGCTCAAATCGCTCAACGTCGTCACCGGGCCGCGGGGCGCGCGGGCCGGCGAACCGACGGCGCCGGACCCCGCCGATTGACGCGGCGCGCGCGGCGGGTCCGACCCGGCCGGCGCCCCGAATGCATTGACTTTCCGGCCGGTCGCCGGCTTGGTCGGGGATCAAGAAGACCGGCGGAGTGGCCATGAAGGTGATCATCTGCGGCGCGGGCCAGGTCGGCTGGCAGATTGCGCGCCATCTGTCGGGGGAAAACAACGACGTCACCGTGATCGATTCCGACCCCGATCTGGTGCGCCGCGCGGCCGACACGCTCGACGTCACCGGTATCGCGGGCTTTGCCTCCTATCCCGATGTTCTGGAACGCGCCGGTGCGCGGGATGCCGACATGGTCATCGCCGCGACCCATTCGGACGAGGTCAACATGGTGACCTGCCAGGTGGCGCATTCGATCTTTGCGGTGCCGCGCAAGATCGCGCGGCTGCGCGCGCAAAGCTATCTTACGGCGATCTATTCCGACCTCTATCGCCGCGATCATCTGCCGATCGACGTGGTCATCTCGCCCGAACGCGAGGTCGCCGATGCCGCGTTGCAAAGGCTGGCGGCGCCGGCCACCTTCGACACCGAGAGCTTTCTCGATGACGAGGTGCGGCTGATCGGTATCGTTCTGGACGCGGACTGCCCTATCCTGAACACCCCGCTCCGACAATTGTCCGAGTTGTTCTCGACCCTGTTTGCCATGGTCGTCGGCGTCAGGCGCGAGCAGACCCTGTTCGCGCCGTCGCCCGAGGATCAGCTTTATGCCGGCGATCAGATCTATGCGCTGACCCTGACCCGCGATTTCGGCCGGACGCTGGAGATTTTCGGCAAGCCGACGCAGCGGCAGGAGCGTATCATCATCGTCGGCGGCGGGCATGTCGGGCTGGCCGTCGCGCGCGAGCTGGAACAGCGGCCGGGCCGGATGCGGGTGAAGATCATCGAGCGCGACCGCGCCGTGGCGGAACGCGCCGCCGACGCGCTGGAGCGTACGATCGTGCTGCATGGCGACGGGCTCGACATGGAGTTGCTGGAAGAGGCGGCGGTGGAGCGGGCCGATGCCATCCTGACGGTGACCGCCGACGACAAGACCAACCTGCTGGCGGCGGTCCGCGCCAAGACCGCCGGCTGTGCCTTTGCCATTGCGCTGATCAACGATCCAAGCCTGACCGCGCTGATGGAGCCCCTGCACCTGGACGCGCATATAAACCCGCGCGCCACCACCGTGTCGTCGATCCTGCGGCATATCCGGCAGGGGCGGGTGCGGGCGATCTATTCGGTCGGCGACGCCGAGGCCGAGGTGATCGAGGCGCAGGTGCTGTCGACCTCGCCGCTCGCCGGCCAGACGATCCGCGACAGCGACCTGCCCGAGGGGGTGATGATCGGCGCAATCCGGCGGCGCGGGAAGTTCGTGCGCCCGACCGCATCGACCCGGATCGAGGAGGGCGACATCGTCGTCCTGTTCGCCATGGCTGACGATGTCCCCGAGGTGCAGCGCATGTTGCAGGTTTCCGTTGACTTCTTCTGACGCGGTCGAGGGCGGCATCCAGCGGCTGCCGCTGTTTCTGGTCCTGGCGGGGTGCTCGGGCCTGGCGATGGCGGTGCCGGCGGTGCATGGCTTCGCGCTGGGCGACTACGCGGTCGCGCGCAGCTTCTTCTATCACGGGCTGATGGTGCTGTTCTTCTGCGCGCTGGTGGCGATCGCGACAGCTGGCCGGCAGCGGCGCACCAGTGCCCGGCGCCATCTGGCCGCGCTGGTTGCCGCGCTGGTTCTGCTGCCGGTCATTGTGGCCCTGCCGATGGCCGATCTGCTGCCCGGCGCGCCGTTCCTCGATGTCTATTTCGACATGGTCGGCGCGCTGACCACGACCGGGGCCAGCGCCTTCAAGGGCGCGCTTCCGCTCGACCCGACGCTGCATCTGTGGATCGGTTTCGTCGCCTGGCTGGGCGGGTTCCTGTTCTGGCTGACGGCGGCGGCGGTGCTGGCGCCGATGGGGCTTGGCGGGTTCGAGGTGCTGGGAAGCCGCGCGGCCAATGTCGTCGCGGGCGCGGCCGAATTGCGGCTGATCGAGGCGCCCGAGCGGATGATGCGCACCGCCGCCCAGCTGTTTCCGATCTATCTGGGTCTGACGGCGCTGTTGTGGTTCGCGCTCTATGTCTCGGGCGATACCGCCTTCGTTGCCTTCTGCCATGCCATGGCGACCATCGCCACCAGCGGGCTGTCGCCGGTGGGCGGTCCTGCGGCATCGGGCGCCGGGCTGGCCGGAGAGCTGTTCGTGTTCCTGTTCCTGTTCACCGCGATCTCGCGTCGGCTTTACCTCGACGCGCTGATCTGGCGCAGCCCGAACCGGCTGCTGTCCGACCGCGAGGTGCAGCTGGCGCTGATCTGCCTGGGCGTGGTGCCGCTGGCGCTGTTCCTGCGGCACTGGTTCAGCGCCCCGGCCGACGAGGCGGTGGGGCTTGCCGCCGCCCTGTCGGGGCTGTGGGGCGCGCTGTTCACCACGATGTCGTTTCTGACCACGCATGGCGTTCAAAGCGCCGACTGGACAGCTGCGCGAAACTGGTCGGGGCTCGGCGATCCGGGGCTGATCCTGATGGGGCTGGCGCTGATGGGCGGCGGCGTCGGCACCACGGCGGGCGGGATCAAGCTGTTGCGGGTGCATGCGCTTTACAAGCACGGGGTGCGCGAGATGGACCGGCTGGTCCATCCCTCCTCGATCGGCGGGGCGGGGGCGCGGGCGCGCGCGCTGCGCCGCGAGGGCGCGCCGCTCGCTTGGGTCTTCTTCATGCTGTTCCTGGTGTCGGTGGCGGTCGCGATGATCGCGCTGTCGCTGGCCGGGCTCGATTTCGACGCCGCGCTGGCTTTCGCGATCGCCGCGCTTTCCACCACCGGGCCGGTGGTTGCGATCGCCGCCGACGAACCCTTGTCCTATGCCGCGCTGGCGCCGGCCGCCAAGGCCGTGCTGTGCGTGGCGATGATCGTCGGGCGGCTGGAAACCCTGGCGCTGATCGCGCTGCTCAACCCCGCCTATTGGCGCGGATGATGCATTTCTGGCCAAGCTTCTGGTCTTTCATGGCCAAAGCCGCCATATGGATGGGGAACGGGGCGCATGCCGCGCCCTGCGGAACAACGCCGCGACCACGATAACAAGAAGGGCATCGCAGAATGGCCAATGACAAGCAGAACCTCCAGGACGCCTTCCTCAACCATGTGCGCAAGGCGAAGACGCCCGTCACGGTGTTCCTGATCAACGGGGTCAAGCTGCAGGGCGTGATCACCTGGTTCGACAATTTCTGCGTGCTGCTGCGGCGCGACGGTCAGGTCCAGCTGGTCTACAAGCACGCGATCTCGACGGTGATGCCGGCCCAGCCGATCAATCTTTACGAAGGCACCGACGCGGGCTGATCTTGCGCGCCTGGCTCGTCCATCCCGACATCGCCGATCGCAGCGCGGCGCGCGACCCCGCCGCGGCGCTCGAAGAGGCGCGCGCGCTGGCCGCCGCGCTGCCCGGTATCGCGCTGGCCGGGGCCGAGGTGCAGCCGGTGGCGCGGCCGCGCCCGGGCACGTTGTTCGGTCCCGGGCAACTGGCCCGGCTGGGCGAGACGTTTCAGGCGCAGGACATCGGGCTGGTGCTGATCGACGGGCCGGTCACGCCGGTGCAGCAGCGCAATCTGGAACGCGAATGGGGCGTGAAGATCCTCGACCGCACCGGCCTGATCCTGGAGATTTTCGCCGACCGCGCGGCAACCCGCGAAGGCGCGCTGCAGGTCGAACTGGCGGCGCTTTCCTATCAGAAGACCCGGCTGGTCCGGTCCTGGACGCATCTGGAACGCCAGCGCGGCGGCCTCGGATTCGTCGGCGGGCCGGGCGAGACCCAGATCGAGGCCGACCGCCGCGCGCTTGACACCGCCATCACCCGGCTGCGCCGTCGCCTCGACAAGGTGGTCCGGACGCGCGGCCTGCACCGCGCCGCGCGGGCCAAGGTGCCGTTTCCGGTGGTCGCGCTGGTCGGCTATACCAATGCCGGCAAGTCGACGCTGTTCAACCGGCTGACCGGGGCGACCGTGCGGGCCGAGGACATGCTGTTCGCCACCCTCGATCCGACCATGCGCGGGGTGGCGCTGCCCGGCGGGCCGAAGGTGATCCTGTCGGACACGGTCGGCTTCATCTCGGACCTGCCGACGCTGCTGGTGGCGGCCTTCCGGGCCACGCTGGAAGAGGTGCGCGCGGCCGATCTGATCCTGCATGTGCGCGACATCGCCCATCCCGAAACCGCCCGGCAGGCCGCCGATGTCGAGGCCATCCTGGCCGATCTGGCGCCGGCGGGCCCCGGCGGCATCCCGCGCATCGAGGTCTGGAACAAGATCGACCTGTTGGCGCACGAAGACCGCCAGGCGGCCGAGACCCGGGCCGCGCGCGATGCCGGGGTGGCCGCGATCTCGGCCGAAACCGGGGCAGGGGTGGCGGCGCTGACCCGGCAGATCGCCGATGCCCTGGGCGGGGCCCGCCGGCGCGAGGTGCTGCAGCTGGACGTGGCCGATGGCCGGCGCCGCGCCTGGCTTTACGATCATGGCGTGGTCGAGGCCGAAGCCCGCGCCGGCGAGATGCTGGAGCTGGCAGTGCATTGGGACGCGACGCAAGCCGCCCGGTGGCGGGCGCTTTAGGGATCGCCAGACGGCGAATTCCTTGCCGGCGCACGCAATGGTCACAGTGGGCAAGACCGTTAATGCCAACGGTCATTTCGGGTATCCGATGATCGGCGCAGGGCTCGCGGGCGGCGACCTGGCCCGGATCGAACCGCGCATTGCGGCGGCGCCGATCGACGCCCCCGACAGCGCAACTCGGACAGGACGGCGCGACAGGGCGATCCTGACCGTGATGGCCCAGATCGGCTTGCGGGTCTCCCAACTGATCGGTCTGAAGATCGGCGGCACGTCACTGGAGCCTGGCGCGCATCTGCGCTGTTTCGGCAAGGGCCGCAAGGAACGGATCACGCCGCTGCGCAAGGACAGCGTTGCCGTGTTGCGCAACTGGCTCCGCGAGCGTCAAGGTGGCGGCGTTGATCCACGGGCGCGGGTTTTGACGCTCGCGGATGCGGGACATATCACCTGCAGCGAACAACCAGAAGCCATCGCAGCGGCCCTGCGCGGGTGGGGCGTTGGGTCGTTTTCGTGGCCCGATGCCCCGCGAAACCTGGGCGAAAGCTTGCTCGATAAGCCTAACCTTTCTATGCTTGCAGCATGATAGAACGGCATTTCGCAAGCGATCTGGGCCATCGTTTCCTTGCCGCGAAGGATTTCGAGGGCCGTTGGGCGGTGATGACCGAAACCCTGGGCGCGCTTGGCGCCACGGCGGTCAATGCCGCAGCCCTAGACGCCACGACGGAGCGACCGATCTGGTTTCGGACGTCGCTGTCCAAGTCGATTGTTTCGGCCTATCTCGGCGATGGGTTTCATAGCCGCGATTTCATCGTGCAGCATGCCGGAACCTCGCGGGCTCCGCTGATCTGGGCGACGCAAGAGGCGCCGACATGCCATGTGCCTGCCTGCCTCGGCTTCTCCGGTTTCGTCCGCGATTCGGGCCACCGCGCGATTGTCTCCGTATCCATGCCGATCGGCGACGGGGCGACCATTGCCGTTCTCACCTATTGCTCTGAGTTTCCGTCCGGCGAAGTGCTGGGCGCGAAATCCCGGGCCGAGATCGAGCGCGCGATCCGGCTTATGCTGCCCTGGCTCGGCTGGCCCGAACGGTTCGACCACGAGCAATTCCTGCCGCTCAGCCGGACCGCGCTGTCGCGGCGCGAGGCGGAGGTGTTGACGCTTCTTGCCGGTGGCATGCTGAACGCACGCATTGCCGATACGATGGGAATCTCAGAGGCGACGGTCGCGAAGCACCTGATTTCGGCACGTCGCAAACTGGGCGCGCGCACCCGCGAACAGGCCCTTGCGCGGGCGATTCGCGCGCGCCACATCGCGGTGTAAACCTATCGATTTCACGACCTCGCCGATCTGGTTTGCGGCAAGCTAGGCATTGGCTTCGAGAGATCGCGGAGGAGATGGAAACATGAGAAAACTTGGAATGGCGCTTGTCGCCGCTGTGGTCGTGGCGGGGTGCACGGAAACCGCGCCTACCGCATCAGGCGGCGGGCAAGCGGACGTCAACCGCGTTGCCTATCAGTCAAGCGTGCGTTTGGCCGTGGGCCAATCGGCGATCGTGCATGGCAAGCGCAGCGATCAATGCGGGGTCCTGCCGAGCGAAGCGGAACTGGCCAGCGCCAAGGCCAATCTCGACGCGCAGACCGAGCTTGGCGAATTCAGCTTCGGCAATCCCGGCGTCCGCCGTAGCGGGTCGTGCCGGGGCAACACACCCGTGCGGGAAACAATCTTCACTGCCACCGCACCGGGCCAGCAGGTCCTGCGGGTTCATGGCGATCCCGTCCGCGTGACCGTCACCGCGCAGTGATCGGCATCGCGGCAGCATCCCCGCTGCGACGATGGCATCAGAAGCAGGGATCTTATACCAAGCTGCAATGAGCGTGACTCAATGCAGCTGGCCCGCCTTCCCACCCAAATACCAGTCTTTTCCTGTCCAAAGGGTCAAGATTGGTGGTCGGCCGGGGAGGCGGGGCGCGGGAGGCGGCGAACGGTCATTCCCAATGACCGTTGGTATAAGGCACTGATATCGCGCGCAGCCGTGGTCGGGTTGCGGCGGCGCGGCCCCTTGCACCCGGCCAACGCGCACCTATAGTCCCGCGCATGTTCGGAGAATTCTTCAAACGGCTGACCACGGCGGCCGAGGCTGCGCCGCTCGACGACGGGGATGCACGCCGGGCGCTGGCGGCGCTGCTCGTCCGGGTGGCGCGGGCCGATCGCGACTATGCCGAGGCCGAGATGGCCCGGATCGACCGCATCCTGGCCGCGCGCTATGGCCTGTCGCCCTTCGAGGCCGCTGCCCTGCGCGCCGAGGCCGAGGAGCTGGAGGCTGCCGCGCCCGACACCGTGCGCTTCACCCAGGCGATCAAGGCCGCCGTCCCGTTCGAGGATCGGGCCGCGGTGGTCGAGGCGCTGTGGCAGGTGGTGCTGGCCGATGGCCGACGCGATCCCGAAGAGGACGGTCTTCTGCGGATGACCGCCAAGCTTCTGGGCATCAACGACCGCGACAGCGCGCTGGCCCGGCAGCGCGTGGAGGCCCGTGGCGCCGGGTGATCGCAGCGCTGCCAATGCATGACCGGCCCGAGACGGCCGCCGCCAACGACCGGTTGTGGGCCGCGATCCGCGACCGGCTGCGCGCCGAAGGCTGCGCCGCGCCCCGGGCCCTGACCCGCGACCGGCCGCTTTTCGACATCTGGACCGATCCCGACCTGCTGCTGGCCCAGACCTGCGGTCTGCCGTTTCGTCGCGATCTGTGGGGCCGGGTGGCCTATGTCGCGACGCCCGCCTATGATCTGCCCGATTGCCCGGCCGGCTGGTACCGCTCGGCGCTGGTGGCGCGGGCGCCGGCAACGGCGGGTCCGCTGCGGCGCTGGCGCGGCGCGAGGCTGGCGGTGAACGCGCCCGGCTCGCAATCGGGCTGGGCCGCGCCGCAGACGCTGGCCGCGCTTGACGGGTTTCGCTTCACCGATCTGATCTTCACCGGCGCGCACCGGGCCTCGGCCCGGGCGGTGGCCGAGGGGCGTGCCGATCTCGCGGCGCTCGACGCGGTCAGCTGGGCGATGATGCGCCGCTGGNNCGCGGCACTGGCCGATGCCGTCGAGGCGGCCATCGCCGCGCTCGACCCGGCCGACCGGCACACGCTGTTGCTGACGGGGCTCGCCCGGCTTGACCCGGCCGCCTATCGGCGCGTCCCGACGCCGCCACCGCCGGTTCGCGCTTGATCCCCGGCCCGGCGCCCGACAGGGTGGCCCGGATTGGCGCGGGGGCGGGGCATGGCAGAGACGATCGCGAATCCCTGGCGCGGCCGCGATCTGCCCGGGCTTGACGTCTTCCCGTCGACCGATGCGGCGGCGCCCGCAAGGCTGTTGGGGCTGTGCCCGGCGCATCGCGAAACCCCGCTTGTCGCGGCGCCGGGGCTGGCCCGCGCCGCCGGGGTCGCGGCGATCTGGCTGAAGGATGAGCGCGCGCGCATGGGGCTGGGCAGTTTCAAGGCCCTCGGCGCGGCCTATGCGCTGGCCCATGCGGCGGCAGCCGCGCGGGGCGACGGGCCGTGGCAGACGGCGCTGGCGGGGCGGACCTTTGTCGCGGCGAGTGCGGGCAATCACGGCCTGTCGCTGGCCGCGGGGGCGCGGCTTTTCGGGGCGCGCGCGGTGATTTTTCTGGCCGAAACCGTGCCCGATGGCTTTGCCGCGCGGCTTGCGGCGAAAGACGCCGAGGTCGTGCGCGCCGGCGCGGACTACCAGGCCAGCATGGCGGCGGCCGAGGCGGCGGCGGCGAAACGGGGCTGGACGCTTTTGTCCGATTCCGCATGGCCGGGCTATACCGAGCTGCCCCGGCGGGTGATGGAGGGCTATCTGCAACTGGCGGCCGAGGCGGCGCGGCAGCTGCCCGCCTTGCCCGATCTGATCGTGCTGCAGGCGGGTGTCGGCGGTCTGGCGGCCGCGGTCGCGGCGTTTGCCCGCACGGTCTGGGGCGATGCCCCGCGCATCGCGGTGGTCGAACCCGCAGCCGCGCCGCCTCGGCCGCCAG
>DNSZ01000288.1:873-5147 GCA_003500165.1 Paracoccaceae bacterium | reverse complement strand
ACCGCTTCGCCTGTCGGCGGCGGGCGAGCGGATGCGCGCGCTGGCCGACCGGGTGCTGCCCGAGATCGACGCCTTCGAGGCCGAGATCGACGGCCTGCATGCGGGCCGCGGCGGGCGCCTCTTCATCGCCATGGAATGCCATGCCTGCTATGACTGGCTGATCCCGGTGCTCGACCGGTTCCGCCGGGCCTGGCCCGATGTCGATATCGACATCCGGGCCGGGGCGGGGTTTTCGGGGCTTGCCGCCCTGACCCGCGAAGCGGCCGATCTGGTGCTGACCTCGGACCCGGAGCCGGACCCGACGCTGCATTTCGCGCCGCTGTTCGATTACGAGCCGGTGGCGGTTGCCGCCGAAAGCCACGGCTTTGCGGCGAAACCCTTCGTCACGGCCGAGGATTTTGCCGCCGAGACGCTGATCGCCTATCCGGTGGACCGCGCGCGGCTTGACGTGTTCGTGACCCTGCTGGGCCCCGCGGGGATCGAGCCGCGCGCCATGCGCCGCACCGAATTGACGCAGATGATCCTGCTGCTGGTCGCAGGTGGGCATGGCGTGGCGGTGTTGCCCGACTGGGTGCTGCGCAGCGCGCCGGCCCCGCGCGGGCTGGTTGCCCGGCGGCTGACCGAAACCGGCCTCACCCGGCGGATGTTCGCCGCGACGCGGGCCGGCGACCGGGCGCTGCCCTTCATGGCCCATGCGCTGCGGCTGATGCGCGGCCCGCCGGGGGCCGGGGCCGCTTGGCACGGCCCGCCGGGGGGCCTATAGCCCGACGGTCTGGGCACGGGGGCGGCATGGTTTCGGGCAGCGCGAACCTCAATGTGATGATCACCGCCGCGCGCCGCGCCGGCCGTGGCCTGCTGCGCGATTTCGGTGAAGTCGAAAAGCTGCAGGTCTCGGTCAAGGGGGCGGGCGACTTCGTGTCCCGCGCCGATACCAGGGCCGAGGAGGTGGTGCGCGCCGCGCTGACCGAGGCGCGGCCGAATTATGGCTGGCTGGGCGAGGAAAGCGCGCCTGCGCCGGGCAAGGATCCGACGCGGCGGTGGATCGTCGATCCGCTCGATGGCACCACGAACTTTCTGCACGGCCTGCCGCATTGGGCGATCTCGATCGCGCTCGAACACAAGGGCGAGATCGTCGCCGGTGTGGTCTACGATCCGGTCAAGGACGAGACCTTTGCCGCCGAAAAGGGCGCCGGCGCCTTTGTCAACGACCAGCGGCTGCGGGTGTCGGCGCGGAGCCGCATGATCGAGGCGATCTTTGCCACCGGGATTCCCTGGGGTGGGCGGCCCGAATTGCCCGAAGCGCTGCGCGACATGGCGCGGCTGTTGCCGGTTTGCGCTGGCGTGCGGCGCTGGGGCTCGGCCGCGCTCGACCTCGCCTATGTGGCGGCCGGCCGATATGAAGGGTACTGGGAGCGCGGGCTGCAGCCCTGGGACATGGCGGCGGGGCTGTTGATCCTGCGCGAGGCCGGCGGGCTGGTCGAGGCCATCGGCCCGGGCGACGACCCGATGCGCGACGGTGACCTGATCGCGGCCAATGCGGCGATTTTCGACCGCTTCGCGGCGATCATTCGCGGCACCGGCTAGGCGAGGCGCGCGCCGCACGGCGCGCCCAACCATGGCCGTACGGCCATGGGCAACGGCCCCGTGCGGGGCCGTTCGCCGGGCGGAAAACGGTCAAGATCGATGGCCTTTGTTATAGCGAGGCGCGCGCCGCACGGCGCGCGCAACCATGGCCGTACGGCCATGGGCAACGGCCCCGTGCGGGGCCGTTCGCCGGGCGGAAAATGGTCAAGATCGATGGCCTTTGTTATAGCGACGCGCGCCGCACGGCGCGCCCAACCATGGCCGTACGGCCATGGGCAACGGCCCCGTGCAGGGCCGTTCGCCGGGCGGAAAACGGTCAGATTCGATAACCGCTCGCATACCCCATCGCGCTTTGGCCTCAGCCAAACCGGCCGCGCAACGCCCGCTCGAACAGGGCTTCGGGGGTCAGCGCCTTCAGCCGCCCCAGCAGCCAGGCCTGGCGGCCCACGAAATAGGCAAAGCGCGGCGCCGGCACGGTGCTGGCCCGTTCGACCACCCGGGCGACATCGTCGGGCCGAGTCGGGCTGGCCGCCCCGGCGCGGCGCATCTGCGCGACCATGCGCTGGAATCGCACGGCATAGGGCCCCTCGGCCGGCCCGATGTCGCGGATCGACCGGTCGAGCGTGTCGGTCGCCACGGTGCCGGGGATCACCGCCGACACCCACAGCCCCAGCGGCAGAAGTTCCAGCCGCAGCGCCTGGGAAAAGCCCAGCATCGCGAATTTCGACGCCGCATAGGCGGTGTTGAAGGGCAGCCCCTGCAGCCCGCCCAGCGAGGCGATCTGCACGATGCGGCCGGCGCGGCGTGCCCGCATCCCCGGCAGCACCGCCTGCGTCATGCGCACCGCACCGGTGAAATTGACCGCCATCTGGTCGTCGAACGCCGCAGCCGGCATCGTTTCGAACGGGGCATAGAGGTCATAGCCCGAATTGTTCACCAGGACGTCGATCGCCCCGGCCCGCGCCTGTGCCTCGGCGACGCAGGCCGCGACCGAGGCGTCGTCGGTGATCTCGAGCGGCAGCCGCTCGGCTCCCTCGGGCGGGGCCGCGTCGGTTCGGCTGGTGACGAACACCCGCCAGCCGCGGCGCAGCATGCGCCGGGCGATCGCCGCGCCGATGCCGCGCGTCCCGCCGGTGATCAGCATGGTTCCGGTTCTGGCCATCGGGTCCCTCCTGCGGCCCGCACAACCCCGGCAAGCGGGTCACTCTGCGGTCAGCACCGCGCCGCATTGGGCGGGCAGATCGGCCATCGTGTAATCGCGCGGGTGGCGCCGGCGAGCCGGCGGCGGCGCGTTCGGATCGGGTGGCGGCGGGTCCAGATAATCCGTGACCCACCACATCAGCGTATCGTCGCAGCCATCGCCGCCCTCGGAAAGCTCCGCCACACTGGGCGTCTGGGTCTGGCAGGCGCGGTCGCCGCGCGGGCAGTTCAGCCGGACATGGAAGTGATAATTGTGCCCGCCGATCGGCCGGATCTTCTGCAGCCAGTCGCGGTCGCGCCCGGCGGCGTTGCACATGGCGATCTTGGCCGGCGGGGTGACGAAGACGCGGTCGACGGCCGGGTCTTCGGCCGCGGCGCGCAGGATCGCCATATGCGCCGGCGTCCAGTTGTCGTTGACGCGGCGCTGGTCGGCGGTACGGACCGAGATCGACGACAGGTTTTCGCGTTCGGCGCGGGACAGATCGAGCCGCCGCGGCGGCAGCATCCAGATATCGACGTCAAGCCCGCTTTGATGCGAGCGGTGCCCGCTGATCATCGGCCCGCCGCGCGGCTGCGAGATGTCGCCGACATAAAGCCCCGCCCAGCCCTGGCGCACCGCCTCGGCGCTGAGACGTTCGATGAACCGGATGGTCTCGGGGTGGCCCCAGTTGCGGTTCCGCGACAGCCGCATCGCCTGCCAGGTCGGGCCGGTTTCGGGCAGTTCCACCGCCCCTGCGACGCAGCCCCCGGCATAGCTGCCAATCGCCGCGGGCGGCTGGGCCGAAGGCCGGTCTTCGGCACCGAACAGCCGGTTGGCCTTGGCGCCGCCAAAGCTTGCCGGATCGACCGCGGCCTGACCGACCATGGCATTGCGTTGCGCGCCATCGGTGCCATCGCCACAGGCGGCGATNNCCGCACAGAAGCGCCAGCATCATGGCAGGGAGCGTTCGGGTCATCGGGACGTCCTGTCGCCATCGGGTTTGACCCATATTAGCAACACAAGGCCAAGAAGAAACAGAAGAATGAGCGGCGCGATGCCCAGCCTCTGGCTGTCGGTGGCGGCGGTGACGATGGCAATCAGCAGCGGCGCCAGCCAGGTCGTGGCCTTGCCCGACAGGGCATACAGCCCGAAGCCTTCGGTCATCCGGTCCGGATCGGCCTGCCGCACCATCATGGTGCGCGAGGCCGATTGCAGCGCACCGCCGGCCGCGCCNNCCACGATCACGGGTTTCGGTCCGAACCGGTCGTCGGCGAAACCGCCGAGCCAGGCGAAGACCGCGCCGGTGATCGCGGCAAGGATGCCGAACACGCCGATCTGGGCGACCTCCCAGCCCAGGACGCCCAGCGCGTAGATGCCGCCAAAGGTGAACATGCCGTTCAGCCCGTCGCGATAGAAGAGCGACGCCAGCAGGAAAGCGAACCGCGAGCGGTGGCGCGGCAGCGCGCGCAGGGTGCGCCCCAGATCGCGCAGCGTCTCGCCCAGCCCCACG
>DNSZ01000288.1:649-862 GCA_003500165.1 Paracoccaceae bacterium | reverse complement strand
AACGCCCAGCCCGCGCCCGAGATCCGGCCAAGCTCGGGCCGCGCCCCGAGCCCCGGCAGCAGCGCATTGCTGAAGATCGTCGCGAACTCCATGCCGATGAAGCCGATGCCGAAAGCGACGAGGACAAGACCGACCGGCGGCGCCTCGGGCACCGCCCACCACAAGGCCGCCGCCCCCGCGATGTAGAGCGCCGAAAAGCCGGCGATCCAGACC
>DNSZ01000288.1:0-631 GCA_003500165.1 Paracoccaceae bacterium | reverse complement strand
CACAGCGCCTGCGCGCGGGCGCCGGCCGCGGCCGGGCTGGCGCCATTGGCCACCAGATCGGCGGCCACGATCTCGGCGAAATAGGGCCCGAAGATGAAGGTCAGCAGAAGCGTCAGATAGGGCTGGCTGGCCCAGTCGAAGAACATCCAGCCCCAGACCCGTCTGGTGTAGATCGCCATCGTGCCCCCCGCCCAGCCGCCGCGCGATATGGCGCCCCGGCGCCGGCCGGCGCAAGGACCGCGTCCCGGCCGGGCGGGGGCGGCGAACGGTCATTCGCAATGACCGTTGGCATGACAGGGCCGCCTCGGGGGGCATCGAGCCCCCGCTCGGCGGCGGCGCCGCCCGCTTGCCCCGCAAGCGGCCCGGCGCCGGGACGGCACCCGATGCGCGCCGGCCTGCCGCCCCTGGAGTTTCGAGCTGATCACCCCGGTGGCGATACCGCCCATCCGAAGCGCGCCGGACGGGCGATGCTGTGGCAAGGCGTCATGGGTGTCCGGTGCGCCCCTCCACCCGCCGGACCCGCGCATGCGTCACACCGGTCGGAGCCCGGATGACCGACGGAAGCGGCAGCGATACCACGAGCCGGGCCCAGCGGGGCCGGCCGCGCGGGACAGGGCCGCCTCGGGGGGCA
>DNSZ01000206.1 GCA_003500165.1 Paracoccaceae bacterium | reverse complement strand
CCGCTTCGACCGCGCTGTCGAGGGGGCAGCCCCCGGGGGATGGGGGGCAAGGCGCCGCACAGGATCAGCGCGCCGCGGGGCAGGGTCAGCGCCTCTGCCGTCGCATCGGCATCGACGATCTCGACCCGATGGGCCGTCATCGCCGCAGGTGATAGGATTTCGGCCGGGTCAGCGCGTGATAGCCCAGCACCGACAGGATCGCGCCGCCCATATCGGCGATCAGATCGAAACCGGCACCGTGTTCATGAACCGCTGCGACTACCTCGACCCCGCGCTGTGCTGGACCGGCTGCAAGCAGACCGGGCGCGGCGCGGCGCTGTCGGTGCTGGGCTATCACGCGCTGACCCGGCCGAAATCCTATCACCTGCGGCGATGACGGCCCATCGGGTCGAGATCGTCGATGCCGATGCGACGGCAGAGGCGCTGACCCTGCCCCGCGGCGCGCTGATCCTGTGCGGCGCCTTGCCCCCCATCCACGGGGGGCTGCCCCCTCGACAGCGCGGTCGAAGCGGCGCAAGACGGGATGCCGGCGGATGACCGGTTCACCTGGTTCGACACTGCGCGAGGCCTGCCATGACGCTGACTGCCAACTGGTCCTATCCCACCCATATCCGGTTCGGCGCCGGCCGCATTGCCGAACTGCCCGAAGCCTGTGCCGAGGCCGGCATGAAACGGCCGCTGCTGGTCACCGACCGCGGGCTGGCGGCGCTGCCGATTGTGGCGAGGACGCTCGATATCATGGAGGCGGGCGGCCTGGGGCGGGCGATCTTCGCCGAGGTCGATCCGAACCCGAGCGAGCGCAATCTGGCCGCCGGGATCGCGGCGTTCCGGGAAGGCGGCCATGACGGGGTGATCGCCTTTGGCGGCGGTTCGGGCCTCGATCTGGGCAAGCTCGTCGCGTTCATGGCCGGTCAGACCCGCCCGGTCTGGGATTTCGAGGATATCGGCGATTGGTGGCGCCGCGCCGATGCCGCCGCCATCGCCCCGATCGTCGCCGTGCCGACCACCGCCGGCACGGGGTCCGAGGTTGGCCGCGCCGGTGTGCTGACCAATTCCGCGACCCAGGAAAAGAAGATCATCTTCCATCCCAGATGCCTGCCCGCCGTGGTGATCGCCGATGCGGAACTGACCGTGGGGATGCCGCCGGCGATCACCGCGGGCACCGGGATGGATGCCTTCGCCCATTGCCTCGAGGCCTATTGCTCGCCGCATTTCCACCCGATGAGCCATGGCATCGCGCTTGAAGGGCTTGCCATGGTCAAGGACTTCCTGCCGCGCGCCTATCGCGACGGCACGGATATCGAGGCCCGCGCCCAGATGATGGCGGCGGCCGCCATGGGCGCGGTGGCGTTCCAGAAGGGGCTGGGGGCGATCCATGCGCTGTCCCATCCCATCGGCGCGCATTTCCACACCCATCACGGCACCACGAATGCGGTGGTGATGGCGCCGGTCCTGCGCTTCAACCGGCCCGTGATCGAGGATCGGATCGTCCGCGCGGCGGCCTATCTGGGCATCGCGGGCGGGTTCGACGGCTTCCTGGCCTTTGTGAACGACTTCAATGCAAGCCTTGGTATCCCGCCGAACCTGACCGCGCTTGGTGTGGCCAACGCCGATCTCGACCGGCTGGTCGCCGATGCGCTGGCCGATCCGTCGGTCGGCGGCAACCCGGTGCCGATGACCGCCGAGAACACGCGCGCGCTGTTCGCGGCCTGCCTCGGCTGAACCGGGCAAAGGGTTTCGCCCCGATCCGGCCCGCGCTAGGTTCGCACCATGCGCGCCCGGATCCCCAACCTGATGACCGCCTTCCGCATGGCCGCCGCGCCGGGCCTGTTGCTGGTCTTTGCGGTCGCGGACCGGCCGGCCGCCGATCTGTGGGCGCTGGGACTGTTCGTCGCGGCCGCGGTCACCGACTGGCTTGACGGCCGGCTGGCCCGCGCCTGGGGGGTGGTCAGCCCGTTCGGCGTGATGCTCGACCCGATCGCCGACAAGGCCATCGCGCTGATCGCACTGGCGGTGCTGCTGGGCCAGCACGGGCTGGACATCTGGCTGGTGGTGCCCGCCGCCGTGATCCTGACGCGCGAGATCATGGTTTCGGGTCTGCGCGAGTATCTCGGCGATGTGAAACTGCCGGTCACCCGTCTGGCAAAGTGGAAGACCGGGGCGCAGCTGGTCGCCCTGACGCTGATGCTGGCCGTGGCACCCGTTGCGGCGTTCGACACCCGATCCGCGGGCGAAACGGCCGCGGCTGGCGCCGAAGTCATGGTGATGGCATTGGGCCTGCCGCTGCTGTGGCTGGCGGCGGCTTTGACGGCGATCACCGGCTGGGACTATTTCGCCAAGGCGATGCCGCATCTGCGGGCAGGAAAGGGGCAGCCATGACACGCGACATCCTCTATTTCGCCTGGCTGCGCGAGCGCATCGGGCTGCCGCGCGAGCGGGTCGAGACCGACGCCGCCACCGTTGCCGAGCTGGTCGCCGAACTGAAATCGCGCGAGCCGCGTTATGCCGCGGCCTTTGCCGATATGGCGGCGATTCGCGTGGCGCTCGACCAGGAACTGGCCGAGCTTGACGCGCCCCTCGGGCAGGCGCGGGAAATCGCCTTCTTCCCGCCGATGACGGGCGGCTAGGCGTGCGGGTGCGGCTGCAAGAGGCGCCGTTCGACCCGGGCGCGGAACTGGCCGGCTTCACCGGTCGGGCGGCCGGCGCCGGCGCCGTCGTCAGTTTCACCGGTCTGGTGCGCGGCGATGATGACGCGCAGGCGCCGCTGATCCGCATGGTGATCGAGCATTACCCGGGGATGACCGAAAAGGCGCTCGATGCGATCGCGGCCGAGGCCGCATCGCGCTGGGCGCTCAGCGATGCGCTGGTCATCCATCGGCACGGTCCGATGCGGCCGGACGAGGCGATCGTCTTTGTCGCGACCGCGGCGCGGCATCGGGTGGCGGCCTTCGAGGCCGCGGCCTTTCTGATGGATTACCTGAAATCCCGCGCCCCCTTCTGGAAGAAGGAAGAGCGCGCCGGCGACGAACGCTGGGTTGCCGCGCGGGAGAACGACGAGGCGGCGCTGGCGCGGTGGCGGGACGCCAGCGGCTAGCACGGTCGGGCAGGGCAGGGGTGGTCATGCCGCGGCATCCGCCCTAACTTCCGCCCAGGGCAATGGAGGATGACGCAATGCCGCGACTGGTTCGGATGTTTCTTGTCCATGGCGCAATCGGAATGGGCCTGGGCGTGGCCTTTGCCGCCCTGATCCTGTGGCTCGATGTCGCGGGGCTTGGCGGGCTCGTCGCCCGGTCGCCCGATGGCTGGCTTGCCGCGTCCATGCTGGCGTTCTTTTCCGGCATCACCTTTGGCGGCGTGCAGATCGGTATCGCGGTGATGCAGATGGCCGAGCCCGCCGATGACGACCCGTTCGGCGGCCGGCGCGATGGCGTGCCCACACCCCAGGCCGAATTGCAGGCGATCTTGGTGCCCATCGAGGAGCGGCCGCGCACCCACCCGCGCTGACCGGCCGGGCCCGGGCCTGGCACGGGGCGGGAGGCGGCGGGCGGTCATCGTCAATGACCGCCCGTATCAGTCGTGGAACAGCACCATGGCCTCGGGCGCCCAGCGCACCGGGGTGCGGGCGCCGCGGCAAAGCACGTCGCGGCCAAACACGTTGCGCATGGAAATCGTGACGGGGGCGGCCGCCCCGTCGAGCAGCACGTCGTAATAGGTCATGTCGCCGTAATAGACGACCTCTTCGACCGTGCCTTCGGCGACCCGGCCCGCGCCTTCGCGCCCGATGGTCAGCGTTTCGGGCCGGATGCCGACCGCGCCCTTGCCGGCGCGTGCGCCGCCGGCGCATTGCGTCGCCGGGATCGTCGCGCGGCCCAGCCCCGCCACATCGACCTCTGCCGTGCCATCGGGCAGCACGGTGACCTGGGTTGGCAGGAAGTTCATCATCCCGATGAAGCTTGCCACCCGGCGGTTGACCGGGGCGCGGTACAGGATTTCCGGGTCGGCCAGCTGGGCGATCTGGCCATCGAACATCACCGCGATGCGGTCCGACATCACCAGTGCCTCTTCCTGGTCATGGGTGACCAGGATGAAGGTGATGCCGACCTGACGCTGCAGCCGGATCAGTTCGACCTGCATCTGTTCGCGCAGCTTCTTGTCGAGCGCCGAGAGCGGTTCGTCCAAGAGCAGCACCTTGGGCTTCATCACCAGCGCCCGGGCCAGCGCCACCCGCTGGCGCTGGCCGCCCGACAGCGCGTGCGAGGCGCGTTTTTCATAGCCGCCAAGCCCCACCATGGTCAGCGCGTCGCCGACCGCGCGCGTCATCTCGGCCTTGTCGAGCCCCTTCTTGCGCAGGCCAAAGCCGACATTCTGCCCGACATCGAGATGCGGAAAGATCGCATAGCTCTGGAACACCATGTTGGTGGGCCGCTTGTTCGGCGGCACATGCGCCATGTCGCGCCCGTCGATCGTCAGCCGTCCGCCGGTCAGTTCCTCGAAGCCGGCGATCGCGCGCAACAGCGTGGTCTTGCCGCAACCCGAGGGACCGAGCAGCGAAAAGAACTCGCCCGCGCCGATCTCGGCCGAGACGCCGGCCAGCGCCTGCACGGCTCCGTAATGCTTTTCCACCCGGTCGAGGACGATCAGCGGTTCGGTCACATGAATCCCCCATGGTCGTCCTGCCCGGTCCGGGCGGCGCCGCGGCGGCGGAAATACTCCGCCGTTGTCAGCAACACCAGCGAGGCGATCAGCAACAGCGTGCCAAGCGCCATGACCACCGGGATTCTCGCAGGGAAGCGCAGCTGCGACCACAGATAGACCGGCAGCGTCGGCTCGTTGCCCGACAGAAAGAAGGCGATGATGAACTCGTCGAGCGAGATCGTGAACGAGATCAGCAGCGACGAGACGATCCCCGGCATCACCAGCGGCAGGGTCACCCGCCAGAAGGTTTCGAGCTTTGTGGTGCCCAGATCCTGGGCGGCCTCTTCCAGCGACTGGTCGAGGGCGAGGAAGGCCGAATTCAGGATCGCGATGGCAAACGGCGTGCACAGCAGCACATGGCCCAGGATCACGGTCCAGGACGCCAGCGCGATGCCAAGCTGCGACAGCACGACCAGAAGCGCGACCGCGATGATGATCTCGGGCAGGATCAGCGGCAGCATGATCAGCCCCATGATCCCCGGCTTCAGCGGGAACATCGTCCGCGCCGCGGCCCGCGCCGCCAGAAGCCCCAGAAGCGTCGCCAGCACCGCCGCGACGACCGCGATGATCAGGCTGGTGACGACCGAGTCGATCAGCGCATCGGTCTGCGCCAGCTCGGCGAACCAGTGGGTGGTGAAGCCCGACAGCGGAAAGGCGATGATCGTGCCGTCGTTGAATGCAAACAGCGGCAGCAGGATCACCGGTGCATACAGAAACACCAGATAGAACGCGGCGTAGATGGCCAGCGTACCGGGCCGTCTCACTGGCGGACCTTCAGGAAGCGGCGGTTGAGCAGCAGGAACAGGATCGCGATCACCGCGACCACCACCATCGCCGAGATCGCCAGCGCGGCGCCCATCGGCCGGTTGTTCAGCACCATGAACTGGGCCTGGATCATGTTGGCAATCATCGGCACCCGGCCGCCGCCGATCAGCGCCGGCGTGACATAATCCCCGATCGTCGGGATGAACACGATCAGTGCCGCCGCCACGACCCCGGGCAGCGCCAGCGGCAGCGTCACCCGCCAGAACGTCACGATGCGGTTCTCGCCCAGATCGCGCGCGGCCTCCAGCAGCGACCGGTCGATCTTTTCCAGCGCGACATAGATCGGCAGGATGGCGAACGGCGCCCAGGCATGTGCCAGCGTGATGATGATCGCGTCCGGCGAGAACAGCATGTCGAGCGGCGTGTCGATCACGCCCGCCCCCATCAGGATCGAATTGACCACCCCGTTTTCCTGCAGGATTACCTTCCACAGGAACACCCGCAGCAGATAGCTGGTCCAGAACGGGATGGTGATCAGAAAGATCCACAGCGCCTTGCGCCGCGGCGCGACGTGGAACGACACGAAATAGGCGATCGGAAAGGCCAGCAGCACGGTGATCGCCGTCACCGCCCCCGAGATCGCCAGCGACCGGCCCATCAGCGCGCGGTACATCTCGCTTTCCTGCGGGTCGATCCATGCCTCGTGATAATTCGCCAGGCTGGGCGACCAGTCGATCGTCAGATAGGTCTGGGTGGCAAAGGACAGCGCCACGATCATGCCCATCGGGGCCGCCAGCAGCAGCAGCGCATAGATCAGCGCGGGCGACACCAGGGTCAGGCCGCGCGCCGCCTCGCCGCGTCGCCAGCGGGCGAAACGGTCGGCCCGCGTCTGCCCCAGCTGGGCGGCGGCGGGAACGGCAGAGGGTGCGGCGGCTTCGGTCATGGCGTCATCATTGCGGCTTCGCGCATGGGGTCAAGACGGTGCCGCGCCCGATCGGCGCGGAAACCGCCGACTGCCCGGTTTCGCGGCGCCGGTCAGGCCGAATAGCCGATCCACAGCAGCGCGGCGCCGAGCCCCAGGCGGTAGATCACATAGGGCGTGAAGCTGATCGTCCGGGCGAAGCGCATCAGAATCCACAGCCCGGCAAGGCCGGCGAAAAAGGCAAACCCCACCGCCAGGCCCCAGTCGCGCAGCACGCCGGCATCGCCCGACAGCGCCACGCCTGCGCCTGTCAGGACGCCCGACGCGGCGATGGTCGGGATCGACATCAGCATTGCCAGCCGCGCCGCATCGGGCCGGGCATATCCCAACAACCGCGCCGCGGTGATGGTGATGCCCGACCGCGAGGTGCCGGGGATCAGCGCCAGCGCCTGCCACATCCCCATGATCGCGGCATGGCGGATCGACCAGCGCCGCGCCGGCCGGTCCTGCGCCCCGGTCCGGTCGGCCCACCACAGGACGATGCCGAAGATCAGCGTGGCCCAGCCAACCACCAGGATCGAGCGCAGCGCGTCGATCCAGCCGGTCAGCGCCAGCACCGCGCCAACGATCACGACCGGCACCGTGGCAACGATCAGCAGCAGCGCCAGCCAGGCGCCCTGGGTGTCGACCTTGCCGCGCAGCAGCCGCGGCACGCCCGACAGGGCAAGCCGGACATCGGCCCAGAAATAGACGATGACGGCGGTCAGCGTGCCGACATGCACCGCCACATCGATGGCCGGACCCTGATCGGGCAGGCCGGTGAGCCGCGGCAACAGGATGAGATGGCCCGAGGACGAGACCGGCAGGAACTCCGTCAGGCCCTGCAGGGCCGCGACCACCAGCAGATACCAAGCCGCCATACCGGTCCTTTCGATTCGCGCCGCGGCAGGTTAGACCCGGCGCGAAAAACTTGATAGGTAAGCAAGGCTGATTAAAAAAGCAGGGATTCCCGCGGATGTGGCGCGGTATGCCCGTGCGCTGGCCTTAATAGGTCAGCTCTTTTGCCTTTTCAGCTGGGCACCGGTCCGCTAGAACGATTTCTGGCCGGTCGATAGAGGATGGAGACGCCGCCATGGCACGACAAGGCATGATGCGCTTCGTCACCGAGGCGCGGGAGATGCCCGGCAAGCGCGAGGCCGAGGTGCGCCGCCAGGATTTCCACGAGATCTACGGCGAATACGCCGCCGAAAAAGCCGCCATCCAGGCGGCGCGCTGCTCGCAATGCGGGGTGCCCTATTGCCAGACCCATTGCCCGCTGCACAACAACATCCCCGACTGGTTGCGCCTGACCGCCGAGGGACGGCTGCGCGAGGCCTATGAGCTGTCGCAATCGACCAACACCTTTCCCGAAATCTGCGGCCGCATCTGCCCCCAGGACCGGCTGTGCGAAGGCAATTGCGTGATCGAGCAATCGGGCCATGGCACGGTGACCATCGGCGCGGTCGAGAAATACCTCACCGACATGGCCTGGCAGGAAGGCTGGGTCGAGATCCCGGCGCCGACCGTCGAACGCGGCGAATCGGTCGGCATCATCGGCGCCGGCCCCGGCGGGCTGGCGGCGGCCGAAAGGCTGCGCCGGGCCGGTGTGCGCGTCACCGTCTATGACCGGTACGACCGCGCGGGCGGGCTGATGACCTATGGCATCCCGGGCTTCAAGCTGGAAAAGCCCGTGGTGATGCGGCGCATCGACCAGCTCGAAGCGGCGGGCGTGCATTTCCGTCTGAACTGCGCGGTCGGCCGGGACATCGACTTTGCCGAGCTGCGGGCCCAGCACGAGGCGCTGATCATCGCCACCGGCGTCTACAAGTCGCGCGATCTGGGCGGTCCGGGGGTCGGGCTGCCGGGGATCGTGCGGGCGATCGACTATCTGACGGCGTCGAACCGGGCCGGCTTTGGCGACGATGTGCCGGAATTCGCCTCGGGCGAACTCAACGCCGAAGGCAAGCGCGTGGTGGTGATCGGCGGCGGCGACACGGCGATGGATTGCGTGCGCACCGCGGTGCGCCAGGGCGCCACCTCGGTCAAGTGCCTGTATCGCCGCGACCGGGCGAACATGCCCGGCTCGCAGCGCGAGGTCGCCAATGCCGAGGAGGAAGGCGTCGAATTCGTCTGGCTGTCGGCGCCCAAGGCGTTCGCCGGCGACAGCGCGGTGACCGGTGTCCGGGTGGCCCGGATGCGGCTGGGCCCGCCCGATCTGACCGGCCGCCAGATGCCCGAAGAGATCGACGGCGCGGATTATACCGAAGACGCCGATCTGGTGATCAAGGCGCTTGGCTTCGAGCCCGAGGCAATCCCCGCGCTGTGGGGCGTGCCAGAGCTCGAGGTGACCCGCTGGGGCACGATCCGCACCACCCATCCCGACCATCGGACCAACCTGCCCGGCGTCTGGGCGGTGGGTGACATCGTGCGCGGCGCCTCGCTGGTGGTCTGGGCAATCCGCGACGGCCGCGAGGCCGCCGATGCGATCCTCGAACAACTCGGATCGGATGCTCGGATTGCGGCCGAGTGAGGCGATGCCGTGGCGCGGGATCAGGCGATGGCTCGCGGGCGGTTCGGCTGCCGGCCCCGTGCTGGCGGTCGGGCAGGTCTGGCAAACCCAGGAGAACTGGCTGATGATCGGGCGGATCGACAGTTTCGAACAGGGCAACGTGATCTCGGTGGCGGCCTATCGGGACGCGCAGACCCGCGAACCGATCGCCGCCCATCTGCCGTTTTCGGAACCGACCTTTCGGAAATCGGCGCAGCGCCTCGTGGCCCGCAACCGGCAACTGCCCGAGGGTTTCGAGGAGGGCTATCGCACCTGGCGCGCCGCGTTCGACAGCGGGCAGGCCGGCCTATGGTGAAACCCGCCGCCTTGTGCCCAACACGATACCGCGCCAGATGCGTCGCATACCGCGACCCGAACCCGATGGAGCCTGCCCGATGAAACCTGCCCTTTCCGCCCTGCTGGCGCTCGCCGCCGCCTGGCCCGCCCAGGCGCAAAGCCCCAAATTCGTGCCGCCGCAGGGCTGCGATGCCTATCTGACCGTGCAGATGAAGGGCTGCCTCGTGTCGCATTACTTCACCTGCCAGGGCGACCCCGAAGGCCATCGCTGGGGCGCCACCCTGACCGCGGATGGACCGGTCGCGCTGTCCTATCTCGACGCCGAATACCAGTGGCTGCAGACGATGATCCTGGTGATCGGAATGACCGAGACGCTGCGCGAACCGTCCCAGGACCCGGCCTCGTTCAGCGAATTGCTGGAAACCGGGCTTGACAGTTTCGACTTCGAGACCGTGACCTCGGGCGCGATCGACGGCCAGGTGCACCGCTATCAGGGCTTCGACCGGCTGACCGGCGAGACGGTCGAGATAGATGGCGAGCCGCTGATGGTCACCGAATTCGAGGTGCGCGAGTCGGTCGATGGCCAGGTCATCTTTACCCGCCAGGGTAACCAGTACGTTTCCGAACGCTTTGGCCTGTTTCTGGGCGGGATCGAGACCGAGACCGACGGCGTCGAGACGGTGGAAAACGACCGCACCCCGGTGCAGTTCATCGAACCGGGGGAGCCGGGCTTTCTCGACGCCCGGCCGATCTTTGATTGCGGCGCGGTGTTGTCGCGGGCGCCGGCGGACATCGTCCCGGCAAGGCTGCTGCCGTGACGGTCGCCCGGACAGGGGGATGTCTGTGCGGCGCGGTCCGCTATCGCCTGGCGGCGCCGCCGCAGGGCTATGGTGCCTGCCATTGCGGCATGTGTCGAAAGTTTTCGGGCGGGATCGAACTGGGCATCCAGATCATGCCGGGCGGGATCGCCTGGGAGGCCGATGAAACGCTGCACACCTACCGCTCGTCGGAATGGGCCGAGCGCGGCTTCTGCTCGGTCTGCGGATCGAGCCTGTTCTGGCGCCTGACCATGCCGGGCCCGATGCAGGGGATGATGAGCGTCGCGGCAGGGTCGCTCGATTCGCTGGACGGTCTCGACCTCGTCTCCGAGGTCTTCATCGATCACAAGCCGGCCGGCCATGCCTTTGCCGGGGAACGCCCCCGGATGACCGAGGCGCAGGTGCTGGAGATGGCCGGGGTGACCCCGCCCGGCGGTGCAGCATGATCGAGGGAAGCTGCCTGTGCGGGGCGGTCACCATCCGGCTGGCGGCCCATGATCCGGCGGTGACGGCCTGCCATTGCCGCATGTGCCTGCGCTGGACCGGCGGCCCGTTTGCCGGGTTCGACGCGCCTGTCGAGGCGGTTTCGATTTCGGGCAAGGTTGCGATCTATGCGTCCTCGGCCTTTGCCGAGCGTGCCTTCTGCCCGCGTTGCGGCAGCCATCTGTGGTTCCGCGACACGGTGCCGGCGGGCCGGCCCTATGAGTTTCCGCCGGGCCTGTTCCCCGCCGCCGACGGTTTTCCGCTGACGCGCGAGGTCTATGCCGATCGCGCGCCGCGCTGGGCGCGTTTCGCCGGCGCCCATGACCGGGTCGGCGCCGCCGAGTATGAGACCGACAACCCATTCGTTCGCGAAGGAGATGTGCCATGACGACGTTCGACGCAGCCTGGGCGGATCGCGAACGCGCCGAACGGGCGCGGCTGGCCGAGCGGGGCCTTTACGACCCCGCGCTGGAGCACGATGCCTGCGGCGTCGGCTTGGTCGTCTCGATCGACGGCAAGCCGTCGCGCCAGGTGGTGGAAAACGGCATCGAGGCGCTGAAGGCGGTCTGGCATCGCGGCGCGGTCGATGCCGACGGCAAGACCGGCGACGGCGCGGGCATCCATGTGCAGATCCCGGTGCCGTTCTTCTATGACCAGATCCGCCGCACCGGGCACGAGCCGAACCGCGAGCGGCTGATCGCGGTCGGCCAGGTGTTCCTGCCGCGCAACGATTTCGGCGCCCAGGAAACCTGCCGGACCATCGTCGAGGCCGAAGTCCTGCGGATGGGCTATTCGATCTATGGCTGGCGCCATGTGCCGGTCGACATTTCGGTGCTGGGCGAAAAGGCCAACGCCACCCGGCCCGAGATCGAACAGATCATCATCTCGGACGCCAAGGATGTCGACGAGGAGACCTTCGAGCGCGAGCTTTACGTGATCCGCCGCCGGATCGAGAAAGCCGCGGCCGCCGCGCTGATCCCCGAGCTTTACCTGTGTTCGCTGAGCTGCCGGTCGATCATCTACAAGGGCATGATGCTGGCCGAACAGGTCGCCGAATTCTATCCCGATCTGCAGGACGACCGGTTCGAAAGCGCCTTTGCGATCTATCACCAGCGCTATTCCACCAACACCTTTCCGCAATGGTGGCTGGCCCAGCCGTTCCGGATGCTGGCCCATAATGGCGAGATCAACACCCTGAAGGGCAACCTGAACTGGCTGAAAAGCCACGAGATTCGCATGGCGTCGGCGTCGTTTGGCGATCATGCCGGCGACATCAAGCCGATCGTCGCCAGCGGCGCGTCGGATTCGGCCGCGCTTGACGCGGTGTTCGAGGTGATGGTGCGGGCCGGCCGGACGGCGCCGATGGCCAAGACCATGCTGATCCCCGAGGCCTGGTCGAACAGCGCGCAGGACCTGCCCGCCGCCTGGAACGACATGTACGCCTATTCCAATGCGGTGATGGAACCCTGGGACGGGCCGGCCGCGCTGGCGATGACCGACGGGCGCTGGGTCGCCGCGGGGCTCGACCGGAACGGGCTCAGGCCGCTGCGCTATGTGGTCACCGGCGACGGGCTGCTGATCGCGGGGTCCGAGGCCGGCATGGTCCAGACCGACGAGGCCCGGATCGTGGAAAAGGGCGCGCTGGGGCCGGGACAGATGGTCGCCGTGGACATGGCCGCGGGGCGGCTCTACCACGATGTCGAACTCAAGGACATGCTGGCCGCCGCCCAGCCCTTTGGCGAATGGGCGGGGCGGGTCACCGACCTCGAACAGGTCACGGGCGGCGTCACCGAAACCGCCCTCTTCGCGGATGAGACGCTGCGCCGCCGGCAGATCGTCGCCGGTTACACCATGGAAGCGATCGAGATGATCCTGGCGCCCATGGCCGAGGAGGCGAAGGAGGTTCTGGCATCGATGGGCGACGACACGCCGCTGGCGGTGCTGTCGGGGCGCTATCGCCCGATGAGCCACTTCTTCCGGCAGAATTTCAGCCAGGTGACCAACCCGCCCATCGACAGCCTGCGCGAATACCGGGTGATGAGCCTGAAGACCCGGTTCGGCAACCTCAAGAACGTGCTCGACGAGGATTCGAGCCAGACCGAAATCCTGGTGCTCGATTCGCCCTTCGTGGGCAACGCGAAATTCGCCGAGATGGTGCGCTGTTTCGGCGACGGGGCGGTCACCATCGATTGCAGTTTTGGCCGCGACGAAGGCGCCGGGGCGCTGTCGGCGGCGCTGGCGCGGGTCCGCAGCGAGGCCGAGGATGCGGTGCGTTCGGGCGCCAGCCATCTGATCCTGACCGACGAACATCAGGGCCCCGAGCGGGTGCCGATGCCGATGATCCTGGCCACTTCGGCGGTCCATTCCTGGCTGACCCGGCAGGGCTTGCGGACCTTCTGCTCGCTCAATGTCCGGTCGGCCGAATGTGTCGACCCGCATGATTTCGCGGTGCTGATCGGGTCCGGGGCGACCACCGTCAACGCCTATCTGGCGCAGGACACGCTGGCCGACCGGCTGGTCCGCGGTCTGCTGGAAGGCACGCTGACCGAAACCGTCGCGCGCTATCAGAAGGCGATCGACCAGGGCTTGCTGAAGATCATGTCGAAGATGGGCATTTCGGTCGTGTCGTCCTATCGCGGCGGCCTCAATTTCGAGGCGGTCGGCCTGTCGCGGTCAATGGTGGCGGAATACTTCCCCGGCATGATCAGCCGGATTTCCGGCATCGGCATCCTGGGCATCCAGAAGAAGATGGTCGAGGCGCATGACCGCGGCTGGCGGGACGGCGCCGACATGCTGCCGGTCGGTGGCTTCTACAAGGCGCGCTCGAAGGGCGAGACCCATGCCTGGGGCGCGCGGACCATGCACATGATGCAGACCGCCTGCGCCACCGGATCGTTCGATCTGTGGAAGCGCTATTCCGAGCAGTTGCGCTCGGCCCCGCCGATCCATCTGCGCGAGCTGCTGGAGATCAAGCCGCTCGGCCATCCGGTTCCAATCGAAGAGGTCGAGAGCATCACCTCGCTGCGCAAGCGCTTCGTGACGCCGGGCATGAGCCTGGGCGCGCTCAGCCCCGAGGCGCACAAGACGCTGAACATCGCGATGAACCGGATCGGCGCCAAATCCGATTCGGGCGAGGGCGGCGAGGATCCGGCGCATTTCGTGCCCGAGCCGAATGGCGACAACCCCAGCGCCAAGATCAAGCAGGTCGCGTCGGGCCGCTTTGGCGTGACGGCGGAATACCTCAACCAGTGCGAAGAGCTGGAGATCAAGGTCGCGCAGGGCGCGAAACCGGGCGAGGGCGGGCAACTGCCCGGCATGAAGGTGACCAGACTGATCGCCCGGCTGCGCCATTCGACACCGGGCGTCACCCTGATCAGCCCGCCGCCGCATCACGACATCTATTCGATCGAGGATCTGGCGCAGCTGATCTATGACCTCAAGCAGATCAATCCGCGCGCCAAGGTCTGCGTCAAGCTGGTGGCCAGTTCCGGGGTCGGCACCATCGCCGCCGGGGTGGCCAAGGCCAAGGCCGATGTGATCCTGATCTCGGGGCATAATGGCGGCACCGGCGCCTCGCCCGCCACCTCGATCAAGTTCGCCGGCCTGCCCTGGGAGATGGGCCTGACCGAGGCGCATCAGGTGCTGGCGATGAACAAGCTGCGCGAACGGGTTACGCTCAGAACCGATGGCGGCTTGCGCACCGGGCGCGACGTGCTGGTCGCTGCCCTGATGGGCGCCGAGGAGTTCGGCATCGGCACCGCGGCGCTGATCGCCATGGGCTGCATCATGGTCCGGCAATGCCAGTCGAACACCTGCCCGGTCGGCGTCTGCACCCAGGACGAGAAGCTGCGCGAGAAGTTCACCGGGACGGCGGACAAGGTCGTCAACCTGATCACCTTCTACGCCCAGGAGCTGCGCGAGCAGCTGGCGGCGATGGGGGCGCGCTCGCTCGACGAGGTGATCGGGCGGGCCGATCTGCTGACCCAGGTCAGCCGCGGGGCGGCGCATCTGGACGATCTCGATCTCAACCCGCTGCTGATCACCGTCGACGGCGCGGCCGGTGCCCGCTATGACCGGACCCGTCCGCGGACCGAGGTGCCCGATACGCTCGACGCCGAAATCCTGCACGATGCCGAGCCGTTCTTCCGCGACGGCGAGAAGATGCAACTGTCCTACACCGTGCGGAACACGCACCGGACGATCGGCGCGCGCGTCTCCAGCCATATCGTCCGGCGCTTCGGCCTGGCGAACGACCTGCAGCCCGACCATCTGACGGTGAAGCTGACCGGCTCGGCCGGCCAGTCGCTGGGCGCCTTCGCCGCGCGCGGGCTGAAGCTGATCGTGTCGGGCGATGCCAACGACTATGTCGGCAAGGGGCTGTCGGGCGGCACGGTGGTGGTGCGGCCGGCACCCGAAAGCCCGCTTAAGGCGTCCGACAACACGATCATCGGCAACACCGTGCTGTATGGCGCGACGGGCGGCTGGCTGTTTGCCGCCGGCCGCGCGGGCGAGCGTTTCGCGGTGCGCAATTCGGGCGCAAGGGTGGTGGTCGAGGGCTGCGGCTCCAACGGGTGCGAATACATGACCGGCGGCGAGGCGGTGATCCTCGGCAGCATCGGTGCCAATTTCGGCGCCGGGATGACCGGCGGCATGGCCTGGCTGTTCGACCCGCATGGCCGCGTGACCGAGGTGATCAACATGGAGACCCTGGTCGCGGGTCCGCTGCGCACCAGCCATTGGGAAGACCGGCTGAAATCGCTGATCGAGGCGCATCTGGCCGAGACCGGGTCGCGCCGGGCCGAGGCGATCCTGCACCACTGGGAGGTCGAACGCCGCCACTTCCTGCAGGTCTGCCCGATCGAGATGCTGCCGCATCTGGCCCATCCGCTGGGCTTCGAGGAGACCGCGCAACGGGCTTGAGCGAGCCCGCGCCGTTCCCTATCTGGGCCAGGGACAGGCGCGCTGCGCGCAGCCGGCAAGGGAGTTGGCGATGCGGAAACTGGCAGGACTGACAGCGGTGCTGGGCGTGATGGCAGGGGCTGCAGCCGCGCAGGAGGCAGAGGACTTCCAGCCGCTCCACGGGCTCGACCTGCCGGCAAGCTTCACCGGAACGCTGCCCTGCGCCGATTGCCCGGGGATCGCGATGCAGATCGACCTGTGGCCGGATCAGAGCTTTCACCAAAGCTGGACCTATCTGGAGCGCGACCTGACCGTTGCCGATATGGGCCGCTGGGTGCCCGATCCGGTGACCGGCGCGCTGATCCTGCGCGGGCAGGGCGACGGCGTCCAGATGTTCGCCCCGCAGGGCGTGGACCGGCTGGTCATGCGCGACCGCGACGGCCAGCCCATACAGTCGGAGATGCGCTATGATCTGACGGCCAAGGGCTTTGCCCCCCTGTCGCTCGACCTGACCCTGACCGGCGAGGTTCGCTACATGGCCGATGCCGCGATGTTCACCGAATGCATCAGCCAGCGCAGCTATCCGGTCGCCTTCGAGGATGCGTGGATCGATGCCGAGCGGTTGTATCTGGACGCGCGCGCCGAACCGGGCGCGCCGCTTCTGATGACGATGGCGGTGCGCATCGCCCCGCGCCCGCCGATGGAGGGCGACGGCACGGTGATGACGGTGATCCCGCAAGCCGTCGGCGGTGCCTTCCCGGGCGAGGCTTGCGCGCAGGAGCGTGCGCCCGCCCGCCTGACGGGCACATATTGGCGGGTGGAAACGCTGGGCGGCGCCCCCCTGACACCCCAGCGCGACAGCCGTGAGCCCTTTATCGTCCTGCGGGCGGGCGAGGACCGGTTTCATGCCACCGTGGGCTGCAACCAGATGGGCGGCGGGTTCACTGCGGCGGAAGACGGCACCGGCCTGCGCTTCCAGCCCGGGCCGCGCACGATGATGGCCTGCGCGCCGCCGCTCGATAGCTGGGAGAATGCGCTGATCGCGGCGCTGGCGGACACGCAAAGCCACGAGATCGCCGGGAACACGCTGCTGTTGCGCGACGCCGAGGGCGAAACGGTCGCCGTGCTGCGGGCGGTGTACCTGTACTGACGGCAACCGGTGCATGAGGCGGCACGGGCGCATCGCGCCTTCATGTCACCGCACCCGGCGCGCGATCCGCAGCCAGATGCCGTCGCGCGCGCGCACCGTCAGATGGGCGACCGGCACCGGCACCCGCCCGTCGACCGGCGCCAGCCGGAACGCCCCGGTCAGCATCGCCAGCAGAAGCACGCCCTCGGCCATGGCAAAGCCCGCCCCGGTGCAAACCCGCGGCCCGGCAGAGAACGGGATATAGGCCGCGCGCGCCATGGCCCGGCCGGTTTCGGTGCGCCAGCGATCCGGGTCGAACGCATCGGGGTTGTCCCATAGCCGTTCGTGCCGGTGCAGATGCCAGGGCGAGATCACGATCTGGCTGCCGCTTGGCACGACACGGCCGCGAAACGTCTCGGGCCGGGTCGCGGCGCGCACCATCATCGGCACCGGCGGGTAAAGCCGCAGCGCCTCGCGCCAGACATCGCGGGTGAAACCGAGCCGCGCCAGCCCGGCAAAGGACGGCTCGGCGGCGAAATCCGCCGCCTCGGCCGCGACGCGGTCCTGCGCTGCGGGGTCGCGCGCCAGCAGATACAATGCCCAGGCCAGCGCCGAGGCGCTTGTCTCATGGCCGGCCAGAAAGAAGATCGCCACCTGATCGACCATTTCGGCGATGTCGAAACGGTCGCCGGTCTGGGGATCGGTCGTCGTCATGATCTTCGTCGCCAGACCGTCGGGTGCGGTGCCGGCCTCGATCTCGGCCAGGCGCGCCGCGGTCAGCGTCGCGATGACCTTGCGGATGCGCCGCGCCGTGCGCCGCGTCGCGCGCGAATGAAACCGCGGCATCCAGCGCGGCAGGGGGATCAGCGCGGCAAGGTTCAACAGCGGCTGCGCGCGCTGATGGTCCCTAAAGGTGGCGAACACCTCGGCCGCCAAATGATGGGTGATCGGGATCGAGAACAGCGTGCGAAAGATCACGTCGGCGGCCAGATGGGCGGTCTCGGCCTCGATCTCGACGGGCCCATCGCCGCGCGCTGCAAGCCTGTCGATCGCCGCCAGGCCGGCCGCGTGCATCGCCGGAAAGGTGTCTGTCAGGCGGCCGCCGGCAAAGGCCGGGTCGATGATCCGGCGCTGGCGTTCCCAGACCGCGCCGTTGGTGACGAAGACCGAATTGCCCAGCAACGGGCGCAGCCCCTCGCCTACCCGGTCCGATTTGGGGAAATCGCCCGGTCGGTCGCGCAGCACGGTGCGCACCAGCGCCGGTTCGTTGATCAGGAAGGAACGGAAGAAGGGGGTGCGAAACGCCGCCATCCGCGCGCGATACAGCCGCTCGGGCTGCGCGGCGAAGATGTCGCGCCGGAACAGGCGGACATATTCGGCCAGCGAAACCTCGCCGGGCCGCGAGCCGGGCTTCGGGGGCACGATCATGCCGCC
>DNSZ01000015.1 GCA_003500165.1 Paracoccaceae bacterium | reverse complement strand
GGGCGGGGTTGCCGCGGCTCGGATCGCAGGAACCCTGCAGATCCTCGCCGGCGGCGCCTTGTGCGCCTTTGCCGCCGCCGGGGCGGGGCTGATCGGCTGAGCGTCCGGCACAGCCTGTCTGAATCCACCGGTTTCCGCCTTGTTGCCGGGGCGGCCCCGGCCTAGATGCCGGACATGATCCCGCGTCCCGCTTTCCTGCCCCGCCCGCCGCTTGTCGCCGTCCTGCCGCTTTCGGGGGTGATCGCGGCTGCCGTCCGGCCCGGCGCGGGCGGAATGCTGAACGATCAGGGCCTGGCGCCGATGGTCGAGCGGGCCTTCACCCGCGGCAAGCCCGCCGCGGTGGCATTGGCGATCAACTCGCCCGGCGGATCGCCGGCACAAAGCTCGCTGATCGGGGCGCGCATCCGCCGCCTGGCCGAGGAAAAATCGCTGCCCGTCTTTGCCTTTGTCGAGGATGTGGCGGCCTCGGGCGGGTATTGGCTGGCCACCGCGGCCGACGAGATCTTCGTCGACCCGACCTCGATCGTCGGCTCGATCGGGGTGATCTCGGCCGGTTTCGGCTTTCACGAATTGATCGGCCGCTGGGGTATCGAAAGGCGGCTTTACACCGCCGGCGAGGACAAGAGCCTGCTTGACCCGTTCCGCCCCGAACGGGCCGAGGATGTGGCCCGGCTGAAGCGCATCCAGGGCGAGTTGCACCGGGTCTTCATCGATCAGGTCCAGGCGCGGCGCGGCGCCCGGCTGCGCGGCGCCGATCTGTTCACCGGCGATGTCTGGATCGGCCGCGAGGCGGTGGAAAACGGGCTTGCCGATGCGGTCGGCCATCTGGTGCCCGAGATGAAGGCGCGGTTTGGCGACAAGACCCGTTTCGCGGTTTACGGCCGCCGCCGGGGCTGGCTGCCGCGGCTGCGGCTTGGCGGCCTGTCCGAGGGGTTGGGCGCGATCGAGGCGCGCGCCGCCTGGGCGCGCTATGGGGTCTGATCGATGCTGACGAAACTGCTGTTGCTTGCCCTGGCGGCATTTCTGGTGCTGCGCCTGCTGCGCCGGGGTGGCCGCCTGCCGGGCCTGTCGGCGCGCGCCATGCCGCGACCGCGGCGCTGCCCTTCCTGCGGCACGCCGATCCCCGGCGACGGTCCCTGCCCCTGCGGCGAGGGGTAGCGCGCGTTCATGGCCATCCTTTATGACTTGTTTCTGGTCGGGCTCGGCTTTGCGATCCTGATCCTGGCCGGCGATCTGCTGGTGCGCGCGGCCGTCAATCTCAGCCTTCGGCTGGGTATCCCGGCGCTGATCGTCAGCCTGACGGTGGTCGCCTTCGGCACCTCGGCGCCCGAGCTTCTGATCGCGATCGAGGCGCTGCGCGACGGCGCGCCCGGGCTGGCCCTGGGCAATGTGGTCGGCTCGAACACCGCCAATGTGCTGCTGATCCTCGGCATCCCGGCGATGATCGTGCCGCTGGCCACCGGCGGCCACGATCTGCGCCGGACCTATTTCTCGATGCTTGCCGCGACCTGCCTGTTCATCGCGATCTGCTTTGCCGGCCCGATCACCTGGGGCCACGGCCTGATCCTGCTGGCGGCGCTGACCGCCATGCTGTGGTATGCGATGCGGATGGCCCGGCGAACGCTCGGCGGCGATCTGGATGCCGGGATCGAACTGGAGGAGGCGGAACCGGGCATGCCGGGCTGGAAGCTGGGCCTGTTCCTGGTGGCCGGCCTGGGCGGTCTGCCGCTGGGCGCGGACATCCTGGTGTCCGGCGCGATCGATCTGGCCGCGGTGGCCGGCGTGTCCGAGACGGTGATCGGTCTGACGCTGGTCGCGGTCGGCACCTCGCTGCCGGAACTCGCGACCACGGTGATGGCGGCGATCCGGCGCCAGGCCGATGTGGCGATGGGCAATGTGATCGGGTCGAACATGTTCAACCTGCTGGCCATTGTCGGCATCGCCAGCTTCTTCGGCGATATTCCGGTGGGGCCGGAATTCCTGCGCAAGGATCTGTGGGTGATGCTGGGCGCGTCGCTGCTTCTGCTGCCCTTCGTGCTGTTGCGCTGGAACCTGACCCGGCCCTGGGGCGTGTTGTTGACCGCGCTTTACATCGTCTATGTGGTGTCGCTGATCTGAAGGGGGCGGGGAATGGTCGAACGGGCCCTGATCACCGGCGCGGCGCGGCGCCTGGGCCGGGCGATGGCGGCGGCGCTGGCCCGGGACGGCGTCGCGGTGGCGGTCCACTATGCCGGCTCGGCCGCCGCCGCGGCCGAACTGGTGGACGAGATCGTCGCCGCGGGCGGGCGGGCCCACGCGCTGCAGGCCGACCTGCTGACGCCAGAGGGCCGTGCCACATTGGTTCCCCGTGCGGCCGAGGCGCTGGGCGGGGCGCTCGACCTTCTGGTCAACAACGCCTCGATCTTCGAGCATGACAGCATCCAGACGGCGACACCGGAAAGCTGGGACCGGCACATCGATTCCAATCTGCGCGCGCCCTTCGAACTGACCCAGGCCTTTGCGGCGCAAGCACCCGGACCGGCGCTGGACGGGCAGGGCGAGCCGCTGGCCCGGGCCCATGTCATCAACATGATCGACCAGCGGGTGCGAAAGCCGGTGCCCGATTTCATCACCTATGGCATCGCCAAGGCCGGGTTGTGGGCGTTCACCCGGATGGCGGCCCAGGCGCTCGGCCCGCAGGGCATCCGGGTCAACGCGATCGGGCCCGGCCCGACTCTGCAGGGGGATCGCCAGACGACCGCGGGCTTTGCCGCCCAGCGTGTCGCGACGATCCTGCGGCGTGGCGGCGACCCGGCCGACATCGTCGCCGCGATGCGCTTCATCCTGTCGGCCGGGTCGATGACCGGGCAGCTGATCTGCATCGATGGCGGCCAGCATCTGGGGTGGGAAACACCGGATGTTCAGGGGGTTGAATAGCCATCATGGCGGGCGGCACGACGTCGAGGCGGCAGCAGTTGTCCACCCGGCGCGCGGGTGTCACAGAGCTGTTACCGATCTGTCAGGAATCTCAATTACATAGGGCGCGCTCGAAAATATATTGTTTTTTTACAGTGCCCTAGGGAATTGCATAAAAAATGGGCGATCAGCCGAAGTCCCCTGAAAACGTGACCGATTTCCTTCTGACGGTGGTGTTTTCCGCAGAGTTCTCCACAGATTCCGTGGACAGGTTTCGGCTTGCCAGGGCGGCCCGGTCGAGGCAGCCCGGGGCGGGAATCGGACCCTTGCGCGATGGCTGAGCGCGATGCCGCGAAACCGGCCACCGGTCCCACGGTGATCGCGGGTTACCTCGGCAGCCTGCCCGGCGAACCGGGGGTCTATCGCATGCTCGATGCCCAGGGCGCGGTGCTTTATGTCGGCAAGGCGCGCGACCTGCGAAAGCGCGTCGCGGCCTATGCCAAGCTGACCGGCCACAGCGCGCGGATCGCCCGGATGATCCGCGAGACGGCGTCGATGATGTTCCTGACCACGGCGACCGAGACCGAGGCGCTGCTGCTCGAACAGAACCTGATCAAGCAGCTCAAGCCGCGCTACAATGTGCTGCTGCGCGACGACAAGAGCTTTCCCAATGTTCTGGTCACCGGCGACCACCCGTTTCCGCAGATCAGGAAGCATCGCGGGGCGAAGCGGCAGAAGGGCCGGTACTATGGCCCCTTCGCCTCGGCCGGGGCGGTCAACCGGACCCTCAACCAGTTGCAGAAGGTGTTTCTGCTGCGCAGCTGTTCGGATTCGGTGTTCGAAGCCCGCACCCGCCCCTGCCTGCTCTATCAGATCAAGCGATGTGCGGCGCCCTGCGTCGGTCGGATCGATGCGGCGGACTATGCAAGGCTGGTCGCCGATGCCGAGCGTTTCCTGCAGGGCCGATCGACCGGGATGCAAGAGGCGCTGGCCGCCGAGATGGCCGCAGCCGCGGCCGATCAGGAATACGAACGCGCCGCGGCGCTGCGCGACCGGATCCGGGCGTTGACCCAGGTGCAGTCGGTGCAGGGGGTCAATCCGCGCAGCGTGGCCGAGGCCGATGTGATCGCCGCCCATACCGAAGCCGGCCAGGCCGCCGTTCAGGTGTTCTTCATTCGCGGCCATCAGAACTGGGGCAACCGGGACTTCTTTCCGCGCACCGGCGCGGGCGCCGAGGCACCGGAAATCCTGGCCGCCTTTCTGGGCCAGTTCTATGGCGACACGCCGCCGCCCCGGGCAATTCTGCTCAGCCATCCGGTCGAGGATGCCGACCTGCTGCAGGCGGCGCTGTCG
>DNSZ01000203.1:18975-44573 GCA_003500165.1 Paracoccaceae bacterium | reverse complement strand
AAACTTGAGCCTAAGCTTTCGGCCATGGCCGAAGACCGAATCAACGGGGAAAGACATGAGTCAGAAAGATGCATACGCAAAAGCAAGGGCGCGGGCCGAAGCCAAGTATGGTTTCTTCGTTCACGCAGCCGTCTACGCGGCGGTCATGGTTCTGCTGGTGGTCGTCAATCTGGTGACATCGCCGCGCATGATCTGGTTCGTCTGGCCCCTGATCGGCTGGGGGTTTGCCGTTGCGTTGCATGGGGTGCGGGTGTTCCTGTTGGCCGACAGAAACGCGGTGATCGAAAAACTGACCGAGCACGAGTTGCGGCGAGACGGGACCGGGCGGGAGTTATTGGCCGCCAGTTCACCTTCATGGGCCGCCGATCTCAGACCTCGATCGGCAGGATGACGGCAAAGGTGCTGCCCTGCCCCACGGCGCTGTCGATCTGGAACCGCCCGCGATGCCGGTTGACGATATGCTTGACGATGGCGAGGCCCAGACCGGTGCCGCCCATCTCGCGCGAGCGGTGGTTGTCGACCCGGTAGAACCGTTCGGTCAGGCGGGGGATGTGAACGGGATCGATGCCCTCGCCCCAATCCTGGACCTCCACCCGCACGGCGCCGCAACGAAACCCCGGATGCTGCGGCAGAAAGCGGGAGCGGATCGCCACCCTTTTCCCCGCTCCGCCGTATTTCGCGGCGTTCTCGATCAGGTTGTGAAACAGCTGCGTCAACTGGTCGGCATCGCCGGGAACCGTCCGGCTGTCCTCGTCCAGATCGAGGTTCAGGTCGATGCCGTCGGCCTGCAGCATCGGGCGCAGCGCCGCCGCGCTCGACCGGATCACGGCCGGCAGGTCGACCGGGGCGCGCGGGCGCACCCGTTCGTTCACCTCGACCTGCGACAGCGACAACAGGTCGCTGACCATCCGGTTCATCCGGTGCGCCTCATGCTCCATGATGACGAGGAAACGCTCGCGCGCCGCAGGATCGTCCCGTGCGGCGCCGCGCAAGGTCTCGATGAAGCCGGTCAGCGCGGTCAGCGGCGAGCGCAGTTCGTGGCTGACATTGGCGACGAAATCGCGCCGCATCGCCTCGGCTTCCTCGATATGGCTGATATCCTCGAAGCTGACCATGACGCCATCGAACGATGGCGCGGCAACCGGCGCGGCCACCACGCGATAGGCGGTTTCGGCCGACAGCCCGGCCCAGATGAATCGGGCGGTGGCGCGCCGGCCATGGCGCAGCGCCGCCTCGATACAGTCAAGCGTCGCCGGCTGGCGGATGATCGCGACATAGCTGCGCCCCTCGGGCGGACCGCCCAGGATCTCGCGCGCCGGGCCGTTGGCCAGCACCACCCGGTCACGCCGATCGACAAGGATCAGCGGCAGCGGCACCGCAGCAAGCAGCGCGTCGAGTTCGACTGTCTCCAACCCTGTTTTCTCCTTGCCGGCGTGCCTGCCCCTGCCCCGCAATGTGACGGCGACGCGTCGCGTTTCAATGGCGGCCCGGCCGGGGCGGGAGGCGGCGAACGGTCATCGTCAGTGACCGTTGGTATCAGATGATCGCCGCCTCGCGCAGGCGCCGCCCTTCGGCCAGCCGTGCCGTGGCCAGGGGCGCCAGGTCAAGGGCTTGCCAGCCGCCATGCAGGATCAGTTCGGCGATGCCCCGGCCGATGGCCGGGGCCTGTTGCAGGCCGTGGCCGGAAAAACCCGCGGCGATGTGCAGATTCGGGCAGGCGGGATGCGGACCCAGCAGCGCGTTGGCGTCCCAGGTGTTGAAATCGTAATGCCCGGCCCACGCATTGCGCGCGCGGATCGCGGCAAAGCCCGGCACGCGGGCGGCCAGCACCGGCCACAGATCGCGTTCGAAGGCCGCATGGTCGGGGGCGAAATCCGCCGGATCGACCGCCGGGTCGGGATCGGGCGGCGCAGCGGCCAGCCAGTATTGGCCTTCGGGGCGGAACCAGACGCCCGACGGATCGACCGTCAAGGGCGCCGCAACGCCGCGCAGCGCCGGCGCATCGATCAGGAACACGGTGCGCTTGCGCGGCTCCACCGGCAGGGCGACACCGGCGGTCGCGGCGATCTCGGCGCTTCTCGTGCCGGCCGCGACAACCACCTGACCACAGGCCACCCGGCCGCCGTCGCGAAGCCGCGCATGGCTCACCCGCCCGCCCACGCGGTCGAACCCGGTGACCCGATCCGCGACATAGGTCACCCCGGCCGCGCGGGCGCCGCGCCGGAACAGGTCGAGCAGGGCCATGCCGTCGAACCAGCCCTCACCCCGCGGCCCGAAGGCCGCCAGCGTGACGCCAGCGGGATCGAGCCAAGGAAACCGCGTGCCCAGGGCGTCGGGCGCCAGCAATTCGGTTTCCGCCCCCTGGGCGCGCTGGATCGCGGTCTGGGCCTGCAGCGCCGCCGCGCCGGCCACCCCGCCGGCCAGCAGAAGATAGCCGTTTTCGCGCAGCGCCAGCGGGTTGTCGCCCTCTGCCCGATCGAACCACGCCGCCGCCCGGCGCAGAAACGCGATCCCGAAGCGCGAGATCGCCACATTGACCGGCTGGCTGAACTGCTGGCGGATCGAAGCGGCCGACAGCGCGGTGGCCGCCCGGGCATAGGTCGGGTCCGGCTCCACCACCAGAACCCGCTTCGTGCCCAGCCGCGTCAGCCACCAGGCTACGGCGCTGCCGATGACGGCCCCGCCGGCGATCACCACATCATAGCTCGATCGCGCTGCCATGGCTTCTTCCCCTTGACGCGCCGGCACCCTGCGGCGCAGATGCGTGCCATGTCCAGCCTGCTGATCCTGAACGGCCCGAACCTGAACCTTCTTGGCAGTCGCGAGCCGGAAACCTATGGCAAGACGACCCTTTCCGAAATCGAGGAACAGGCGCGCGCGCATGCCAGCGGGCGCGGCGCCACGGCCCATTGCCAGCAATCGAACCATGAGGGCGCGCTCATCGACATGATCCACGCCGCGCGCGGGGTGCATGACGGGCTGATCGTGAACGCCGGCGCCTATACCCACACCTCGATCGCGCTGCGCGACGCCATCGCCGGGGTCGGCCTGCCCTGCGTCGAGGTGCATCTGACGAATATCCATGCGCGCGAGCGGTTTCGCCGGCACAGCTATCTCGCCCCGGTGGTGCTGGGGCAGATCGCGGGGTTCGGCCCGCAGGGTTATGTGCTGGCGATCGACGCCCTGCTCGCCCATCTCGGGACCGCTCGCTAGATGCGCGCCAAGGCCGTTCTGGTTCTGGCGGCGGCGATCCTGTTTGCGCTGTCGCCGGCCTTCGCGCCCCGCTTCGAAGGCTTCGACCCGGCGCAGATGCCGGTCGCTTTCGCGTTTCCGCCGGTGCAGCCGGCGGGCTATGCCTTTGCGCTGTGGGGGCCGATCTTTCTGTGGCTTGCGCTCCATGCCGGATTTGGCCTGCTCCGCCGCGCCGAAGACCCGGTCTGGGACCGGGCGCGCTGGCCGCTTCTTGTGGCGATGGCCGTGGGCGTGCCCTGGCTTGCCATCGCCTCGGCCTCGCCGGTGCTCGGAACGGTGACGATCTGGATCATGCTGGGCGGCGCACTCTGGGCGTTTCGCGCGGTGCCGCAGGACCGCGACCGCTGGCTGTTGTCGGCACCGCTGGCGCTGTTCGCGGGCTGGTTGACGGCGGCAAGCTGGGTGGCGCTGGCGACACTGGCGGCGGGCTATGGGGCCGGCACCGCGGGCCTGTGGTCGTTTCTTGGGCTGCTCGGCGCGCTGGCGGTCGCTGTGCCGGTGCAGATGTCGCGGCCCGAGCCGGTCTACGGCGCTGCCCTGATCTGGGCGCTGATCGGGGTCGCCGTGGCGGCGTTTTCGGGTGGGCGGACGGCGCAGGGCATCGCCGCGCTGGCCGGCGCGGCGGCGATGCTGGCGCTGGCGGCCAGGGCGATGCGGACGGCGAAGCGCCCCCACATCGCCTGAGACTCATCCGGCGAAGACTGGCGAAAACCGCTGCGACCGGGCCCGGCTATGGCGGCGCGATGTCTCCCGCCGCCCAACCGGCCTCGGTCGCCGCCCTGAACGCCGCGAACCGCGCGCCCCCGATCGCCGCACGCATCCCGGCCATCAGATCCTGGTAATAGGCCAGGTTGTGCCAGGTCAGCAGCATCGCCGACAGAATCTCGCCAGCGCGGTGGATGTGGTGCAGATAGGCCCGCGAATAGGATCGGCAGGCCGGGCAGGCGCAGCCCTCATCCAGCGGCCGCGGGTCGTCGCGATGCCTTGCGTTGCGGATGTTCACCACGCCGCGTCGGGTGAAGGCCTGGCCGGTGCGCCCCGACCGCGTGGGCAGGACGCAATCGAACATGTCGACCCCGCGCGCCACCGCACCCAGAATGTCGGCGGGTTTGCCCACCCCCATCAGATAGCGCGGCTTGTCCTCGGGCAGCATGGCCGGCGCATGGTCGAGCACGCCGAACATCGCCGCCTGCCCCTCGCCCACCGCGAGCCCGCCGATGGCATAGCCGTCAAAGCCGATCTCGATGAGCCGTGCGGCGCTTTCGGCGCGCAGGTCACGCTCCAGCCCGCCCTGCTGGATGCCGAACAGCGCCTGATCCGGTGGCGCACCGAACGCCGCGCGCGAGCGTTCGGCCCATCGCATCGACAGCGCCATGCTGTCGGCCACGCGGCGGCGATCGGCCGGCAGGGCCGGGCATTCGTCGAACGCCATCACGATGTCCGATCCCAAAAGCCGCTGGATCTCCATCGACCGTTCGGGGCTGAGCATGTGCTCGGACCCGTCGATATGGGAGCGAAACCGCACGCCCGCTTCGGAGAGCTTGCGCAGCTTGGCCAGGCTCATCACCTGAAAGCCGCCCGAATCGGTCAGGATCGGCCGGTCCCAGTTCATGAACCGGTGCAGCCCGCCCAGCCGGGCGACGCGTTCGGCCCCCGGGCGCAGCATCAGATGATAGGTGTTCCCGAGCAGAATCGCGGCCCCGGTGGCGGCGACGCTTTCGGGCCGCATCGCCTTCACCGTCGCCGCCGTGCCCACCGGCATGAAGGCCGGTGTCGGCACGTCGCCGCGCGGGGTTGCCAGCACGGCCGTTCGCGCACGCCCGTCGCGCGCCAGAACCCGGAACTGGATCGCCCCTGCCATGCCCCCGGTTTGCGGCGTTTGCCCGCCCCCCGCAAGGTGGCCGGCGGCGCGGCGGGACGGGCGGCAGCGAACGGTCATTCTCGCCGAGCGCTGGCACAAGCCTTGCCCGCTGGCGCGGGACCGGAGACTTGACCGTCCTGCGGGCGGTTTCCGCGGGGCCCCTCACGATCGCGCCCGAGCCGCGCGACCCGGAGGCCCGGCCCGATTTCACCCTGCGATAGGGTGCGCCGGCGCGGCCGAGACATCTTGCCCGTGGGCCCCGGTTTTTGTAGCCAGAGCGGAAGAGCGGCGCGGCGGTGAAGCCAGGGGGCCGGATGAAGCGCATATTGGTGGCGACCGATCTGTCGGAACGCTCGGACAGGGCGGTGCAGCGGGGCCTGCGGATCGCGGACAGGCTGGGGGCGGCCTGCCATGCCCTGACCGTGGTCGACGAAAACCTGCCGGCCGATCTGGCCGCCGAATGGCAGGAAAGGTCAGAGGCGCGGCTGATCCGCCAGATCGACGCGCTGGCGCCGGCCGCGAGCGGTGCGGTGGCGACCGCGCTGCTGGGCGATCCGGTCGCCACGATCCCCGCCCATGCCGCCGAGATCGGCGCCGATCTGCTGGTCGTCGGGCTGCACCGTCCGCGCAGCTTTCTGGACGCGCTGCGCGAGACGACGATGGAACGTCTGGTTCGATTGTCGGCCATGCCGGTGCTTCTGGTTCGCAACCCGGTGGATGACGATTACGACAAGGTGCTGGCGCTGGTCAGCTTCTCGCCGGCCTGTGCGGCGGCACTGCGCGCGGCGGCCGAACTGGCGCCAGGCGTGCGGCCCGATGCGATCCATGCCGTGTATGTCCCGTTTGGCGGGCTCACCGGCGAGGGGCCTGGCAGTGCCATGGCCCGCGCGGTGATCGCCGAGGCCGAGGCGGCGGCCACGGCGTGGCGCGCGCAATGGGGCATCGCGGCCGAGGATGTGAACCTGTCGCTGGTCCCCGAGAGCGTCACGCAGCTGATGCAGCGCAAGCTGGCGGGCACCGATTACGATCTGCTGGCGATCGGCGCGCATACCCGGTCGGGGCCGTTTTCGGCCGGGCTGGGCAGCTTTGCCTCCCAGTTGATCCGGCGCCCGCCCACCGACCTGCTGGTCGCCCTGCCCTGAACGGCGCCGTCGACACGGCCGCGGATCACGGCCGCGCGGGGCTGCCGCGCAGCCGGCGCAGCGCCAGCCGCATCTGTTTTTCGGTCTCGACCAGGGCAAAGAACACCACGCCGATGGCGATGATCACCAGCCCGTCGCGCAACGGCACCGGGGCGGTGCCGAACACCGCCTGCAGAAGCGGCAGATAGGTCACCGCCAGCTGGGCCGCGACAACGATCAGCACGCAGGCCCAGACGATCGGCGTGGCCCGCACCGCCGCCCATGTCAGCGAAGTGCCGTGCATGTGCCGAATGAAGAACAGCTGGAAGATCTCCAGCACCACCAGGGTGTTCATCGCCATCGTCCGGGCCAGTTCCAGCGAATAGCCGGCCTTCTGCGCCCAGCTGAACACGCCGAACACGGCCAGGGCGAACAGGGTCGAGACCATCACGATATACCAGACCAACTCGCCGGTCAGCAGGGGCTCATCGCGCGGCCGCGGCGGCCGGCGCATGGTGCCGGGCTCGGTCGGTTCGAAGGCGAGTGCCAGGCCCAGGGTGACCGCCGTGATCAGATTGACCCACAGGATCTGGACCGCCGTGATTGGCAGCGCCATGCCGGCAAAGAGCGCCACGACGATGGGCAGCGCCTCGCCGCCATTCGTCGGCAGGGTCCACGAGATCACCTTGCGGATGTTGTCATAGACCGTCCGCCCCTCGCGCACCGCCGCGGCGATACTGGCGAAATTGTCGTCGGCCAGCACCAGCTCGGCGGCTTCCTTCGCCGCGGCGCTGCCCTTCTGGCCCATCGCGATCCCGGCATCGGCGCGCTTCAGCGCCGGCGCGTCGTTCACCCCGTCGCCGGTCATCGCCACGGTCAGCCCGCGCGCCTGCAGCGCGGTCACCAGCCGCAGCTTGTGTGCAGGCGAGGTGCGCGCGAAGATGTCGGTCTGCACCGCCGCATCGGCAAGCGCGGCGTCGTCCAGCGCCTCGATATCCGCGCCGGTCAGCACGCGGTCGGGGTTTCTCAGCCCGATCATCGCCGCGATCGCGCGGGCCGTCGCGGCGTGGTCGCCAGTGATCATCTTCACCCGGATGCCGGCGGCATGGCAGTCGGCCACCGCCGCGATCGCCTCGGCCCGCGGCGGGTCGATCAGGCCGATCAGACCGATCAGCGTGAGCTGCCTCTCGAGGTCCGCGGTGTTGAGGATGGTGTGATCCTGCGGCACCGCGCGGGCCGCAACCGCGATCACCCGCTGCCCCTCGGCGGCCAGTTCCTCGACCATCGCGTGCCAGTAACCGAAATCCAGCGGCGCCGCCCCGCCATCGGCGGCGCGCTGGCGGGCGCACAGCGCCAGCACCGCCTCGGGCGCGCCCTTGACATGGATCCGGCCATGGCCGTCATGGTCGTGATGCAGCACCGCCATGTAGCGATGCGCCGCATCGAACGGGATCGCGTCGCTGCGCGCCCAGCCTGGGAACGGGGTGGAGCCGGCCCCGGTGATCTTGCCCGCAAGGGCCAGCAACGCGCCCTCCATCGGGTCGCCCTCGACCCGCCAGCCGCCCTCATGGGCGTGCAGCATCGCGTCGTTGCACAGCGCCGCGGCGCGGGCGAATTCCATCAGCACCGCGTGGTCGTCGGGATGCGCATCGGCCTCGCGCCAGCGCACCGCGCCTTCGGGCGAATAGCCGTCGCCGCCCACCGAATAGACATGGCCCGCGGCGGCCATGCTGGCGGCCATCATCTCGTTGCGGGTCAGCGTGCCGGTCTTGTCCGAACAGATCACCGAGACCGAGCCGAGGGTCTCGATCGCCGGCAGGCGCCGAACGATGGCGTTGCGCCGCGCCATCGCCTGCACGCCGACAGCCAGGGTGATGGTCAGCACCGCGGGCAGGCCTTCGGGGATCGCGGCCACCGACAGGCCGACCACCGCCATGAACAGATCGCCAAACGCCATGCCCTGGACGAAATAGCCCCAGGTCAGGAGGCTGGCCGCGACGATCAGGATGAACAGGGTCAGCCATCTGGCGAACACGTCCATCTGGTGGACCAGCGGCGTGGTCAGTTGTTCGACCTTGGCGAGCATGCCGCTGATCCGGCCGATCTGGGTGTCGGCGCCGGTCTCGACCACCACGCCGCGCCCCGCCCCCGCCGCGATCAGCGTGCCGGAAAACAGCATCGGCGTGCGATCGCCCAGCGCGGCGTCGGCCGCCACCGGCGCAGTGGCCTTGTCCACCGGGACCGATTCGCCGGTCAGGATCGCCTCTTCCGCCTTCAGCCCCCGGGCCTCGGTCAGGCGGATATCGGCGGGCACCCGGTCGCCGGCCTCGACCAGCACGATGTCGCCCGGCACCAGATCGTCGGCATCCACGGTCTGGCGCCTGCCGTCGCGCAGGACGGCGGATTTCGGCGCCAGCATGCCCGCGATCGCCGCCATCGCCTGCTCGGCGCGGCCCTCCTGGACAAAGCCGATGACGGCGTTGACGATCACCACCGCCAGGATCACCCCGGTGTCGATCCAATGCGCCATCAGCGCGGTGACCAGGGCGGCAAACAGCAACACATAGATCAGGACGTTGTGGAACTGGGCGAGGAATCGCAGCACCGGGCTGCGCGCCGGCGGTTCGGGCAGCCGGTTCGGCCCGTGCCGGGCCAGCCTTTCGGCCGCCTCGGCGCCCGACAGGCCGGCCGGCCCGGCCTCGGTCGCGGCCAGCGCCTCGGCCGCGGTCAGGGCATGGTAGCGTGGGCGGCTCTTGGCGTCTTCGGTCATCGGCGGTCCTGCGGGTCATGCTGCAACGCTGTCGCGCAGCGGGATCGCATCATCGACGGATCGGATCAATCGGGCACATTCAGGCTTGCGGGGCCGCGCCGCCCTGCGTATCACGCATCCCGCTCTTGGGGTGTAGCCAAGTGGTAAGGCAGCGGTTTTTGGTACCGTGTATCGTAGGTTCGAATCCTACCACCCCAGCCAGATCTCGTTCTTCGCGGTTCGCCTGATCTGCCGCCGCGCATTCGCGGCGACAACTGCGGTTTCCTACAATATATCAAGCTGTTGCCGAAAGGCAGCGACCACCTCTTCATCCTCTCGGGTGCCGTTCGATCGCACGCAATTCAGCAGCCGCCGCTTCTCGCCGGCCGGCTGGCGCTCGATGCCCCGCTGAAGACGGCGTTGCCCTTCGCGCCACTTGCCCGGCAGTTCCCAAAGGAACTCGCCCGCCATACGACCCGTCGAGCTTGTCGACACAGGTCGCGCTGATCCGCTCTCCAAGCCGGGCGTGCTCGGCCTGCAGCCGGGCGATCGCCGCCTTGGACGCGCGGCCCTTGTCCGCGTGGCTGGCATGCAATGCCTCGCGCACCGATACGCGCCGTCCCGATCACCCGACGGCTGCGGGGCGGACCGGCCGGAAACGCCCGAAACGCAACGGGCGGGCCGGCCGGCCCGCCCTGGCGACGATTCCGCGGTCGCGATCAGTCGCAGATCCATTTCATGGTGTGGAAGTTGAACTCGAAGCTTTGCATCGGCACCCAGACAAAGTTCTGCAGGCATTCGTGGAAAGCCTGTTTGCTGCGCTGGGTCAGCAGGAACACCGCCACCTGATCCTCGACCAGCCTGGCCTGCAGGTCGCGATAGATCCGGTTTTGCGCGTCGATATCCACGGTGGCGCGGGCGGCATCGATCATCGCGTCGATCTCGGGGTTCATCACCCATTCCATGCTGGCCCAGGTGCCCGCCGCACGGCTGTGATACTGCGGAAAGAAATAGCTGTCGGGCGACGGATAGGTGGCGCCATAGAACACCTGGGTCATTGCCGGCGTCTGTTCGGGGTCGCTGGCCAGTTCGGTCATCCGGTTCCACGGTTCGGGCCGCAGGATGGTGTTGAAGCCGATCGTGTCGAGCGTCGATTTCATCAACAGCGCGATCTCTTCCTCGAACGCCAGTCCGGCGACATACATCATCTCGATATCGATCGGCCCCTGCCCGCCATAGGAGGATTGCTGCACCAGCTCTGCCGCCGCCTGCAGGTCGAAGACCGGCGCCTCCAGCGTGTCGAGATAGGCATCGGCAAACACCGGCGGCATCGGCCCGGCCAGCGGTTCGCCGGGCAGCAGCACCTCGCGGATGGTGTCGTAATCGGTCGCCAGCGCCATCGCCCGGCGGATCAGCACATCGTCGGTGGGCGGCCGCTGGTTGTTGAGCTTGAAATAGAAATTCGTCGCCGTGGGGTATTCGACGCTGCGATAATCGTCGAGCGCGCCGATGCTGTCATAGGTCTCTTGCGCCTGGCTGTCGGACGACATCGACAGGGTGCCGGCCGCGGCCAACGCCTTGACGGTGGCCTCTTCGTTGGTGATGACAAAGCGCACCTCGTCGATGCTGTCCTCGTCCCAGCCCAGGTGATAGCCGTCATAGGCGGTGATCGTCATCGCCGCGCCGCGGTCCCAGCTCTCGAGCGCGAACGGGCCCGCCCCGATCGAGCTGTTGGCGACAAGCTCCTCGGCCCAGGGATCGTCGTCGCCCGCGCTTTCGGCCGCCAGATCGGCATTGAGCACGAACAGGATCGGCGTGGTGGTCAGGAACGGGGTGTAGACCTGGCTGAGCGTCATCTGAACCGTCCGGTCATCGAGCGCGGTGACGGCGCCGGGCTCCAGGATACCCTCGAACAGATAGGACGGCCCCTCGTTGATCGACACCAGCCGCTCGATCGACCAGACCACGTCGCTGGCCTCGACCGGGCTGCCATCCTGAAAGGTCGCGCCCTCTTTCAGGGTGAAGGTCCAGGTCAGCGTGTCGTCCGACACCTGCCAGCTTTCGGCCAGCAGCGGCTGGATGTTGCCGTCGCCATCAAGCGTGGTCAGACCGTCATACAGGTTCACCGCCGCCATGTATTCGGTGTAGTCATTGATCTTGGCCGGGTCGATGGTGCCGAAAATCTGGGTCGCGTTCACGGTGATGACGTTCTGCGCCAGGGCGCCGGGCGCCGTCAGGGCGAGCGTCGCGGCCGCGCCCAGCAGGGCGTATCCTTGGATCTTCATGCTTGGTCCTCCATGTCGATTGTGTGTTTCTGCCGTGTCAGGGCCTCGACCGGCGTGTATCTGTGATCGTAGCCGGAATATCCCGGACCGGCGAGTTGTAACCCCTGCGCGCTGCGCCATTTCGGATCGCAGGGCATGCCAGAGACGATGACCCGAAAGCCATAGGCCATCTGTTCGGTGGTGATCGGCTGGCCGGTTTCGAGGTCCAGCAGACAGATCAGATCGGGCGTCAGAGCGAGCGGCGCGCCGGTCTCGTCTTCTGCCACCAGGAATTCGTTCTGGAATTTCAGCGTCAGGCGGCACCCGGCATGGCGGTCGAGCCCGTCAAGCCGGGCCTGCCCGCGGGCAAAGCCGCCCTCGGTCCGCCGGTTCACATCGGTGACCCGGCCCTCGAACAGGCGCATGCCGTTCAGATCGCGGGCCAGCCGGTCGGCCGGGTTGCGGTTGGCCGCCTGTTCGCCCGCGATGATCCGGCCGATCCCGTGGATCAGGCTGAGCGACCCGCGCAGGACCGACTGCTTGGCCTGGCGACCGGTCATCGGATAGAAAGCGATCAGCGCCGCGCCCCCCATCTCGACCGTGACGACGCGGGCAAACCGTTCGGTCGACAGGTTGTCGATCGCGTTCAGCACCAGCGCATTGCCCTTTTCATCGGCCATCGCCATCGGGCAGGCATGGATGCCGAACATCGTCATCGACACCATCTGCAATTCGGGAAAGGCCCGGCCCATACCGTCGCCATCGACGATCGGCAGGCCGGCGGCCGCGGCCACGGCGATCGGGATGGTGGAGTTGAGCCCGCCCGCCTCGATGCAGAAGATCGCATCGGCCTTGCGCCCCAGGACCGCCTCCAGCGCGCGCAGCGCGCAGGTCGCCTCGTCGCCGCGCGGCAGTTTCTCCAGCATCACGGTGGGCGCGCCCATCATCGCGACCGGTACCACCAGCGCGTCGTCGTCCAGCGCCGCGACATCCAGCACCGGGACCGGGCCGGTAGCGTCGATCGCCTGCTCGGCCATCAGCCTGCCGATAAAGGGGTCGCCGCCGCCGCCAGTGCCCAGAAACGCACCGCCCAGCGCGATAGGGGCCATGTCGGCCCGGGTGATCCGCGAAATCGGGGTCATGTGGCGGGCCGCCTGGCGGCCGGCATCGGCCGGTAGGCGATCCCGGGATAGCCAAACGCCGCCGGCCCGACGATCCGCAGCGCCTCGGGGCTGCGCAGAAGCGCGTGACAGGGCAGGCCCAGCACCGCGATCCGCTGGCCATAGCGCAGCATCTCGGTGGTGATCGGCAGCCCGGTGTCGCTGTCGAGCACAACGATCAGATCGGGCACGATGACCTCGGCCGTGCCGTTCCGCCAGAACACCAGAAACTCGTTCTGCAGGTCGATGCGCCCCGCCTCGCCGGCGAAATCGCCAAACCCCTCCAGCGTCAGATGGCCCACGGCGAAGCCGCCCTTCAGATGGCGTTCCAGATCGGTGATCTTGGCGGTCATCAGCAGCCGCCCGCCTTCCTGGGCGATCACCGCCGCGATCGGATCGCGATGGGTGGCATGGGCATCCAGCACCGCCCGCCCCAGCGTCAGCGCCTGGGTGATCGTGCCCGGCACCGCCGCGCGGCGGACGAACGCGCCGGTCATCGGCGCGGTCGCCAGCCCGCAGGCCGCCCCCATCGGCACCACCGCGGCGCGCGCCAGATGTTCCAGCCAGTGGTCGTCGGGGGTGTCGCGGATCACCACGATGCAGCCCTTCTCGTCGGCCATCGCCGCGGGCACCGCCCGGTGCCCGTAGATCGACCATGTGGTCATCTGCATCTCGGGAAAGGCGCGGCCCATGCCGTCGCCATCGACCACCGGCAGCCCGGCCTGGGCGGCCGTCAGCATCGGCTCCATCGCGTTTGCGCCGCCGATCTCGGCCGAAATCAGCGCGTCGGCCTTGCGCCCGGTTTCCCGTTCGATGGCGCGCAGCGCGCGCAGGCATTCCTCGCCCTGCTCGATCTTTTCCACGCCGACCACCGGCGCCCCCATGCCGCCCAGCGACACCACAAGCGCGTCGTCGGCCAGATCGGCCAGCGGAATGACCGGGATGCGGCGGCCCTTTCTCAGCTCCTCGCGGCAGCGCAGCTTGCCGATATACGGGTTGCCGCCGCCGCCCGTGCCCAGGATCGCGGCGCCGATCTCGATCGCATCGAGGTCGGCATCGGTGACTTCGGTCAGACGCTCAGCCATGCATCGCCCCCACGACCTTCAGCCGGATCCGCGTGGCATTGCCGGGCAGATAGGCCAGCGGCACGTCTTCCTGGTCCAGCAATTCGATGCTGTCGGGCCGCGCGCCGGCCGCGATGGCCTTCTCGGTGGCCTCCTTGCGGGCCGTGGCCAGCGCCTCTTCGCGGCTGATCGAGGCGAGCGAGAAGATGCGGTCGACCTCGCCCGAAATCTGGCCGATTGCCGCGCCCACCGCATTGGCGACGGCAAAATGCTCGGGCCGGATCACCGGCAGGTCGCCCACCCTGTCGGGGATCAGGATCGAGCCGCCGCCAACCGCCAGAACCGGGATCGGCGCGGGCGACACGCGCATCCGTTCGACCGCATTGGTCACCATGTCGTCGATCCGCGCCTTGATCGCGGCAAGGTCCGCGGGCATCCGCGACCGCGCCGACGGGTCGCCGATCTGCACCAGGCCAAGCCCCACCGCCACATCGGTCGCGGTCAGCGTTGAGCCGCCGAACACCAGCGCCTGTTCGGTGATCCGGTAGCCCACCGATTGCGGGCCGATCTTCAGGCCGTCGCCCTCGCCCGTGATCCGGGTGCCGCCGCCCAGCGCGATCGAAAACACGTCGGGCATCCGGAAATTGGTCCGCACCCCGCCCACATCGACGGTGGTCGAGGCCGGCCGCGGAAACCCGTTCACCAGCGCGCCCACATCCGTCGAGGTACCGCCGACATCGGCCACGATCGCATTGGCCTGACCCGACAGAAAGGCGGCGCCGCGCATCGAATTGGTCGGCCCCGACGCGAAGGTCAGCACAGGATAGGCCTGCACGAAATCCCTGCTCATCAGGGTGCCGTCGTTCTGGGTGATGTAATACGGACAGGACAGGCCGGTTGCCTCCAGCGCGCGGCCGAACGCGGCCACGATCCGGTGCGACAGGGCGCGCAGCGAGGCGTTCATGATCGCGGCGTTCTCGCGTTCCAGGATGCCCAGGCGGCCGATCTCGCCTGACAGCGTAAAGTCGACCTCGGGCAGACGCTGTTTCATCCGCGCCACGGCCCGGCGTTCCATCGCGTCCGATACCGGCGAGAACACCGATGTCACGGCCACCGTGGCGATGCCCGCCGCGCCGATTTCGGCCGCGATGCGGTCAAGCTCGGTCTCGTCGAGGGCGGCAATCTCGCGGCCGTCGAACTCGTTGCCGCCGCGCGCCATCCAGAATGCGCCGCCGACCGCCTCGCGGATGTCGGCGGGCCAGTCCACCATCGGCGGCAGGCATTGCGCGGCGGGCAGGCAGATGCGCACCGCCGCCGTCCGCGCCAGATGCCGCCTTTCGACCACCGCATTGGTGAAATGGGTGGTTCCGATCATCACCGCCGAAATCTGCTCCTTCGGCACGCCGGATCGATCGATCACCCTGATGAGGCTTTCGACCACGCCGCCCATCACATCCTCGGATGTGGGCGCCTTGACCCCGGCGAGGATTCGCGCGCCATCCATCACCACGGCATCGGTATTGGTGCCGCCGACATCCACGCCGATCCGGAACATGCTAGGCCTCCAGCCGGGTCGTGGTGGCCAGCACCCGCGCCCGTTCTTAATTGGTGATCTTCGGTTTCTGCGCCGCCTCGGCCTCGGATATCACCGGGATGGCCGACAGCAGCGCGCGCGTATAGGGATGGCGCGGGGTGTCGAATATCTGTGCCACCGGCCCCTGCTCCACCACCTCGCCGCGCAGCATCACCGCGACGCGGTTGCAGAAATTGCGCATCAGGCTCAGATCGTGGCTGATGAAGACATAGGTCAGATCGAACTCCTCCCGCAGCCGGTGCAACAGCTCGATCACCGTCGATTGCACCAGCACATCCAGCGCCGAGGTCGGCTCGTCCAGAACCAGAATGCGCGGCCGCACCGACAGCGCGCGGGCAATCGCGACGCGCTGTTTCTGCCCGCCCGACAGCTCGTGCGGGTACATGCTGGCATAATCCGCCGGCAGATCGACCATCTCCAGCAACGCGCGCACCTGACCGGGGATCCGGGCGCCGGCATGGCCGGTGAATTTCAGCGGCACCGCCAGCTGGTCGCCCACCGTGCGCCGCGGATTGAGCGACGAGCCAGGGTTCTGATAGACGATCTGGATCAGCTTGCGAAACTCTTCTGTCCCGGCAAAGACCGACACGGCGCGATCCTCGACCCGGATGTCGCCGGCGCTGGGCTGGATCAGGCCGAGGATCATCTTGGCCAGCGTCGTCTTGCCCGATCCGCTTTCGCCCGCGATGCCGAAAATGTCGCCCGGCGCGATCTGCAGCGACACGTCCCTGACCGCCGGAAACCGCCCGGTGACCCAGTTCAGCCAGCCGCCGCGGGTCAGGAAGTCCTTGGAAACGCCCTCGATCGCGATCGCCGGCATGTCGCCCGCCCGCGTGTTCCTGACGGTGGTCACCCCGGCGCCGTAAAGCGGCGGCACCGCGGCCATCAGCTTGCGGGTATAGGGATGCGTGGGATGCGAAAAGATCGCGTCGCGGGTGCCGCTTTCGACGATCCGGCCCTTTTCCATGACATAGACCCGGTCTGCCGTCTCGCGCACCACCCCCAGATTGTGGTTGATCAGCAACAGCGACAGGCCCTCTTCGGCCACCAGCCGGTTGAGCAGCGCCAGGATCTCGTCCTGCGTGGTCACATCCAGCGCGGTGCCCGGTTCGTCGGCGATCAGCAGGCGTGGCGCGTTCAGCAACGCCATGCCGATCAGAACGCGCTGGCGCATGCCCCCCGACAGCTGGAACGGATAGCTGCCGAGGATACGGCCGCCTTCGGCCAGTTGCACCTTTTCCAGGGTCTGCACGATGTGCTGGCGCCGATCCGCCGCGCGGCGCCGCCGGCCCAGCCGGATATCGGCATAGCGCACGATGTCGTCCATCTGCCGGCCCACCGTCAGCACCGGATTGAACGACAGCATCGGGTCCTGCAGGATGATCGAGATGCCGGTGCCCTTCAGCCGGTTGCGGTCGGCCCGCGACAACTCCAGCAGCGACCGTCCGTCATAGCGGATCGCGCCGCCCTCGACGATGCCGGGCGGCATCGGCAGGGTGCCGATGATCGCGCGCATGGTCACCGTCTTGCCGCTGCCCGACTGGCCGATCAGCGCCACCCGCTCGCCCACGCCGACCTCGAGCGACACGTCATGCAGGATGCGCGGCTGCTGGCCATAGGAGCGGAACCCGATGGTCAGCCGATCGACCTGAAGAAGCGGCGGGGCGCTCACAGCTCGACATCCAGCATGTCGCGCAGCCCGTCGCCCAGCAGGTTGAAGCCCAGAATGGCATAAAGGATCGCCAGACCCGGCATCACCGCCTGCCACCACATTTCCGGCATGTATTCGGCCCCGGTGGCGACCATCGTGCCCAGATCGGGCGTCGGCGGCTGGATCCCGAGCCCCAGAAACGACAGCGACGCCCCGAACAGGATGACGAACCCCGCATCGAGCGAGGTCTTGACCGCGATGGCGGGGATGCAGTTGGGCAGCAATTCGCGAAACAGGATATGCCCGTGCGAGGCGCCGGCGACCTTGGCCGCCTCGACATAGTCCTCGTTCATCTGCGCCTTGACGATGCGATAGATCAGCCGCGTGTGCCAGGTCCACCACAACAGCGTGATCGCAATCATCGCGTTGATCAGGTTGGGCGACAGCACCGCGGTGATCGCCAGCGCCATCGCCAGCGGCGGCAGCGCCAGCATGATGTCGGTGAACCGCATGATGATCGTCTCGATCCAGCCGCCGAAATAGCCCGCGCACAGGCCGAGCACGACACCCAGCGGCACCGCCACGCCCAGAACCCCCAGCACCAGCCCCAGCGACACCCGATAGCCGAACAGCACGCGGCTGAAGATGTCGCGACCGACATTGTCGGTGCCCATCGGATTGTCGGCCGATGGCGGTGCGTGGCGGTTGCGGAAATCCACGAACGCGCCCGCGCTTTCGGGGCTCGGCGCCAGCCACGGCGCCAGGATCGCCGCAGTGACCACGGAGATCACGATCACCGCGCCGATCATCGCCGCGGGATTGCGGGTGAACCGCCACAGCGCCATCTGGCGCGAGGTCATCATCCGGCTGTTGCCGGGGGCACCGTCGGGCAGCACGCTCATTCGCTGCCTTTCGCGCGCAGCCGGTGGCGCGGGTCGAGGATGCCCAGAAGGATGTCGATGACCAGATTGGCAACGACGAAGAACACGCCCGATATCAGCACCACGCCGATCACCGCGTTCAGGTCCTTCTGCAGGATCGTCCGCACCCCGTAGCTGGCGATTCCGGGCCAGGAGAACACGAACTCCACGATGAACGCATTGCCAATCAGCGACGCGAATTCCAGCCCCAGGATGGTCAGCGGCGCGACCGCGGCGACGCGCAGCATGTAGCGGAAGGTCACCACCCGTTCGGGCACCCCATAGGCGCGGCTCGCCTCGATGAAATCGCGCGACGCGACCTCGATCATCGCTGCCCGGGTGATCCGCATGACCTGTCCGATGCCGCCCGCGGCCAGTGCGACAGCGGGCAGGATCAGATGGCGGATCGCATCGCCCACCACATCCCAGCGTCCTGCCAGCATGCCATCGACGATCAGCAGGCCGGTGCGGTCGGCCTCGAACGCGATGCCGGGGTCGATCCGGCCGGTGACCGGGAAGAACCCGAAATAGTAGGCCGCCAGCAGCTGCAGGATGATTGCCAGCACGAAGGCCGGCGTCACCACCCCGATCAGCGACATCACCCGGGTCACATTGTCGATCCAGGTGTTGCGATAGACCGCCGCCAGCACGCCCAGCGGGATCGACAGGGCGATCTGGATCACGATGGTGAACAGCACCAGCTCGAATGTGGCCGGCAGCGCGGCCATGATATCGTCGATCACCGGCCGCGAGGTCAGCAGCGACTTGCCCAGATCGCCCTGCGCCAGCCCCGACAGATAGGTCCAGAGCTGCACCAGAAACGGGTCGTCGAGGCCCATTTCGGCGCGCAGCTCGACCACCTGCTGGTCGGTCGCCAGCGGCCCCAGCGCGATCCGCGCCGGGTCGCCGGGCACGATCCGGGCGATCACGAAGATCAGGATCGCAAGTCCGAACAGAACCAGCATCAGCGACGCCGCGCGGCGCAGCAGATAGGGCAGCATTCTGGGCCTCCTCGGGCGGCGAATGGCCACGCCGCACCGGCGCACCGGGGGAAAGCATGGCGAAGGCCCGGGCAGAAAGTCCAGCCCCGGCGCGGGCGGGCGCGCCGCGCGCGGCAGATTGCCGGCGCCCTGCCCGCTTGTTGCGCAGTTTGGCGTGCAGCTTGTCTTATCTTGAACCTGGCTCCTGCGGTAGGATGGCGCCACTGCCCGCCACGCCCTTGATGGCGGGCAGTGGCGGCGGCGATCGGCCCGCCTTTTGTGATCTGGCGGTCCCGGGTGGCGCAGCGCCTGGCCGATACCGGGGCCGGAGGGAGATCATCGGCCTGCGCATAGCCCCCTTGGAAGCCGAGACGTTCTGGACCGCGTTCCTGCGCGCCTTGCGCGCCCGGGGGCGCGTCCAGATGTGTCTCCTCTGTCGAGGGCATTTGGAACGGCCGAACCGTCTCGCATCAAGATGTTGTGCATCTTTTGCGTCACCTCCCTGCATCCAGCTTGCCGAGGGGGAGGCGCCTGGCGATGCGCTGTCCCGCAAGCCGCGTGCCTTGCCAATGCCGGCCATCATGCTGCACGGTCCAGCCACCGGTTTTCCTCCGGCACCTGGCGAAATTCCGACCCGGGCGACGCGCACATGGTTCGACATGCTTTCAGGAACAACAGCCGGTTTCCTTTCCCGCGGGCCGCGCCATGATCCGGATCGTCATCCTGACCGGCGCGGGGATTTCGGCCGAAAGCGGCCTCGGCACGTTTCGCGATACCGATGGGCTGTGGAGCCGCTACGATCTGGCCGATGTGGCGACGCCCGAGGGCTTTGCCCGCGATCCCGCCCTTGTGAACCGGTTCTACAACGCCCGGCGGGCGAACTGCCGCGCCGCCGAACCGAACGCCGCCCATGCGGCGCTGGCGCGGTTGCAGGCCGAATGGCCCGGTGCGGTCACGCTGATCACCCAGAACATCGACGATCTGCACCAGCGCGCCGGCAGCGCCGGGGTGATCCACATGCATGGCGAACTCCGCCATGCGCTCTGCGCGGGCTGCGGCCATCGCTGGGACGCGCCGCCCGAGATCGACACCGCCACCCCCTGCCCCGCCTGCGGCGCAACCGCCGCGCGACCCGATGTGGTCTGGTTCGGCGAGATGCCCCATGCCATGGCCGGGATCGAGGCCGCGCTGGCCCGGGCACAGCTTTTCGTCGCGATCGGCACCTCGGGCACGGTCTATCCCGCCGCGGGCTTCGTCGCGCTGGCGCGGGCGGCGGACAACATCGGAAGCGACCGCACCAAGTGATGCCGGTCTGCCCGCGCGGCGATCTCTGGCAGACTTTACGTCGGCCGGCGGCGCTCAAGGGCTGCGCATCGAAAACCAATAGGGTGACTTAGCGGCTGTTCACGTCCACATGCCGCGTTGAGCAGGCCGTTCGGCCTAGACATTCAAATCGTGCCGTGCTCTGATACTGATTGATGCTTGCCAACACAGGAGTTTGACATGCTAGAGCGGATCAACTCGCCAGGATATGAAAGCCTGTCGAAGCCCTCGCAAGAGGCACTCGAAGTCCTTCGCCGCAAAAAGGCGGAATCAACCGCGTTAACTGCTGCTGAAATCGGCGTGGGCATCGGCGCCACTACAGTGGAGATGCTGAAGGTTATGGATGGCGTCGGCGAACTCCATCTCTTTGACTACGAAGACCGGGTGGCTGATCTGATCAGAGATATCGAGACCCGCGGCATCTCCAAGGGAGTGAAGCTAATTCCTCATGGTAATGGTCGGCAGACTTTCAACAGCTATGCTTGGGAACTCGCCACGATGGCGTTCTCGCTGAAGTCCAAGGGGCTGCCTCTCGAAATGTTCGACTTCGTTTATCTTGATGGTGCGCATTCGTTCCACCACGATGCACCCGCTTGCGTCACTTTGAAGGATATGGTGAGGCCGGGCGGCTATATCGTGTTCGACGACATGTACTGGACGTTCAACAAGAGCCCGGTAATGAACCCGCAGAAGAAGCCGAGCATCACCAAGGACTATTCGGACGACCAACTTGACCGGCCTCACGTCGAGCTGGTTGTAGAGGTTTTCATGGCGCCAGACGCCCGGTTCGAGCAGGTGTTCCTGACCGGTAATCAAAAGCCCTACCGTCCGGTGTTCCGCCGCGTAGGCTGACGGCCTTGGGTTCTCCACGAAATCCAGTCTTCATGTATCATAGATCGTCGCGTAGGCTTTCCGGTGACAAGGATTCATGCCATGAAATCGAAAGAGCAGGTCCCGGTCTGGCCATTATTCGGCTTTACGCCCGCTAGACCAAGCTGCTGCGAGGGAGCCGGACACCCGGTGGCGTTGCTTGAGCGCAAATTTTTCAGTAGCACACGGCACATCCACCATGCCCCTCCACGACGTGACCACGGTTACGCCTGGGAGAATTGGCCAATTTGTGAAGCTGTGCCAGTCGATTGTCGGACGGCCGCCATCGCGCCTCTGCTCGGCCGCAGTGGCGAATGAGAGCATTGCAGCGGGTTCCAGGCAAACGCAAGCACTGCGGAAAGACATCGTAAGATAACATCAACCATATGGGGTCAACCATGATCCTGCTGATCGACAACTATGACAGCTTTACCTGGAACCTGGTGCATCGGCTGGGCGAGCTTGGGGCCGAGGTGACGGTGGAGCGCAACGACGCGCTGAGCGTTGCTCAGGCGCTGGCCCGGCAGCCCCGCGCGATCGTGCTGTCGCCCGGGCCCGGCACGCCCGACGAGGCCGGCATCTGCCCCGAACTGACCCGCCGGGCGGCCGCCGCCGGCATTCCGGTCTTCGGCGTCTGCCTTGGGCATCAGACGATCGGCCAGGTGTTCGGCGGCCATGTGGTGCAGCATCCCGACATCGTCCACGGCAAGACCGCGCCGATCCGCCATGAAGGGGCCGGCGTGTTCGCCGGTCTGCCCGAGCCGCTGACCGCCACGCGCTACCATTCGCTGGTGGTCGATGCGGCGCGCCTGCCTGCCGAGCTGGAGGTCACCGCCTGGCTCGAGGATGGCACGATCATGGGGCTGCGCCATCGGACCCTGCCGGTCGAAGGGGTGCAGTTTCACCCCGAAAGCATACGCACCCCCGACGGGCACGCCCTGCTGCGGAATTTCCTCGACCGGCTGGCGGTGCCGGCATGAGCGCGTCGATGCGCGATCTGATCGCGGCGGCCTGCGAGCGGCCGCTGTCGCGGGCCGAGGCCGAAGCGGCCTTTGCGATCCTGTTCGAGGGCGAGGCGACGCCGGCGCAGATCGGCGGTTTCCTGATGGCGCTGCGCACCCGCGGCGAGACGGTCGACGAATACGCCGCCGCCGCCGCGGTGATGCGGGCGAAATGCCTGCCCGTGCGCGCGCCCGAGGGGGCGATCGACATCGTCGGGACGGGCGGCGACGGCAAGGGCACGCTCAACATCTCGACCGCCGCGGCGTTGGTTGTGGCGGGGGCGGGTCAACCGGTGGCCAAGCATGGCAACCGCAACCTCAGCTCGAAATCCGGCGCCGCCGATGCGCTGGGCGCGCTCGGGGTCGAGGTGATGGTCGGCCCCGAAGTGGTCGAGCGTACGCTCGCCGAGGCCGGCATCGGCTTCATGATGGCGCCCATGCACCACCCCGCGATCCGCTTCGTGATGCCCGCGCGCCAGGAGCTGGGCACGCGGACGATCTTCAACATCCTCGGGCCGCTCACCAACCCGGCCGGGGTCCGCCGCCAGCTGACCGGTGCGTTCGCCCCCGAGATGCTGCTGCCGATGGCCCAGACGCTGGCGGCGCTGGGCGCCGAACGGGCCTGGCTGGTGCATGGCGCGGACGGCACCGACGAGCTGTCGATCGCCGGGCCCAGCCATGTGGTGGCGCTCGACCGCGGCGAGATCACGGAATTCGAGGTGACGCCGGCCGATGCCGGCCTGCCCGACCACCCGTTCGAGGCGATTCGCGGCGGCACCCCGGCCGAGAACGGCGCGGCGCTGGTGGCGCTGCTCGACGGCGCGGGTGGGGCCTATCGCGACGCCGTCCTGCTCAACGCCGCGGCCGCGCTGGTGATCGCAGGCCGGGCCGCTGATCTGGCCGAAGGCGCGAGGATCGCGGCCGACAGCATCGACAGCGGCGCCGCGCGCGAGACGGCGCGCCGGCTGGCACGGGTCACCGCGCCGGCATGAGCGCCGAGCGCGCCCGCCTGGGCGGCTGGGCCGATCTGGATTTCTTCGACCGCGTCTGGCCCGGGATCGCCGCGCGCCTCGACCCCGACGACACCCTGCCGCCTCGGCACTGCATCTTTGCCGCGCTGGAGCGGACCCAGCCCGACCGCGTCGCCGTGGTGATCCTGGGCCAGGACCCCTATCCGACGCCCGGCCATGCCAACGGGCTGGCGTTTTCGGTGGCCCGCCCGGTGCGCCCGCTGCCCGCCTCGTTGCGCAACATCTTCCGCGAGCTGCACGACGATATCGGCGCGACGCCGGCCGATGGCGATCTGGGGCATTGGGCCGATCAGGGGGTGCTGCTGCTCAACACCGCGCTGACGGTGCGCGCCGGGGCGCCCGGCAGCCATGCCCGGCTGGGCTGGGACGCACTGGCGCGCGAGGTTCTGGGGCGGCTTGCCGACCGGCCGGTCGCCGCGCTCTTGTGGGGCGCGCAGGCCCGGGGCTATCGGCCACTCTTGTCCGGCCCCGATCACCTGATCGTCGAAAGCGCCCACCCCTCGCCGCTATCGGCGCATCGCGGCTTCTTCGGGTCGCGGCCGTTCTCGCGCGTCAATGCATGGCTCTCTGCCCGGAACCGGGCGCCGATCGACTGGGCCGGGAAGCGGGCGCTTGGCAAGACCGGCGCCAGCGCGTAATCGGGCCGCCATGACGCATGTTCTCGACGATATCCGGGCCTACAAGACGCAGGAAGTCGCGGCCGCCAAACGGCTGCGCGACGACGCGGCGATCGCGGCCGACGCCCGGGCCGCACCCGCCCCGCGCCGCTTTGCCGAGGCATTGCTGCAGGCCAGCAGCGGCGGCTATGGGCTGATTGCCGAGATCAAGAAGGCCTCGCCTTCGGCCGGTCTGATCCGCGCGGATTTCGACCCCGCCGCGCTGGCCCGGGCCTATGCCCGGGGCGGGGCGGCCTGCCTGTCGGTGCTGACCGACGGGCCGTCCTTTCAGGGCGCGCCCGCCTATCTGGCCGAGGCCCGCGCGGCCTGCGCGCTGCCGGTGCTGCGCAAGGATTTCCTGTTCGACCCATGGCAGGTGGCCGAATCGCGGGCGATGGGGGCCGATTGCATCCTGATCATACTGGCGATGGTCGACGATGCCGAGGCCGCGGCGCTGAACGCGGCCGCGGCACATTGGAACATGGACGTTCTGGTCGAGGTTCATTCGCAGGCGGAACTTGAGCGCGCCGCCGCGCTGCGGCCCCGGCTCGTCGGCATCAACAACCGCAATCTGCAGGATTTCTCGGTCGATCTGGAGATCAGCCGGCGGCTGTCGCGCCGGGTGCCCGAACAGGCGACGATCGTCGCCGAATCGGGCTTGAAGGGGCCCGACGATCTGGCCGAGCTGGCCCGCTTTGGCGTTCGCTCGTTTCTGATCGGCGAAAGCCTGATGCGCGCCGGCGATGTGACCGCCGCGACCGAAGCCCTGCTCGCCGGCCCGTTCCGGCCCGGGCAGATGCCGTCATGAGCGGGCTGACCCATTTCGACGCCGCCGGGGCGGCGCATATGGTCGATGTGACCGGCAAGGCCGTCACCGACCGGGTCGCGATTGCCGAGGGGCGGGTGACCATGGCGGCCGACACGCTGGCCCTCGTTGTCGGCGGGACGGCGCAAAAGGGCGATGTGCTGGGCGTGGCCCGGCTGGCCGGCATCATGGCGGCGAAACGGACCGCCGAGCTGATCCCGCTATGCCATCCCCTGCCGCTGTCGAAGGTCGCAATTGACCTCGAGCCGGACCCCGCCCTGCCCGGCATCCGCATCCGCGCGACCGTGCGCACGGCCGGGCGCACCGGCGTCGAGATGGAGGCGCTGACCGCGGTCAGCCTCGCCGCGCTGACGATCTATGACATGCTCAAGGCGGCCGATCGCGCGATGACGATCGACGGTATCCGGCTTCGGCTGAAGGAGGGCGGCAAGTCGGGCCGCTACGACGCGTCGGAGGCCGGTTCGTGATTTCCACCGACGCGGCATTGGCGCGCATCCTGGCGCTGATCGGTCCGCTGCCGGGCGAGGATGTGGCGCTGGCCGATGCGGCGGGTCGGGTGCTGGCCGCGCCGGCGCGGGCGGACCGCGCCCAGCCGGCCTTTGCCGCCTCGGCGATGGATGGCTATGCCACGCGCCTGGCCGACGCGGTGCCGGGCGCACGGCTGCGGGTGATCGACACCGCCCAGGCCGGACAGGCCGCGACCCGACCCGTCGAGCCCGGCACGGCGATCCGCATCTTCACCGGTGCGCCGATGCCCACCGGCGCCGACCGCGTCGTGATCCAGGAGGATACGACGGCCGAGGGCGACTGGGTGACGCTGGCCGACAATCCGGGCGACGGCCCGCATGTCCGGCCGATCGGCGCGGATTTCGCCGCCGGTTTCACGCTCGACCCGCCGCGGCGGTTGCGCCCGGCCGACATCGCCCTGCTGGCGGCGATGAATCTGGGCTGGGTCAGCGTGACCCGGCGGCCGGTCGTCGCGCTGATCGCCACGGGGGACGAGCTGGTCGCGCCCGGCCAGCCACTGGGCCCCGACCAGATTCCGGCCTCCAACGCCTATGGTCTGGCGGCGCTTTGCGCCGCCCAAGGGGCAGCGCCGCAGATCCTGCCGATCGCACGCGACACCACGGCCGATCTCGACCGGGCCTTCGACGCCGCGGCGGCGGCCGATATCGTGGTCACCATCGGCGGCGCGTCGGTCGGGGCGCATGATCTGGTGCGCCCGGTGGCGGCGGCGCGTGGCCTCGATCTGTCGTTCTGGAAGGTGGCGATGCG
>DNSZ01000203.1:0-18918 GCA_003500165.1 Paracoccaceae bacterium | reverse complement strand
CTGTCGGTTCTGGCCGGCGCCGATGCGCTGCTGGTCCGGCCCCCCGGCGACGGCCCGCGGGCGCCCGGCGCGGTTGTGGACATCGTCCCGCTCGGCCCCCCCTAGCGGCGCGGCACGGCAACCCCGACCCGTCTTGCAACGGCTTTGCCGCAACCCCTCGCAAGGCGCGCCAGAACGCGCTACAATCGCTCCACCAAGGACAAAGGATCGGACCCATGATCGTGATCGAACGGCAAAGCCCGGATGGCTATCTGGAAATGCAGGTCTCGGGCCGCGTGACCGAGGCCGACTATCAGGATGTCGTGATCCCCGCGATCGAACGCGGGCTGCACGACACCGACCAGCTGCGGGTGCTTCTGGTGATCGGTCCGGATTTCGAGGGCTATTCCGCCGGCGCCGCCTGGGCCGACACCAAGCTGGGCCTGTCCCATTGGCGTGGCTTCGAGCGTGCCGCCGTGGCCACGGACAACACCTTTGTGGCCAATGCGACGCGGGTGTTCGGCGCCTTCATGCCCTGCCCGGTCAAGGTGTTCCCGCTGGCCGAGGCCGACGCCGCGCGGCGCTGGCTGGAGGAGTCGCTCGGCACCATCCATCTGCGCGAAGGCCCCGGCAATCTGCTGCGCGCCGAACTGGTCGGCACGCTCGACCGTGCGGCCTATGATCGCACCGAGTCCCGGATCGACGGCTTCATCGCCGGCCATGAGCGCATTCGCCTGATCGTCGATCTGCGCGAATTCGACGGCTGGCAGGGGCTGGGCGCGCTGGGCGAACATCTGAGCCTGATGCGCGAACACCGCCATGCGCCCGAACGGGTCGCGGTGCTGGGCCAGACCGGCTGGCAGCAGATGGGCCAGCGGGTGTTCGGCCGCATGCTGAAGGCCGAAACGCGGTTCTTCGACGCCGCCGATGCGCAAGCGGCCGAGGCTTGGGTGACCGGCTGACGGCGCCAGCGGCGCGCCGGGGTGCGGCTGGGTCGGCGCTGCCGGCGCCCGGCCGATGCCGCGTCGAACGGCGTTGCCGGGTCGTTCTCGATGCCGCAGACGGATGGCGGGGTGCCCGGCGTCGGAGTGCGAACCAACCGGCCCTCACCGCCTTGCGACCGGCGGGGCCCGCCGGGAGCTTTCTGCCAGCCGTCACTGGCAGGGACCGCCAGCCGCCGCCCGCGCCGGAGCCGGTCGAAACCGCCAGGGGCGGCGCGCCCGGGGTTTGCCCTTGCGGTGCAAGCGGCCCGGATGGCGATGCCGCTTGCCTTTGTGCCCCGGCCTGCGCAAGGCTCCCCCGACCCGGCCCGCGGAGCCCGCCGATGCCACGCCTTGCCTTCATCGCCAGCGACGATCCGCTTGCGCGCGAAGCCCGCGAGACGCTGGCCGCACGCTATGGTGCCGTCGCGCCCGAGGCCGCCGACATCATCGTCGTCCTCGGCGGCGACGGCTTCATGCTGCACAGCCTGCACGATACCGAGGCGCTGTCGGCCCCGGTCTATGGCATGAACCGTGGCACGGTCGGCTTCCTGATGAACGGCTATCGCGCCGACGGGCTGCTGGAGCGGCTCGCCGAAGCCGAAGAGGCGGCGATCAACCCCTTGCGGATGACCGCCTGCGGGGTCGACGGGGCGATCCGTTCGGCGCTGGCGATCAACGAGGTGGCGCTGTTGCGGGCAGGTCCGCAGGCGGCAAGACTGCGGATCAGCATCGACGGGCGCGAAAGGCTGGCCGAGCTGGTCTGCGACGGCGCCCTTGTGGCCACGCCGGCGGGATCGACGGCCTACAATTACTCGGCGCATGGCCCGGTGCTGCCGATCGGCTCCGAAGTGCTGGCGCTGACCGCCATCGCCCCCTACCGCCCGCGCCGCTGGCGCGGTGCGCTGGTGCCGCAGTCGGCGCGGGTTCGGTTCGATGTGCTCGACCCCGGGAAACGCCCGGTGATGGCCGATGCCGACAGCCGCGGCGCGGGTCGGGTGTTGTGGGTGGAGGTTGCGATCGAGGCCGCCGTCGTGCACCGGCTGCTGTTCGACCCGGGGCATGGGCTTGAAGAGCGGCTGATCCGCGAGCAGTTTCTGTAGCAAGGGTCGCCTGATATCCGCTACGGGCGCCCGCCGCACGGCGGGCGTGCTCCCGGGCGCGCGCCCGGGAGCGCCCGGCGAAGCCGGGCTGTTGCCCCGCCGCGCCAGGCGCGCACGACCGTACGCGATCGACGTCGGCAACATGCAGCATTTGCGGTACCGCCGGACTTGGCCTGAAGAACGGCCGCTCGGCGAGCGGTTTCTTGAGACCGGCTTGCTGCATATCCGCTACGGGCGCCCGCCGCACGGCGGGCGTGCTCCCGGGCGCGCGCCCGGGAGCGCCCGGCGGTTGCCCCACCGCGCCAAGCACGCACGAGCGGCGCGTTGGCATCACGCTTTCTGGCGCGCCGCGAAGATGGCGCGCGGGAGCCGGCATCAATGCCTGTCGCCTCATGGCTGGAACCGCGCCGGGCGCGCACGCCGTCCCGGGCAGCGGCCCGCCATCCTAATCCGCATCGACCACATGCAGCAGTTCGGGCACCGCCGGGCAGGGCTTCAACTCGTTCTCGATCACGTCCGACAGCCGGGTCTGGTGCAGATAGACATAGACATGCGCCGACAGGCTTTCCCACAACCGGTTGGTCAGCGACTGCGCCCTCGAGCCGGACAAGCCGCCCGAAGACCCCGCCCCGCGATGCAGCGCATCCACCGTTTCATCGACGGCCTGCAACACCTCCACGACCCGGATCGCATCGGCCGACCGGTCGAGCCGATAGCCGCCCCCCGGCCCCCTGACCGAGGCCACGAGCCCCGCGCGCCGCAGCTTGACGAACAGCTGTTCGAGATAGGGCAGCGAGATGTCCTGGCGCCGCGCGATCTCGGCCAGCGGCACATGCGCCGCCTCGCCCGCCAGTGCGATATCGGCGAGCGCCACCATGGCATAGCGGCCCTTTGTGGAAAGCTTCATCGGTGCGCCCCCCGGCAGAGTTGACGCCGTGCGCGCCGCGCCTTATGCCGCTGCTTCGCGCAATGTCGCTGATAGGGTCTCGACCCCGCCCGGTCAAGCGGGAGGGGTGCGGGGGCCCGCGCGGCCATCACAGGACCACCGATGCCCGAAGTGATCTTTCCCGGACCCGAGGGGCGGCTTGAAGGCCGGTATCACCCGCAGACCGAAAAGGACGCCCCGCTCGCGCTCATCCTTCATCCGCATCCGAAATATGGCGGCACGATGAACAACCGGGTCGTCTACCAGTTGCACTATGCCTTTCACGGCATGGGCTTCACGGTGATGCGGTTCAATTTCCGCGGCGTCGGACGCAGCCAGGGCGTCTATGACGACGGCATCGGCGAGTTGTCGGATGCCGCCGCCGCGCTCGACTACATGCAGGCGCTGAACCCCAATGCGCGCGGCTGCTGGGTCGCGGGGTTCTCGTTTGGCGCCTGGATCGGCATGCAGCTGCTGATGCGCCGGCCCGAGATCGGCGGCTTCATCTCGGCCGCGCCGCCGGCGAACATGTACGACTTCACCTTCCTGGCGCCCTGCCCGGCCTCGGGTCTGATCATCAACGGCACCGCCGACCGGGTCGCCCCGCCCGAAGACACCAAGGCGCTGGTCGCCCGGTTGAAGGAACAGCGCGGCATCACCATCACCCATGTCGAGATCGATGGCGCCGGCCATTTCTTCGAAGAGGCGGCGATGGACCAGATGCTGGACACCGTCACCGGCTATGTCCGCCAGCGCCTGACCGAAACCTCACGTTAGGCTGATGCCGGAAAAACCCTGAAAACCGGACGTTTCCCGGTTTCATATTGGGGATAAATCCCTTTTGCAGGGATGCGCCGGAGCGGTCCATGTTGAGCCCATGACAGGGCCGGCCAAAGAGGATCCGTTCGTTTTGGGGCTTCGCCTCATCGTCCGCCAGCGCGAGCGCGAACACGCCGCCCTTTCGGTCCAGGCGGGGCTCAGCAGCACGGCAATTCGCGACATCGTGCGGGGCAACTCCAAATCGCCGCGGATCGGCACCGCGCGGGCGCTGGCCCGCGTGTTGGGCTATTCGATCGAGGAAATCATCGAGATCGGTGAAAACGGGGCGTTGCCCGACAAGGACCCCGACGACCTTGACCTTCCGCCAACCGCCCGCGGCTTCTATCGCGCCAGGGGGTTCGGCGAGGACGACCTCGACGCGGTCGCCGACTTCATCGAATACCGCGCACAACGCAAGGGTCTGCCGCTGCGCCCGCGCAAACCCGGCGGGCCGGACGGAACCTAGCGCCGCGTCCGGCAACCGGCTGGGCGATCATGACCGTTGCCCCGCGCAGCCGGCTTGTGCCGAGAAGGCTGCGAATCGTAGCCATGCCAGAAAAGGGGATATTTCCCACTTCCGGCTTGACATGGGGACATTTCCCTGTTAGATGCATCTCGGCAGTGGGGATGGCATGGGCCGCCATGCGTTGCGCTGTTGGGCCGGTACAACGCACCGGCCCTGTGCAGTTTGTCACGAATGAACCGCATGGCCGACAAACGGCCGGGCGCGCGACGGGCTGTGCAGGGTCAGCCGATCATGGGCGCGAAACGTCCGTGCTTTTGCTCGTAGTGTTGGCACAATCGCTCCAGCGCGATGCGCAGCACGATCTTGCCTGACCGCGCGGACCAGCCCAGCCGCTTTTCGGCCGTCTCCAGCCCCTCGAGATAGCAGCACACCCGCAGCACCACATCGCCAAGCCCGGGGCCCAGATCGGCCAGGGCATCGGCCAGCCGGCGGCGCGCGGCGTCCGAGCCATGGCCAGGTCCGGCATCCGCGCGATAGCCCGGCGCCGCACCCGGCACCAGAAAACGCTCCCAGTTCTGGGTCACGTTCGGGCCCATCTGGGCAATCTCGAAATCTTCGCGCAGGCGCTCGCCGGCCTCGACCTGGGCGCGCGACAGAAACGGCTTGCCGTCCTTTTCGCGCCGCCGCGCCAGGGCGGCGAGCGGCGATTCCGAACAGGTGACCCGGACCCTTTCGCGCGGCTTTCCAAGCCCGCCGGGAACCTCGCGCTCGGTCCAGTCCCGATGCTGGTCGGCAAAGGGCGCCGGTGCCTCGGCAAAGCCCGACGGCGCGGTCGGGCGTCCCCCGCCCTCAGCCGCCAGAAGCCGCTTCAGGGCGGCGCGGCCGACGCTGGTGATCTCGTAGGCCGTCAATCGGCCGGCACGAAAACACGCGATCCACTCCTTCAGCGCAAAGGCATGCGCCACCGCCCGGTCAACAACCGCGGTGCGTGCCGGGCGCGCGCCCGGACGCTCGCGAAACACGGCGGCCTTTTCCATTTCGGGCGCGATCGCCAGAAAGGCACCGCTTTCGCTGAGGCGGCGCAGGATGCGGCGGGCTTCGCGTTCGATCACGGCCTCGTCGGGCAGGCGGTCGGCACGGGCGGTCAGGGCCATTTCGGCGGTCTCCTTGCTGTCTGGCTGAAGGGGGGTGCAGGCGGCGCAGAGGCCGGCCAGCACTTCGTCGATCAAGGGGTCGTCGCGACGGCTTTCGGTGCGCCGCACCTGGCGCAACACGGTCGAGGGATGGACCCCCTCGGCCCGCGCCAGTTCCCGCAGCGACCGGCCGCGGCCGACATGGTCGACATAGCGACGGGCCGCGTCGGGCAGCCATCCGGGAAGCATCGGTTGGGCCATGGCGGCCCGGGTCTGGAGCTGGGTCATGCTGTCCTTGCGGGCAGCTGCCGGCATGCCGGCACGCCACCCATTCCTTTATCTTTGGTTAAAAACCGTTTGTTTGGTGAGTATTGTAAATGCTTCTTTAAAGGCTTGTTGAACCATAGCGCGGTGCAGGCCGCGGCAGCGCAACGGCGCCCGGGTCCGCGGTATCGACGGGTTGGAGAAACCCGCGACTGGAGATTCGAAGATGACTGAACTCGCCGAAGCGCTGTCGGCCCTGCGCCGCCCGAAGCTGCTGCTCGATGCCGCGCGACACGGTCAGTCCGGCTATCGCCGCGAGCGCGACCTCGGCCGGCTGTTGCGGGCGCCCCGGCTACCCGCCGCGCCGCGCGCGATTGCGGCCCTGCTGGCCGAGGAAGATCGGATGGAAGAGGAACGCCGCAGCGGCGCCGGGACCTATTCGCTGCGGCGCCATGTGGCGTTGCTGATCGCGCTGCTGGCCGAGGCGCGGGCGTTTCTTGCCGGATGGCCCGGGGCCGAAGCCTGACCCCGGCGGCCATGGCGAACGACCCGCGGCGGTCGCCCGGACCGACAGCAGCTGCACCCGGGCCAGACCACGCCAGCGGTGGCGTGTCTGCGCGCGGCGGTGCCGATCCGCGTTTCGCCCGGCAATCGGCCCGCCGGCTGAAGTCGCAACAGGATTTTCTAGAAAATCCTGTCTTCGCAGAGTTTTCTGGAAAACTCTGCGACCTGGCCCCAGGCGGAATCGAGCTTCATGCGCGCCAGGTGTTGGCGCAGGGTCAATCCGAAGCGCAATGTGCTTTGCTCATTGCGCCATGTCCGCTGCCCACCCACGGCGGATCATTCCGATCCTGGCTTATTCCCTTCGGGAGGCCTCGCCCGAGACATGACGCCGCCTAGACGAAGGCGTCAGGCTCGGCCGCCTTGCGCCGCGCGACATAATCCTCCAGCGCCTCGCGCGTCGCCGGGTCGATGGCGGGGGCCTCGTAGTCGCCAAGCAGTCTGGCGACCCGCTCGGTGGCCATGGCCTGGGTGTCGCGCGCGCCCTCCTCCTCCCAGGTCTCGTAGGGCTTGTAGTCGAACAGTTCCGAGCGCCAGAACGCGCTCCTGTAATTCGCCTTGGTATGGGCGCAACCCAGGAAATGGCCGCCCGGCCCGACCTCGCGCAGCGCGTCGAGCGCCTGGGCATTCGCATCCGTCGCCACCCCGGCGGCGAATTTGTGCAAGGCCCCCAGATGATCGGCGTCCATGACGAATTTCTCGAAGCTGGTGACAAGCCCGCCTTCGAGCCAGCCGCAGGCATGGAGCATGAAGTTCACGCCGCCCAGCAGGGCCGCATTCAGCGTGCTGGCCGTCTCATAGGCGGCCTGGGCATCGGGCAGCTTGGAGCCGCACAACGCGCCGCCGGAGCGGAACGGAATGCCGAGGCGGCGCGCCAGCTGCCCCGCCCCGTAAAGGATCTGGCTTGCCTCGGGCGTGCCGAAGGTCGGCGCGCCCGAATTCATGTCGATCGATGTCACGAAGGCGCCAAAGATCACCGGCGCGCCGGGCCGGACGAGCTGCGCATAGGCGATACCGGCCAGCACCTCGGCCAGCACCTGGGTCAGCGTGCCCAGCACGGACACCGGCGCCATCGCGCCGCCGACGATGAAGGGCGAGACGATCGAGGCCTGTCCGGCCGCGGCATAGGTCTCGAGCGCGCCCATCATCACCGCGTCGAATGTCAGCGGCGAGTTGATGTTGATCAGCGAGGTGACGACCGCGTTGCGATCGACGAAATCGGCCCCGAACAGGATGCGCGCCATCTCGACCGTATCGGCGGCGCGCGAGGGTTCGGTGACCGAGCCCATGAACGGCTTGTCCGACAGCGTCATATGCGCCAGCAGCATGTCGAGATGGCGCTTGTTCACCGGCACATCGGTCGGCTCGCACAGGGTGCCGCCCGAATGGTGCACCCATTTCGACATGTAGCCGAGTTTCACGAGCGTGCGGAAATCGGCCAGGGTGGCATAGCGCCGCCCGCCTTCGGCGTCGCGGATGAAGGGCGGGCCGTAGACCGGCGCCAGCACCAGATCGCGGCCGCCGATCACGACCGAATTCGCCGGGTTGCGCGCCTCCTGGACGAATGCCGCCGGCGCGGTGGCGCAAAGCTGCCGCGCCAGGCCGCGCGGGATGCGCACGCGTTCCCCCGTGACGTCGGCGCCGGCCTCCTTCCAGCGGGCGAGTGCGACGGGGTTGTCGACGAAGGCGACGCCGATCTCCTCCAGCACCCGTTCGGCATTGGCCTCGATCAGTTCCAGCGCCGCATCGTCGAGCAGCGCATAATCGGGGATCGCCCGGGTCAGCCGCGGCGCCGGCTCGATCCGCCGCGCGGTCCGTTCGGCGCGCCGCGCCGCGACGCCGCCGCCACCACGCCCACGCCGTTTCGCTGCTGCCTCGGCCATTGCGCATCTCCTCGTCCGGATTGCATCGTCTCTAGCGGGGCGCCGGGCCGGTGCGGCGCTGATTTGCGCCTTCCCATCGGCCGCTAGCGACATGGGGCTGCCGGCTTGCATGGCCGGCGCCGGCGTCCTAAGCCCGCGCCATGGCCGGCCATCAACTCTGCCTCATCATCGATTTCGGCAGCCAGGTGACGCAATTGATCGCGCGCCGCCTGCGCGAGCTCAACGTCTATTCCGAGATCCATCCCTTCAACGCGCTCGATGGCGATCGTTTGCGGGCGCTGGCGCCCCGGGCGGTGATCCTGTCGGGCGGCCCGGCCAGCGTCCCCGAGCCGGGCAGCCCGCGCCCCCCTGCCGAGGTCTTCCAGTTGGGCGTGCCGGTGCTGGGCATCTGCTATGGCCAGCAGGCGATGGTCGACATGCTGGGCGGCCGGGTCGAGGGCGGCCATGCCGCCGAATTCGGCCATGCCTGGCTGGAGCCCGCAGGCCGCCATGGCGACGACCCGATCTTTTCGGGATTGTTCGAGGCGGGCCGCGAGGCCGTCTGGATGAGCCATGGCGACCGGGTCACCGCGATGCCGGACGGGTTCGAGGTGTTCGGCACATCCCCCGGTGCGCCATTCGCGATGATCGGCGATGCGCGCCGGCATTTCTATGCAGTGATGTTTCACCCCGAGGTGCACCACACGCCGAACGGCCGCCGGCTGCTGGAAAACTTCACCCGGCTGGCGGGGTTTTCCGGCGACTGGACGATGGGCGCCTATCGCGACGAGGCAATCGCGGCGATCCGCGCCCAGGTCGGCAACGGGCGTGTCATCTGCGGGTTGTCGGGCGGGGTGGACAGCGCGGTCACGGCGGTCCTGCTGCACGAGGCGATCGGCGACCGGTTGACCTGCGTCTTCGTCGATCACGGGCTCTTGCGCCAGAACGAGGCCCAGGAGGTCGTCGGGCTGTTCCGCGACCACTACAACATCCCGCTGATCCATGCCGATGAAAGCGCACGCTTTCTGGCCGCGCTCGACGGCGTCACCGAGCCCGAGGCGAAGCGCAAGACCATCGGGCGGCTCTTTGTCGAGGTGTTCGAGGAACAGGCCGGGACAATCGGCGGCGCGGCGTTTCTGGCCCAGGGCACGCTCTACCCCGATGTGATCGAATCGGTCTCGGCCTCGGGCGGGCCGTCGGTGACGATCAAGTCGCACCACAATGTGGGCGGCCTGCCCGAACGGATGAACATGGCGCTGGTCGAACCCCTGCGCGCGCTTTTCAAGGACGAGGTGCGCGCGCTTGGCCGTGAACTGGGCCTGCCGGAGCACTTTGTCGGCCGCCATCCGTTTCCCGGCCCCGGCCTGGCGATCCGCTGCCCGGGCGAGGTCACGCCGGAAAAGCTGGCGATCCTGCGGGCCGCCGATGCGGTGTTCATCGACCAGATCCGCCGCCATGGCCTGTATGACGACATCTGGCAGGCCTTTGTCGCGCTCCTGCCGGTGAAAAGCGTCGGCGTGATGGGCGACGGGCGCAGCTATGACTATGCCTGCGCGTTGCGCGCGGTCACCAGCGTCGACGGGATGACGGCGGACGTCTATCCGTTCACCCACGACTTCCTGCGCGAGACCGCAAACCGGATCGTGGGCGAGGTCCGGGGCATCAACCGGGTAACCTGGGACATCACCTCGAAACCGCCCGGGACGATCGAATGGGAATGATCGCCAGGCGCCGCACGAACGCCACTACGCGCGGCAAGGGCTGCTGCCCTACCCCGCCCTGAGCAGCCCCATCGCCAGCGCGCGGGCCAGAATCTGGGTCCGGTTGCTGGCGCCGAGCTTGCGCGAGATGCTCGACAGATGCATCTTCACGGTCGGTTCGGCGATGCCAAGGCTGTGCGCGATCAGCTTGTTGTTCTTGCCATCGCCAAGCTCGGCCAGCACATCGGCCTCGCGCTCGGTCAAAGCGATCCGGTTTTGCAGCTGATCGGCAGCGTCATTGATCGGTCCGCTGCGCAACAAGGACGGATACCACAGCGCCGGCGGGGCATAGACCTCGCCCGACAGCGCCAGGCGCAGGGCGTTGGTGAACACCTCCTTCGGCGCGCTGGTCGGCACCACGGCCGAGCCGCCGATCAGAAAGAACCGGCGCACCTGTGGCCTTGATGCAAGATCGGCAAGCAGGATCAGCGGCCCGTCGATCGTGGCCAGCGCCAGCTGATCGTGACCGCGGTTGAACGACGCCTCATCGAACACCAGCGCATGGTCACGCCCCAGCCGGGTGAGTTGCTCGGCATTGGTGCGCAGGATGTCGAAGGTCGCGATTTCGCTGATCGCGCTGGAAAACGCCGGATCGCCCAGGAAATGCAGCAGGATGCTGCTGAGGCTGCCAAGCCGGACGCTGGTCCGGGCCGGCCGAACCGGCGGTTCCGTGCTGTGACGATCCATGGCGGTGTCCCCCGGACCCGGTGTGCGCCAGCCCGGGGGCAGCATAGGTCAACCGGGGGCAGGCGCAACACCCGCCACCCGGGCCGGTTGTCCCGCCAAGGCGCGACAATACCAAGGCGCAATGAGTTTGACGCATTGCGCCGGTCCGCCTCCCGCGCCCTGGTATCAGTGCGCGCGCGCCTCGCCCGGGGCGGCTGGCGCCGTGGCCGCCGCGGCTGCTGCTGCGGCCTCCTCGGCCGCTTCGTCCCAATCGATCGGCTCGGGCTGGCGCATAAGGGCGTGTTCCAGCACCTCGCGCACATTCGACACCGGGATGATGGTCAGCCCCTCTTTCACATTGTCGGGGATCTCGCGCAGGTCCTTTTCGTTCTCGGCCGGGATCAGCACCGTGGTGATGCCGCCCCTGAGAGCGGCCAGAAGCTTCTCCTTCAGCCCGCCGATCTGCAGGACATTGCCGCGCAGCGTCACCTCGCCGGTCATGGCGATGTCCTTTCGCACAGGAATCTGGGTCAGCACCGACACGATCGAGGTGACCATGGCGATGCCGGCCGACGGCCCGTCCTTGGGCGTCGCGCCCTCGGGGACGTGGACATGGATGTCGAGCGTCTCGAACCGGGGCGGTTTCACGCCGATCTGGGGCGCGATCGCGCGGACATAGCTTGAGGCCGCATCGATCGATTCCTTCATCACGTCGCCCAGTGTCCCGGTGGTCTTCATCCGCCCCTTGCCGGGCAGCCGCAGCGCCTCGATCGACAGCAGGTCGCCGCCCACGCTTGTCCAGGCCAGGCCGGTCACGACGCCGATCTGATCCTCCTGCTCGGCCAGGCCATAGCGGAATCGCGGCACGCCCAGGAAATCCTCCAGCTTTTCGGGCGTCGCTTCGACCGTGTCGGTCCTGCCGCGGACGATCTCGGTCACCGCCTTGCGCGCAAGCTTGGCGATCTCGCGCTCGAGGTTCCGCACCCCCGCTTCGCGGGTATAGGTCCGGATGACCTGGGTCAGCGCGGCATCGGTCAGGCTGAATTCGCCCTTCTTCAGCCCGTGCCCCTTGAGCTGTTTGGGGATCAGGTGCTGGCGCGCGATCTCTTTTTTCTCGTCTTCGGTATAGCCCGCAAGCGGGATGATCTCCATCCGGTCGAGAAGCGGCGAAGGCATGTTGTAGGAATTCGCCGTGGTCAGGAACATCACGTTCGACAGGTCGTATTCGACCTCGAGGTAGTGGTCCGAAAAGGTCGCGTTCTGCTCGGGGTCCAGCACCTCGAGCATGGCCGACGCCGGATCGCCCCGGAAATCCTGCCCCATCTTGTCGATCTCGTCGAGCAGGATCAGCGGGTTCGTCGTCTTGGCCTTCTTCATCCCCTGGATGATCTTGCCGGGCATCGAGCCGATATAGGTGCGCCGGTGGCCACGGATCTCGGCCTCGTCGCGCACGCCACCCAGGCTGATGCGGATGAACTCGCGCCCCGTCGCCCGCGCCACCGACCGGCCGAGCGAGGTCTTGCCCACGCCCGGCGGGCCGACGAGGCACAGGATCGGGCCCTTCAGCTTTTTCGAGCGTTGCTGCACGGCAAGATATTCGACGATCCGTTCCTTGACCTTTTCCAGCCCGTAATGATCGTCGTCGAGGATCTTCTCGGCGCGGCCGAGATCCTTCTTCACGCGGCTCTTCACCCCCCACGGGATCGACAGCATCCATTCGAGATAGTTGCGCACCACCGTGGCCTCGGCCGACATCGGCGACATGTTGCGCAGCTTCTTCAGCTCGGCCTCGGCCCGCTCGCGCGCCTCTTTCGACAGTCTGGTGGCGGCGATCCGCTGCTCCAGCTCGCCGATCTCGTTCTGGCTGTCTTCGGAATCGCCCAGCTCGCGCTGGATCGCCTTCATCTGTTCGTTGAGGTAGTATTCGCGCTGGGTCCGCTCCATCTGGCTCTTGACCCGGCTCTTGATCTTCTTCTCGACCTGCAGGACCGACAATTCGGACTGCATCAGCGCATAGACCGCCTCCAGCCGCTCGGACACCGGCAGCGTCTCCAGCAGCTCCTGCTTGCGCGCGATCTCGACCGAAAGATGGCCCGCCACCATATCGGCCAGCTTGCCCGGCTCCGAGGTGTCGGCCACCACCGACAGCGCCTCTTCGGGCACGTTCTTCTTGAGCTTCGCATAGCGCTCGAACTCCCCGGCGACCGAGCGCAACAGCGCCGCGACGGCAGCCTCGTCGCCCAGACTTTCGGGCAGTTTTTCGGCGCGCGCCTCGAAGAACGCGGGATTGTCCACGAAGCCGGAAATGCGCACCCGCTCCTTGCCTTCGACCAGCACCTTGACCGTGCCGTCGGGCAGTTTCAGCAGTTGCAGCACCGCGGCCAGAACCCCGGTGCGATAGATGTCGTCGGTCCCGGGCGTGTCCGCCGACGGGTCCTTCTGGCTGGCCAGAAGGATCTCGCGATTGTCCTTCATCACCTCTTCGAGCGCGCGCACCGACATGGCGCGGCCGACGAAGAGCGGCACGATCATATGCGGAAAGACGACGATATCGCGCAGCGGCAGAACCGGAAACGTATCGTTGGAGGAAGCGGTCATGAGATATCCCTGGCTGATGGCGGGCGGCATGGGTCCCGACATCGGCAACCCCGGCACCCCCTCTGTTCCCACCAGATATGTGGCCCAAGGCAGGCAGGATCAAGCGCCGCGTCCCCGGCCCGCAAGACAAGGCCCCGGCCGCGGGGCCGGGGCCTTGCCGGGCGACGCTGTCTGCGACCCGGTCAGCCGGCGGCGACCTTGGCCACCTCGGCGGCGAAATCGCCTTCTTCCTTTTCGATCCCCTCGCCCACTTCCAGCCGGACAAAGCCGGTGATCGTGACGCCGGCCGCCTTGGCCGCCTCGGCCACCGACAGATCGGGGTCCACGACGAATGTCTGCTTCAGCAGGGTGACTTCCTCGTAGAACTTGTTCATCCGCCCGGCGATCATCTTTTCGATCACCGCTTCGGGCTTGCCCGATTCGCGGGCCTGCTCGGCCAGCACCGCCTTTTCCCGCTCGACCAGGGCGGGGTCGATATCATCCTCGGAAAGCGCGACCGGGCTGGCTGCGGCGACATGCATGGCGATCTGGCGACCGATGCCGGTATCCGCGCCGGTCAGCGCGACCAGCACGCCGATCTTGCCCATGCCGGGCGCGGCGGCATTGTGCACATAGCTCGCCACGCTGTCGCCGGTGAGCCGCGCGAACCGGCGCAAGGTCATGTTCTCGCCGATCTTTGCGATCTTGTCGGTGATCGTCTGCGCGACCGTCTTGCCGCCCATATCGGCAGCACCCAGCGCGGCGATATCGTCGCAGTCGAGCGCGGCCTCGGTGATCGCCCCGACCATCGCCTGGAATTCGGCGTTCTTGGCGACGAAATCGGTCTCGGAATTGATCTCGACCGCGACCCCGACGCCATCGGCCACGGCGACGCCGACCAGACCCTCGGCGGCGGTGCGGCCCGATTTCTTGGCCGCTTTGGCCAGGCCCTTGGTGCGCAGCCAGTCGGCCGCGGCCTCCATATCGCCACCGGTTTCGGTCAGCGCCTTCTTGGCATCCATCATGCCAGCGCCGCTCATTTCGCGCAGTGCCTTCACCATCGCCGCGCTGATTGCCATCGTCGCCTCCTTGGGGATTTCCATCATGCTCTACAAAAGACAAATCCGCGGCCCGCGCAAAACCCGGGCCGCGTGTTCGCGTGCAAAGCGCCGCGCCCGCTCAGGCGGAGGCGGCCACCGGTTGTTCTTCGGTTTCGCCGGCCGCGTCTTCGGGCAGGCTCTCTTCGGCGGTCTCAAGCTCGCCGACATCGACACCCGCCGCGCCAAGCTGCGCGGTCATCCCGTCGATCGCCGCGCGCGCCGCCAGATCGCAATAGAGCGCGATGGCGCGGGCCGCGTCGTCATTGCCCGGGATGATGTAGTCGATCCCCTGGGGCGAACAATTGGTGTCGACGACGGCGATCACCGGGATGCCCAGCTTGTTCGCCTCGGCCACCGCCAGCGCCTCTTTCTTGACGTCGATCACGAACAGCAGGTCGGGCAGACCGCCCATCTCGCGGATGCCGCCCAGGCTGGCCTGCAGCTTNNTGCCAGTTGGTCAGCGTGCCGCCGAGCCAGCGATGGTTCATGTAGTACTGGGCCGCCTTTTCGGCCGCATCGGCCACCGCCGCCTGGGCCTGGCGCTTGGTCCCGACGAACAGGATGCGGCCGCCCCGCGCGACCGTCTCGCGCACCACCTGCAGCGCCCCGTCGAGCATCGGCAGGGTCTGCGTCAGATCGATGATGTGGATGCCGTTCCGCTCGCCATAAATGAACGGCCCCATGCGCGGATCCCAGCGATGGGTCTGGTGACCGAAATGAACGCCAGCCTCAAGAAGCTGGCGCAACGAGAATTCAGGAAGCGCCATGTCAGTTCCTTTCCGGTTTCTTCCTCGGCGAGGGACAGAGCAGCTTGACCCAACCGGCGGATCCGGGGACAGACCAATCCCGGACCCAACCTCGCCTGTGATGTGGCGCGGGGGATAGCGCGGCGATTCGCGGCGCGCAAGCCCCTGCGGGCATTACCCCGCGAGGAAGCGCAGAACCGGGTGCAACCGACCGACGATGTGAGTCATTTCGGCAACGCAGGCCGGCTCGAACAGCCAATCCGGCGGCGGCAGCGGTTCGGCCCTGCGCACCACGACGCCCTTGCGCCGGATCAGATGATCCCATTCGGGTGCAGCCGCAAAGCCCTTTGGCACCCGTTTCAGCTTCGGCGGCGCCAGCGTGCAGCCGACCTCGGCCGCGGCGGCGAGTGTTTCCTCGAACGCCGCCCGCCCGGCAGGCTCGGCCAAGCGGCGGCGAAACGCCTCCAGCGCGTCGGGCGGCAACTCCCACACCCCCGCGCCGTAATCAAAGCTCTCGGGCCCGATCGACAGATGGACCGCCATGCCGCGCGAGAAGGATGCGCCGGCCGCCAGCACCAGGTGCAGGCGCGCATTGAACGGCCGCTTGTCGGGCGAAAAGCGGACATCGCGCTGCAGCCGCCGGATCGAGCCGTTGATCTTTGGCTCGGCCCGAAGCGGCGGCTCCAGCACCGCGCAGGGCGTCGCCAGCGCGGCGATCAGCGCCCTGGCCGGCGCCAGCCAGTCGGTTTCGTAGCGCGCCCGATTGGCTTCGAACCAGCCGCGGTCGTTACGCGCTTCGAGATCGCGCAGGAACGCCTGGGTCCCGCGCGGCAGCCCGGCAAAGCCGGTATCCGTGCCAACATGTGCCATATCGGTCACCTGACACGACATGTCATGGCAGGCAATCCGTCTTGCGCCGGGCGGCCGGATCGGGGACGATCCGATCGCGATGTCCAGCCCATGCGACATTCTTTGCGTCGGCGCGGCCCATTGGGACGTGATCGGCCGCAGCCCCTGGCGCATCGCCGCAGGCGGCGACGTGCCGGGCGATGTGGCCCGCAGCCCCGGCGGCGTCGCACTCAACATTGCGCTCAGCCTGGCCGGCGCTGGCCTGCGACCGGGGCTTCTTTGTGCGGTCGGGGGCGATGCCGACGGTGACGCCTTGCTCGATGCCGCGGCGACCGCCGGGGTCGATGTCGCGCATGTCTGCCGGATGCCGGGCCGGGCGACCGACCGCTATGTCGCGATCGAAGACCCCGATGGGCTGGTCGCCGCGATATCCGATGCCGCAACGCTCGAAGCCGCGGCAGGCGCCGTGCTCGCCCCGCTGGAAAGCGGCGGCGGGCTTGCCGGATGGCGCGGCCCGCTGATTGCCGACGGCAACCTGCCGGCAGGGATCCTGGGCCGGCTGCTGCGGACCGAAGCGGGTGCCGCGGGAGATGTTCGTCTGGTCCCTGCCTCGCCGGCCAAGGCGGCGCGGCTGCGCGGTCTGCTGGGCCATCCGCGGCTGACGATCTACGGCAATCTGGCCGAGGCCCGCGCGGTGACCGGCACCGCGCCCGATGACAGCACCACCGCGGCGCGGGCGCTGTGCGCGATGGGGTTCGTGCGCGCCGTAATCACCGACGGGCCTCGCCCCGCCGCCGATGCCAGCCGCGACAGCCTTGCCACATTGGCGCCCCGGGCGGTCGCCGTGCGCCGCGTCACCGGGGCGGGCGATTGCTTCATCGCCGCGCATGTCGCTGCAACCCTGCAGGGCGCCACCCCCGGCGAGGCGCTGGCCCATGCGCTGGCGCAAAGCGCCGGCTTCGTGGCGGCGGCCCAGTGAAGCTGCCGCTCGATATCCTGCCCGAGGTGCGGCGCGCCTTTGCCGCCAACCGACCGGTGGTTGCGCTCGAATCGACGCTGATCACCCATGGCATGCCCTGGCCGGGAAATCTGGAAACCGCACGGGCCGCCTCCGATGCGGTGCGCGGCGTTGGCGGCGTGCCCGCCACGGTGCTTGTCGAAGGCGGGTTCCTGCGCATCGGTCTGCCGGCCGAGCGGGTCGAAAGCCTGGCGCGCGACGGCGTCGGCGTGGCCAAGCTGTCGCGCGCGGATTTGGCCGCCTACCTGGCGACCGGGCGGACCGGCGCGACCACGGTCGCCGCCACCATGGTGGCAGCCCATGCCGCCGGCATCGAGGTCTTTGCCACCGGCGGCATCGGCGGCGTCCATGCCGGCGCCGAGACAAGTTTCGACATTTCGGCCGATCTGCACGAATTGGCGCGCACGCCGGTTGCCGTGGTCGCGGCGGGCGCCAAGGCGATCCTCGATCTGCCGAAAACGCTCGAATTGCTGGAAACGCTCGGCGTGCCGGTCATCGGCCACGGCACCGACGTCTTTCCCGCCTTCTGGTCGCGCGAGTCGGGGCTGCGCGCGCCGCTGCGGGCCGACAGCCCGGCGGAAATCGCCGCCATCCTGCGCACCCACGGCGCCATCGGCGGCGGCGGTCTGCTGGTGGCAAACCCGGTTCCGGCCGAACACGAGGTGCCCGCGGCAAGGCTGGCCCCGCTGATCGCCCAGGCCCAGGCCGAGGCGGTGGCCGAGGGCGTCACCGGCAAGGCCGTGACGCCCTGGCTGCTGGCCCGGCTGGCGGCGCTGACCGAGGGGCGGACGCTGGACGCGAACCGGGCGCTGATCGTCGACAATGCCCGTCTGGCCACCAGGATCGCCGCCGAATTGTGCAGGCCGTTCTGAAACGCCGCAGGGCGCGCGCCTGCGCATTGTCATGCGCGGCGCCGATGCCTAACTAGGCGCCATGAAACACCGCGACCGCGATCACGGCCCGCGCCACGATCAGGGCCACGAAGCACATGGCCATGACGGGCACACGCACCGGCGCAGACCGGGGCTGTGGGGCAATCTGCGCAACAGCTTTCTGACCGGTCTGATCGTGATCGCGCCGATTTCGCTGACGCTTTACCTCATCTGGTGGACCGCGGGGGTGATCGACGGGCGGGTGCTGCCGCTGGTGCCGCGGGCCTATCAGCCATCGACCTATCTGGGCTTCGACATCCGCGGCTATGGCGTGATGATCTTCCTGATCTTCACCGTGCTTGTCGGCTGGGCCGCCAAGGGTCTGATCGGGCGCTCGCTGATCCACTGGTCGGAACGGGTGGTCGACCGCCTGCCGGTCATCCGCTCGATCTATAACGGCTTCAAGCAGATCGCCGAAACGGTGCTGAGCCAGAAGGAATCGAAGTTCGAAAAGGCCTGCCTGGTGGAATATCCGCGCCGCGGCATCTGGGCCATCGCCTTCGTCTCGCGCGCCGCGAAGGGCGAGATCGACGCGCGGATCGAAGACGCGGATCAGCCCTGGTCGGTGTTCCTGCCGACCACGCCGAACCCCACCTCGGGCTTTCTGCTGTTCATCCCGCGCAAGGATGTGATCCTGCTCGACATGAGTGTCGAGGATGCGGCGAAGCTGGTGATCTCGGCCGGGCTTGTCTATCCGAACCCCAAGGACCCGACAAAACCGCCCGAGATTCTGGCGGAGGCGCCGCCAAGGCAGGCTGCAGAATAGCGCGGGCTTGGGCCATCAGCCCCGGGCAGGCCGCGGTCAGCGCGATCTGCCGGGCCGGGGTCAGCGTCTTCAGCGCCTCGGGCCCGGGCCAGAAGCTTTCGGCCGGGGTGCCATTGGCGACCAGCATGGCATAAGGATCGAGCGCGATGTGGTGATAGGTCACCGCTTTGGGCGGGCACAATTCGATCCCCCGCCAGCCGATCAAATCCTTTGCGGGCAAAAATTTGCGGGCGCAGCCATAGCGGCGCATGGCCTTTTCCCCGTTGATCAGCATCCGGTGCTGGCGCGAGACGTAAAGGTCCGTCGCCGGTTGCTTGTGCCCCAGCGCACCGGCCGGGATGCGCACCGGCCGCCATTTCGGGTTCGTCACTAGGTCCGCCAGCGACCGGATGGTGCTGGTCACCCACCGCAC
>DNSZ01000137.1 GCA_003500165.1 Paracoccaceae bacterium | reverse complement strand
GCCCGGCTGCGGGTGGGTGCGGGCGCCCATCTGCTGTGGTTGCCGCAAGAGACGATCCTGTTCGACGGCTGCGCGATCGACCGCGCGCTCAGCGCCGATCTCGACGCGGGCGGGCGCCTGACGCTGGTCGAACCGGTCCTGTTCGGGCGGGCGGCCATGGGGGAGACGCTGCGCGGCGCCGCCTTCACCGACCGGATCGCGGTTTGTCGCGACGGCGCGCCGCTGTTCATCGACCGGACCGTGCTGGCGGGCGACATCGCCGGGCAACTCGGCCGGCCGGCCGTGGCCGCCGGGGCGGGCGCGATGGCGCTGATCGTCCATGTGGCGCCCGATGCGCCGGCGCTGCTGGCGGGCCTGCGCAAGCGCCTGCCCGAAACCGCCGGCGCCAGCCTGATCGGTGACGATCTGCTTGTCGCCCGGCTGCTTGCCACGGATGGATTTGTCTTGCGGCAGAGCCTTGTCCCGGCATTGATGGCGCTGACGGGCACGGACCTGCCCCGACCCTGGAGCCTGTAGGATGAACCTGACCCCACGCGAAAAGGACAAGCTGCTGGTGGCCATGGCCGCCGAAGTGGCGCGCAGGCGGCTCGCCCGGGGGGTGAAGCTCAACCACCCCGAGGCGATCGCGCTGATCACCGATGCCGTCGTCGAAGGCGCCCGCGACGGGCGCAGCGTTGCCGACATGATGGAGGCCGGCGCCCATGTGGTGACCCGCGAGCAATGCATGGAGGGCGTGGCCGAGATGATCCACGAGGTTCAGGTCGAGGCGACCTTTCCCGACGGCACCAAGCTGGTGACCGTCCATCAACCGATCCGGTAGGGAGACGAAGGATGAAGCGTTTTGCTGCGATGATGACCGTCCTGGCCACACCCGCGCTGGCCCATGACGGGGTGCATCTGCACCCGCACGGGATCGACGCGGTCTGGCTTGTGCTGGCGGCGCTGGCGTTGGGGGGCGGGGCGGCCGCGTTGCTCCGCAGCCGCAAATGATCCCCGGAGAGATCTTTCCCGCCGAGGGCACGCTGACGCTCAATGCGGGGCGGGAGGCGATCACGCTGATGGTCGCCAATACCGGCGACCGGCCGGTGCAGGTGGGCAGCCATTACCACTTTGCCGAAACGAACAGCGCGCTCGACTTCGACCGGGCCGCCGCCCATGGCATGCGGCTCGATATCGCCGCGGGCACCGCGGTGCGGTTCGAACCCGGCCAGCGGCGCGAGGTGCAGCTGATCCCCATCGGGGGCGCGCGCCGGGTGTTCGGCTTCAACCAGGCGGTGATGGGGGCGTTGTGATCCCTGTCGGCACGCAAGACGCAAGACCGGCGCCCGCCCGGGGCTGCGCATACGCCAGTAAGGACCGGGACGCTTGCATCATACACTGCCATTCCTTACCTTGACAGAATGTAAGGAAGCACCCGGGAAACCCCATGTCCTATCTCGCCAAGGTCACATCGAAGGGTCAGGTCACCATTCCCGCCGAGGTGCGGGCGAGGCTCGGCGCCGAAGCCGGGGACCGGCTGTGCTTCACCGTCGACGACAGCGGCGCGGTGACGGTCGAAAAGGTGACGCTGTCATTGGCCGAATTGCGCGGCATGGTCAGCGATCTGCCCCGTCTGTCACCGGGCGAAGCGGTGGCCGCCGTCGACGAGGCGCGGGCCGCCCGGGCGGATGCGCTGACCGGCCGGCGGCCGCAGGACGGGGGGCAGACCCGGTGACCGGGCTTGACACCAATGTGGTGCTTTCCCTGCTGTTCAGCGAGGAGGAGCCGATCCTGCCCGCCCCGCCGCCCTATTACCTGTCCCCGGTGGTGCTGGCCGAATTCGCCTGGGTGATGGCGCGCCGGTTTGACGCCGGGCGCGACCGGATCGCACAGGCCCTGGCGGGGCTGCTTGCCCTCAAGGGCTTTGTCGTCGACCGCGCGCAGATCGTGCAAGTCGCGCTTGACGATTTCCGGACCGGCAGCGCCGACTTCGCCGATTGTCTGATCCTGCACGGAAATGCCGATGCCGGCTGCACAACGACCCTGACCCAAGACCGAAAGGCCGCGCGCCATGCCGGCTTCACCCTGCTGAGCTGAGGTTCGCCCATGCCCGCCACCATCCAACGCGCCGACTATGCCGCCATGTTCGGTCCCACCACCGGGGACAGGGTTCGCCTGGCGGACACCGATCTGATCATCGAGGTCGAACGCGACCTGACCACCTATGGCGAGGAGGTGAAGTTCGGCGGCGGCAAGGTGATCCGCGACGGCATGGGCCAATCCCAGGCGGCGCGGGCCGACGGGGCGGTGGACACGGTCATCACCAATGCGATGATCCTTGACCATACCGGCATCTATAAGGCCGATGTGGGCTTGCGCGACGGGCGGATTGCGAAAATCGGCAAGGCCGGCAACCCCGATACCCAGCCCGGTGTCGACATCGTCATCGGCCCGGGGACCGAGGCGATCGCGGGGGAGGGCAGGATCCTGACCGCAGGGGGCTTCGACAGCCATATCCATTTCATCTGCCCGCAGCAGATCGAGGATGCGCTGCATTCGGGCCTGACCACCATGCTGGGCGGCGGCACGGGGCCTGCCCATGGCACGCTGGCGACCACCTGCACGCCGGGCGCCTGGCATATCGGGCGGATGCTGCAGGCCGCCGATGCGTTTCCGATGAACCTCGCCTTTGCCGGCAAGGGCAATGCGAGCCTGGCGAAGGCGCTGGAGGAACAGATCCTCGCCGGGGCCTGCGCGCTGAAGCTGCACGAGGATTGGGGGACGACGCCCGGCGCCATCGATTGCTGCCTGTCGGTGGCCGATGCCTGGGACGTGCAGGTGATGATCCACACCGACACGCTGAACGAATCCGGCTTTGTCGAAAACACGGTCAAGGCGATGAAGGGCCGCACGATCCATGCCTTCCACACCGAGGGCGCGGGCGGCGGCCATGCCCCCGACATCATCAAGATCTGCGGCGAGGCGCATGTGCTGCCGTCCTCGACCAACCCGACGCGGCCCTTTACCGTCAACACGCTCGAAGAGCATCTCGACATGCTGATGGTCTGCCATCACCTCGACAAGTCGATCCCCGAGGATGTGGCCTTTGCCGAAAGCCGCATCCGGCGCGAGACCATCGCGGCCGAGGATATCCTGCACGATATGGGCGCGTTCAGCATCATCGCGTCGGACAGCCAGGCGATGGGCCGCGTGGGCGAGGTGATCATCCGCACCTGGCAGACCGCCGACAAGATGAAGAAACAGCGCGGGCGGCTGGCCGCGGAAACCGGCGACAACGACAATTTCCGGGTCCGCCGTTATGTGGCGAAATACACCATCAACCCGGCGATTGCGCATGGCATCGCGCATGAGATCGGCTCGGTGGAGGAAGGCAAGCGCGCCGATCTGGTGCTGTGGAACCCGGCCTTTTTCGGGGTGAAGCCCGAGATGGTGCTGATCGGGGGCACCATCGCGATGGCCCAGATGGGCGATCCGAATGCGTCCATACCCACGCCGCAGCCGGTCTATTCGCGGCCGATGTTCGGCGCCTTTGGCCGGTCGGTGGAACGCTCGGCGGTGACGTTTGTGTCGGCCGCCGCCCAGGATGCGGGGGTGGGCGCGGCGCTGGGGCTCGCCAAGGACACGCTGGCGGTTTCGGGCACGCGCAGTATCGGCAAGAAGGATCTGGTCCTGAACGACGCCACCCCGCATGTCGAGGTGAACCCGGAGACCTATGAGGTGCGCGCGGATGGCGAATTGCTGACCTGCCAGCCGGCCGAGGTGTTGCCCATGGCGCAGCGGTATTTCCTGTTTTGAGAATGAGGAGCCAAAATGAAATTGCCGCTATTTCTTGCAATCATCGCGCTCACTTCCCTGTTTGCCTCTAGCGCTTTGGCATACTGCACAGAACCACTGACGTTTTCCCATGCACCTGCCCCTCCTTCGACATATCAAAAACCAACGGTTCCATTTTGCTTGTCGGGATATTCTTTTACTGGAAGGCACACCTGCGATAGCTGGGAGATCGATAGATTCATTGCAGCCGTAAACAACTATATAGGAAATCTGAACAAATACGTAAACGATGCGATTGATTTTGCTAACGATGCCGCAGAATTCGCTGAAGAAGCAGCGCGCTATGCGCGCTGCGAGGCTGAAGAAGCGAGAAGTCTGTTGGAGTGATGTGAATATTGCGCTCTTGCTCAGTAAGAGGCTGATGGCACAAGCATGTCAGTCGAACGTCGTCTTAAATTTTGGCAGCAGTATCAGGAATGATCTAGAAATGCTTGCAACGCGGTAAAATCAAAGAAAGCAGGTATCGGTATTGAAGCTCAGAGATATCCATATCTGCTATCGGCATCTTAAAAAGGTACCTGATCCTGAACGACGTCCTGCCAAACGTAGAAATGAACCCCGAGACCTATGAGGTGCGCGCGGATGGCGAATTGCTGACCTGCGCGCCGGCCGAGGTGCTGCCGATGGCGCAAAGGTATTTCCTGTTTTGACGCGCGTCGGACTGTCCCCCGGCCGATGCGACCAGCATCGGCCGCGACCGCCCCAGCCCGGGGGCGGTCGCGGCCCGCCCAAGAACCGTGGGGCATTCAGATGACCGTGCATGCCCACCTGCCGACCGGCCTCGGGGCGGCTCGCCCGCACGGAACAGCACGCGAAGCGTGCCCGTGCGAGCGCCAGACCGGCCCGGCGGGCTGGCGCTTTGGCTGCCGGCGCGCCAGGCGGCCCTGTTCGATGACCCTGGCAAGCATAAACCGCGCAGCGGCGATGGCGGGGCGCCATCCCCCGGTCTGGCGCTCGTCCGGCCCCGGAATGCGATCCCGGACGCGCGCGGCCGGCACGGACCGCAGCCGCCGCGCCCAATGGGCGGGTGCGCCCTCACGGAAGGCAACGGAGACGCTATGACATCATCCCTCCCCGTGGCGCGGCAGCGCCGCCCCGATGCGGCGAGCGCGGCGATGGCCTGCGTCTCCCTCCCCTATGACGGCCGTTTCCTGCGCCGCAAGGTGCTGACCACCGACACCGGCGAGCGGTTTCTGGTCGACCTGCCGCAGACCACATCGCTCGACCATGGCGATGCGCTGGAACTCAACGACGGGCGGCTGATCGGGATCGTGGCCGCCCCCGAACCGCTGCTGGAGATCACCGGNNCATGGCCACAGCCACTGATCCGGTCCTGATCCTCGCGCAATGGTTCTCGCCCGCCTATCCGGTGGGCGCATTCGCCTATTCGCATGGGCTGGAGACGGCGATTGCGGCAGGCCGGATCGCCGGGCCGGGTGACCTGCAGGACTGGCTGACGGACATCCTGCGGCACGGCGCGGGGCGGGCGGATGCGCTGTTTCTGGCCGCCGCCTGCCGGGCCAAAAACACCGAAACGCTGTCCGAAATCGACGCGCTCAACCGCGCCTTCCAGCCCTCTGCCGAGCGCCTGATGGAAACCGATCTGCAGGGCGCGGCGTTTGCCGAGGCGACCAATGCCATCTGGGGCACCGCCCTGCCCCGGCTGACCTATCCGGTCGCGGTGGGAAGGGCGGCGCGGCTCAGGGACCTGCCGCCGGACCGGACGGCGCAACTGTACCTGCAGGCCTTCACGGCCAATCTGGTGGGCGCGGGCATGCGGGCGCTGCCGGTCGGCCAGACCGAGGGCCAGCGCATCATCCACCGCCTGACGCCCGTTTGCGCCGAAATGGCGGAAGCCAGCCGCGACGGCGATCTGGACGCCTTGTCGTCCACCGCCTTCCTGGCCGATATCGCGGCGATGCGGCACGAAACACTCGCAACCCGGATATTCCGAAGCTGACCGGCCGCGGGGCGCGGGCCCGGGCGCCCGGCATGGCCTGCCCCGCCCTTGTGCAGGGCATGCCCCCACCCTATCACCGGCACACGCAAAGGAGGCCCGCCATGCCCAGGGATCAGATCGACAAGGATGCGCCCGCGCTTGCCGCCTTCGACTGGGCCGATCCGCTGCGCCTGCACGACCAGCTGTCCGAAGACGAGCGCATGATGCGCGACGCCGCGCGGGCCTATGCGCAGGAAAGGCTCGCACCGCGGGCGATTGCGGCCTGGCGGGACGAGGCAACCGACCCCGCGATCTTTCCCGAGATGGGGGAGATGGGGCTCCTCGGCATCACCGTGCCCGAGGAATATGGCGGGCTGGGCGCGGGCTATGTCACCTATGGGCTGGTGGCGCGCGAGATCGAGCGGGTCGATTCGGGCTATCGGTCGATGATGTCGGTGCAGTCGAGCCTGGTGATGTATCCGATCCTCGCCTACGGCTCCGAGGCACAGCGGCGAAAATACCTGCCCGAGCTGGCCCGGGGCGCGCTGATCGGCTGCTTCGGCCTGACCGAGCCCGATGCCGGCTCGGACCCGGGCGGCATGAAGACCCGGGCCGAGCCCGATGGCGACGGCTATATCCTCAGCGGCGCCAAGATGTGGATCACCAATGCCCCCATCGCCGACATCTTCGTCGTCTGGGCGAAGTCCAAGGCGCATGGCGGCGCGATCCGCGGTTTCGTGCTGGAAAAGGGCATGGCCGGCCTGTCGGCACCGAAGATCGGCGGCAAGCTGAGCTTGCGCGCCTCGATCTCCGGCGAGATCGTGATGGACGGCGTGCGGGTGGGCGCGGATGCGTTGCTGCCGGGGGTCGCAGGGCTGAAGGGGCCGTTCGGCTGCCTCAACCGGGCGCGCTATGGCATCGCCTGGGGGGTGATGGGCGCGGCCGAGTTCTGCTGGCACGCGGCACGGCAATACGGGCTCGACCGGCAGCAATTCGGCCGCCCCCTGGCCCAGACCCAGCTTTACCAGAAGAAGCTTGCCGACATGCAGACGCAGATCGCGCTGGGGCTGCAGGGCGCCCTGCAACTCGGCCGGATGATGGAGGCGGGAACCGCCGCGCCCGAGGCGATCAGCCTGATGAAGCGAAACAATTGCGGCGCGGCGCTGGAGATCGCGCGCGCCGCCCGCGACATGCATGGCGGCAACGGCATCCAGGAAGACTATCAGGTGATGCGCCACATGGCGAACCTGGAGACGGTGAACACCTATGAGGGCACGCACGATGTCCACGCCCTGATCCTGGGCCGGGCGCAAACCGGGCTGCAGGCGTTTTTCTGACCCCGTGCCGCTGTGCGCGGCGCTTTGCCCTCAAAGACCGGTCGCGGGAATGCGGGCATGCCGCCCGGCACCTGTCACGTTGCTGCGGCAGCCCCCCGCCATCGCCCGTTGGCGTTCGGTTTTGCCTTCGCCCGCCGCCGCACCAGTTCTTTCGCGATCGGGGCCACGCTCGATGCCAGTGCGGCGATGAACCGATACAAGGATGGGACCGCCACTGGCAGCGCGGACCGGTTGCGGCGGTGTCGCTTTTGCGCGATAAAGGGTCGCGTTCTGGGTGTGCCCGATGAGCATTTGCTCAACTTCCGCCTGATGCGGGCGGTCCCACCGGTTCGCGCGCGCGACCCTATCGCGGGACTGCGCCACGCTTCGGCGCCAAGCCCGTTGTGACGACAGAGAGGGAGAAGCGGATGGCGGCAACGACGCCCCAGGGCAAGCCATCGGCCAGCCTTGAACGGCTGGCAGCCGATCGCATGGTGATCGAGGCCATCAGCCCCTGCGTCGACGGCGGGCGCTTTGCCGCCAAGGTCGTCGAAGGCTGGGCGACGCCGGTCGAGGCCGATCTGTTCGGCGACGGGCACGAGGTCTTCGGTGCCGCGGTGGAAATGCCGGGCGGCGCGCTGGTGCCGATGACGCCGCTTGGCAATGATCGCTGGGGCGCCAGCGTCGTCTTCCCGCAGAACGGCCCGGCGCAGTATGCGATCCTTGCCTGGCGCGACCTGTGGGGGGGGTGGGCGCGCGACACCGGCAAAAAGATCGCCGCCGGGCAGGATGTCTCGGTCGAACTGCAGGAGGCCCGGCAAATCCTGGAACAGACCGAGGCGCCGCAGGGCGACGCGACGCTGCTGGCGGCGCTGATCGCGGCCGCCCGGGCCGGCGATACCGCGACGCTGCTGGCCGCCGAGACCGCAGCCTTCATGGCCGCGAACGGCCCCCGGGCCACCATCACCCGCAGCGCGGACATTCCCGTCTGGGTGGACCGCGAGCGCGCCGCCTTTTCGGCCTGGTACGAGATGTTTCC
>DNSZ01000176.1 GCA_003500165.1 Paracoccaceae bacterium | reverse complement strand
AGCTGGCCCGGCGCTGCGTTACATGAGGACTACGCAGCGCCGGGCCAGCTCAGCTCCAAGGGGGTCAATATTGGACGCCGATAAGGGGTCACGATTGGATGCCGATTGACATCTGCGGAAAGCGACCGACCCGTCCGCCGCAGCCCCGTGAAGCTGGAACACGTTCTTTGCCAGATCGACGCCGATGATGGTAAGCTCTTTCATGGATGCCCTCTCCTTCAGCTTGTGTTTCAACACCGCAAGTGTGGTACATTGCGATGCCGTCTGGGGAGAGCGGCATCCACGCCATCTCCGAAGATCGACGGTGGCTGCCAGCGTCACACACGGCCGCGCGGCTCGCGCTACGCCGCAGGCTCCGCGCGCGGCCTCCTACACAACGGGCTGGGACACTGCCTGCATCCGCAACGCGATCAGGGCGTCACGGGCGCGCTCGAGCCTCGCCTTTTCGTCACTCTTCATGACGCACCGACCGCGACGCCGTCGACCTGCCGGCCCCGGCGTTGGGCTCCCGTTTCAAGACGCGATGGATGGCGTCCCGCGCGTTTCTCGAACGGACAGACGCGTTCATTTCCTGCCACCCGATCCAGCTTCACAACATTGCGGCTGCGTCGTGGATGAACTGGAGCGACAATGCGAGTTGAAGAACGCCGAAGACAGCGCCGAAGAGCTGCAGAGGCACGGGCCCGATGGCGCGCAGGATCGCCTTGGAGCGCAGCATCAGAAGCCAGTTCAGCGCGATCAGACCAAGGCCCATCGCGATGATCGTGAGATGGGTCTCGACGCCGGGAAAGGCCACCGCAAAGATCAGCGAGACCACCACGGCAATCGGCGGGAACAGGCCGGGGAAGGCGACAGTCGCCGCTTCGACCTTCGATGCGTCCAGCGGGACGCCCGAGGCCGGGGGCGCAAGCAGCGTCTGCAGGGAAAGCGCGAAGAGGGCCACGCCGCCCGCACCGATCAAGACGGGGAAGCTGATCCCCCAGGCGCCGAGCGCCCCGGTGCCCATCAGGATCGCGACGAGAAACGCTCCGGCCACCAGCAATGCAGAACGATTGGCGAGCGACCTAACCTCGGGCTGGGCATCATCCGTGCCAACGCGGGAAAAGACCGCGATGGCGCGGATCGGCCCCATCGTCATGAACAGAAGACCGAAGAGCTGGCCCCAGGGAACCTCGGTCATTTCGGTTTCTCCACGATCGCGGAAATCGTCATGTAGTTCACGATGGCCGCAACGAGCCCGGCGACGACCCAGAGCAACAGAACCGCCGTGCCGAGCCCGACCTCGACGGTGCCCATCACCCGCTGCCAGACCACCGCCAGCGCCACAACCGTGCCGAAGGCAAAGAGGCCGTGCTTGATCACCAGCCACAGCGTGGTCGGCACGAAGGGTTTCCTGGGCACCTTCACCGTCATGTGCGCCACCGCGGTCAGGATCATCGCAAGCGAAACGGCCAGCGGCACGGATGAGCCGAGAACGGTGTGCGTCTCGGTTCCGATGGAATCCACGGTCAGCGGCATCGGCCCCGACCCCCGCAGCAGGAAGAACTGGATCGCCCCGTTGATCACGGCATTGATCGCGCCGCTGATGGCAGCGCCCTTGAGGATCTGGGCCTGGGTCAAGGTCGGTTGGCTCGTGTCTGTCATGTGCTCTGCTCATATTTGGGCCGGCGGCGACGGTCGGGACGTTGTGGTTGCCTTAGAAGCTGACGTAGAGGCTGGCTTGAAAGGTGGTCCATGGTTTGTCGGCCCCGATGTTGCGCAGGGCCTGTCCCGGTATTGCATGCGACGCCACGACCTGCAGGTAACGGTTGCGGTCGATGCCCCAGCGCAGGGTGCCGGTATACTCGTTGCCGATATCGCGCGAGGTCAGCAGGGATAGCGCCGGATTGCCGCCGAGATTGTTCAACTCGTCCGCTTGCAATTGGTGCCAGCTGAAGGTCAGGTTCATGCCCTCGCGGGGCGAGACGTTGGCCTGGATGCGGTGGGTGTTGAGGTTGCCGTTGCGATAGACCTTGCCGAAGGACATCCCCTGCAACCAGTTTCCGAACCCGTTCGTCATCAGCCCGTCGAAGCGCTCGAACCTGTCGGTATCGGGGTCGTCGCCCGAAAAGCTGGCGTAGCGGTAGGAAATGCTGGGGCTCCACGGCAGGCTGTCCCAGATGTAGCCCACCGTGCCGTACCAGGCCTGGGCCTGCATGTCGTAATTGGGGTTCGTCTGGGTATATGCCTCGCCTTCAACCCAGAAATGATCCGGGCTTTTCGGACGCCAGAGCGCATGCAAGCCCCAGGTCAGGGTGCCTTCCCGCGTCAGCGTGTCCCCGGCCGGCGTGCGATAGGTCGAGTCCGACGTCGGGATGGTGATGAGGCTTGCATCCATCGTGAAGGCGTCGGTGAATTGATAGCCCAGATTGACGCCCGCAAAGGTCGTGTTGGACTCGAGGTTCTCCAACTCGTCGGGGTCGATATAGAACAGCGAAAACCGGGTGCGCCCGAACTCACCCGTGGCCACGGCGGAAAAATCGGTGGTGTTGCGCGGGCCGAGAAAGGTCGCCCCGCGTTCGCCCGCGTTCGACGAGCCCGAGATCATCGAGATCAGGAACCCGTTGTTGAGCGTCCAGGTCTGCCGCCCGAAGGTAAGCTGCGCGGAATCCCCGGTTTCGGGATTGGCGTACAGCAGGCCGACATAGCCCTTGTCGGGGTGCAGGAAATTGCGGTTGTCGTCGGTGAAGATGTCCTGACCGCGCGAGACGCTGAAAAGACCGCTTGCTGCGCCGAACAGGTAATAGTCGCTGTCGCCGATCTGCGTCGCGCCGCCGATGCCGAACTCCAGATAGGCCTCGGCCCAGGTGGTCCCACTGCCCGGCAGGCGCCCGGCAATCGGGCTGAACTCGTTGAAAAGCTCCGGCTGGCCGAACCACGGGTTGACGTCGGAATAGACACCGGCGCCGGCGTTCAGGATGAAGGTAAGCTCGCTTCGATCGTCCTTGTGGATGATCGGAAAGCCCAGCTCTTCCTCGGCCGGGGCTGGCGGCGGCTCGGGCGACATATCGAGCGAAACCACGACCCCAAGCGCGCCGCGCGCACCTTCATAGGCCGTGCGGTGGGTTGCTGAACGTACCATGCCGTCCGACACGAGAAACCCGAGCGCCGTTTCGACGAGGACGGGCCTGTACGCTCGCCCCCGAAGGACACCCGTCGCGGCGCGGGCGGCCTGCAGCGCGGCCTGATCCCGCGCCGGGTCCCCGCTTGATGTGACGATCTCGACCTCGACGCGCGAGATCGTCAGCCCGATGGCGGCCTGCCCGACCGGCCGCACCGAAGGGCCATACTGCCCAGCACCCGATGCAATCCCGTCCTGCGCCAGGGCGGGCAAGGCGAAGCCCGCTCCCATCAGGGCGACGGCGCAAGCGAGTGCGGTGCGGATCCCGGTGCCCATGGACGCGCCCTGTCGGCGGGCTAGCCGAACAGCCGCGTGACGTGGCCGCCGCCGTGGACGTTGATGATCTGGCCGCTGACCCAGCTCGACGCCGGCGAGGCGAGGTAGAGCATCGCGTTCGCGATGTCCTCCATCTTGCCCGCCCGCCCGACGAGGTTGTCGGGATGCGACAGCTTCTCCTGCATCTCGGGCGTGACGCCGGCATCGGCGTATCCCGGGGTAATGACCGTCCCGATCAGGACGGAGTTGACGCGCACCTTGGCCGCCAGCATGTGCGCCAGCGACACCATCATCTGGTTGAGCGCCGCCTTCGCCGTGCCATACGGCAGGATGTCGTAAGCCGGCACGGCCGAAGAGAACGAGCCGGAATTGGTGATCGTGGCGTTCTCGGCCTTCTCCAGGTAGGGCAGGCAGGCCATGCTCATCCGGTAGGCGCTGACCGTGTTCAAGTTGTAGGACTTCAGGAACTCTTCCCTGGAGATCGCAGCCGGGTCGGGCTGGCGCGCGCCCCAGCCGACGTTGTTGATGAGGGTGGAGACGCCGCCGAAGGCCTTGGCGGCGGCGTCCACGACGGCCTGGATGTCCTCGTCCTTGGTCACGTCGCAGCCCATGCCATGGACTTCGTTGCCGGTCTCCTTGGCGATGTCCGACGCCGTGTCGGCGGACTTCTCGGCCTGCAGATCGCAGATCATGACCTTCGCGCCAGCGGCAGAGATCGTCTTGGCGATCTGCGCGCCGATGTTCTGCGCGGCGCCGGTGATGATGACGTTGTGGCCGTCCATGCGGAAATCGGCAAATGCGTCGAAACTCATGGGGGTCTCCCTGTATCTTGGATGGGCCGATTGGGCCCCGTTTTGGTCAATGCGCTGAGACGGGCGCCACGTCAGTCGAGCTCCTGCACCCCGCCGCCGGACACGGTCAGGATCTGGCCGCTGACCCATTCCGCCGCGGGCGAACAGAGGTAGAGCGCGGCGCCCGCGATGTCCTCGGGCTCGCCGAGGCGCTTGATCGGAGTGTGCTTGAGCATGGCCTGCTCGACCTCCGGCGTGAGCACGGTGGCCAGCGCCGCCGTCCGGATCGCACCCGGCGCGATGCCGTTGACGCGGATGTTCTTCGGCCCGAGGTCGAAGGCGATGTTGCGCGTCAGGTGGCTGATCGCCGCCTTCGACGAGGAGTAGGAGGCCATGCGCACGTTCTTGTTCTCGGCCGACATGGACGAGATGTTCAGCACCGCGCCGCCGCCGGCCTTCTCCATGTGGGGTACGGCGAGCTGGGTGAGCCGGAACGGCGCGAAGACGTTGAGCTCGTAGGCCCAGCGGAAATCGTCCATCGGCATGTCGAAGGGCTTGGGCCCCCCCCCGCCGGCGTTGTTCACGAGGATCGACAGGCTGCCGAAATTGTCGATCGCCGCCTGCACCGCCGCCTGAAGGTCTTCTTCCTTGGTGACGTTGCAGGCGAGGCCCACCGCCTTGCCGCCGGCCTCGGTGATGCCCTTGGCCACCTCGTCCGCCGTCTCCTTCTTGAGGTCGCTGACCACGACGGAAGCGCCCGCGCCCGCGAACATCTCGGCGATGCCGCGGCCGATGCCGGCGCCCGCGCCGGTGACGAGCGCCACCTGACCGTCGAGGCGGAATTTTGCTGGATCGAACATGTCTGTCTCCGGAAACTGAGCCTTCGCGGTGTGCTTACGGAGCCAATTTATACCAACTTGCGCTGACAC
>DNSZ01000321.1 GCA_003500165.1 Paracoccaceae bacterium | reverse complement strand
TGTCCTCGTCCTACACCACGGAAGCGATGCGCGCGCTCGACGGGGTCGAGCGCGCGCATCGCTTCCGTGGTGTAGGACGAGGACAGGAAATGCGCACGCCGGTCGAGGCACAGCTCGGCCAGGCCCTGATGCCGGTCGGCCGGCAGCATCGAGACCACCAGATCGCCCGGCGCCAGCGCCGCGCCCAGCGCGCCCTGGTCGAAGCGACGGATATCGTCGGTCAGATCGCCGACCGCCGCGCGCGCCTTTTCGACGGTGCGGTTCCACACCGCGACGCCGCCGCGTTCGGCCAGCAGATGCCGCAGCCCGGGGATCGCGGAAAGCCCCGTGCCGCACCAGTGAACCCTTGCCATGCCTGCCTCCCCTAGAGCCGCGCGATATGGTCGTCGAACACCGCCCGCGCGCGCGCCCAGACGCCGTTGTCGATGGCGCCCAGCGCGCGCAGATGCGCCAGCAGCTGGGCGGCGAAATCGGCGCTCGATTCGGCGGGCAGCATGGCTGGCAGATTGTCGATCGCCATGATGTCGAGCGGCGGCGCGCCGTCGGCCACCCGGATCGTCGGCGCGGCCAGGCTGGTGGCGCGGCGATAGACCGGGATCGGGTTGAACGGGCTGCCCGGGTCGCAGGCGATGTCGGCGATCACCGACAGCCGGCGCGCCCCTGCCAGCTGGTCGGGCCCGACAAAGCACGGGGTCCCGGGCCCGGCGAGGATCGCGTTGACGAACAGGTCATGGGCCAGGATCTCGGGAAACGGCCCGCCATGGGCGGTTTCGGCGATGTCCCAACGGGTCGGTGTTATCCCGGCCGCTTCCAGCAGGTCGCAAGCACCCGACCCGACGCGCCCCAGGGCGCCGATCACGATAGCGTTTGGCCGTGCGCCCGCCGCCGCCAGACCCGACCGCACGTCGCGCAGCAGTTCGGCCCGGCCGGGATAGACGCCGATCCGGTCGGGGCCCGGCCCGCCCCCCGGCCCGTGCTGCGCCGCCCAGGCCATCAGCCCCGCCGCGGCGCCGGCATAGCCCGCCCAGTATCCGAACGCCGCGACCCGGCGACCATCGGCGTCGGTCAGGTATTCGAGATCGTAAAGCGCCCCGCCACCGGTGCGAAACCGCGCGAGCAACGTCGCGGCACCCGGCTGCCCCTTATAGGCATGGCCGAAGAAGATGTGGCGGTGGACCAGCGGCGCGCCGTCCTCGGGCAGTTCCTTCAGCCCCAGGATCAGGGCGTTGCGCGGGGCCGTCCGCCACGCCCCGGCGGGCGCCCGCGCACAGCCGGCGGCGACATAATCCGCCGCGGGCACGCAGCGATGCGGGTTGTCTTCGACCGTCAGCCGAAAGCCCTGCGCCACCAGATCGGCCGCGCCATCGGGCAACAGCGGCGTGCGCGCCTCTTCGCTGCGGGCCTCGGCGCGCAGCCACAGATGAACCGGGGCATCAGTAGGGTGTGCGGGCATGGCGGCGTTCGACGGTATCAAGATGCGGGGTGGCGTTGTAGCCGGCCAGGAAATTGCCGAATTCGGTGATCTCGATCCGGTGGATCGATGTGTTCAGGATCGGCAGCAGGATATGGGCCATGTGCCGTGGCGACAGGCCCAGCAGACGGCGCATCATCATCCCGATCACCCCGCCCGATGTGACACACAACACCCGCCGGCCCGGTTTCGCGGCTTCGTCGAAAACGGCCGTCACCCGCGTCTCGAACGCCTCGAAGCTTTCCTGGCCGCGGATTTCGGCGCGATCCCAGGCCTCCATCACCTCGGCCATGTGGCGGGCGTGGTCTTCGGCCGTTTCGGGCAGTTCGGTGCCGTTGACCCGGGTCAGCGCGCGGCCAAGATTGAAATAGTCCATTTCGTTCAGGCGCGGATTGATCTCTGCCGGCGGGCCGAAGCCGTTGCCCAACGCGTCGAGTGTCTCCAGATGACGGCGCAGCGTCCCGCACAGAACGCGGTCAAACCGGGGTTGGGTGCGCAGATGGTCGCCCAGCCAGCGCGATTGCTGCCAGCCCAGCTCGGACAGCCGGTCATAGCCGGCCTCGTCCTTGGCCGCGGAATTCGCCTGGCCGTGCCGGATAAGGATGATCTCGCCCAATGTCGCGCCTCCTGACCCGCCCCATAACCGGGCTGCCACGGCGATGGAAGGCCGGGGCAAAGAGTTGCCGGGCCGCGGCGGATGTGTCAGGGATAAAGCCAACGCAACGCAAGAATCGCGGCGGAGGGGCATGCAGGACTACGCGGCGCAGCGCGAGACGATGGTCGACGGACAGGTCCGGCCGGCCGATGTCACCAAATACCCGGTGATCGCCGCGATGCGCGCCGTCCCGCGCGAGGTCTATGTGCCTTCGGAGGCGCGTGCGCTGGCCTATATGGGCGACGATCTGCCGCTTGGCGCGGGCCGCGTGCTGCTGGCGCCGCGCACCTTTGCCAAGATGCTCGATGCGCTCGATATCGGGCCGCGCGACCTCGTGCTCGATATCGGGGCGGCGCATGGCTATGGCATGGCGGTGATCGCGCGACTGGCCGAGGCCGTCGTCGGGGTCGAGGAAGATGCCGCCATGGCCGCCGAGGCCGAGCGCGCGCTGACCGAACAGCAGGTCGACAATGCAGTCGTGGCGCCCGGGCTGCTGGCAGATGGGGCGCCGCGAAACGGCCCCTATGACGTGATCGTCATCGAAGGCGCGGTCGAGCGTCTGCCCGATGCGCTGGTCGATCAGCTGAAATCCGGTGGCCGGATCGCCGCGCCGTGGCACCAGGGCGGGCTGGGTGTCGTCCGTATCGGTGTCAAGGCTGCCGGTCGCATCAACTGGCGGTTCGGGTTCAACGCGTCGGCTCCGGTGCTGCCGGGCTTTGCCGCCGAACGGCAATTCGAGTTCTAGGGGGGTAGCGTGGCTGCAAACGGACCGATCGCAAAGCCCGGCGCAGGGTCGCGGGCACTGCAGCGGATGATCCTCGGCGCGGCCCTTGCGGCGGCGATGCCGCTTGCCGGCGCGGCCGAGACCCTGACCGACACGCTGATCTCGGCCTATCGCAACTCAGACCTGCTGGCCCAGCAGCGTGCCGTGGTGCGCGCGTCGGACGAGGATGTGGCCCAGGCGGTCGCGGCGCTGCGCCCGGTGATCGCGCTGAATGGCAACATGACCGACAGCTATCGCGGTGACATCTCGTCGACCTTGTCGATGACCGCCGATCTGCTGATCTATGACGGCGGCGTGTCGCGCCTGGCGATCGAGGCCGCGCGCGAAAGCGTGCTGGCCACCCGCGCGGCCCTGGTGGAGCGCGAGCAGAACGTGCTGCTCGATGCGGTCACCGCCTATATGGATTTTCGCCGCG
>DNSZ01000189.1:15170-15991 GCA_003500165.1 Paracoccaceae bacterium | reverse complement strand
AACGAGGGACGACCGCGGGGCAGGTCATTCCCGAACCCGGAAACGCGCTTGTCCGAGATGATGGGGAATGGACCACAGGACCGGCTTGACCAAGACGGATACTCTAGCTGCGGGGGGTGTCCCGCAAGGCGATCCGCACCGCGATGATATCGGCCATCGCGCGTCCCTCCATCGGGTTGGTCGCGCCGCCCACGCCCAACCGGCGGCCCACCCGCCACCACAGGCCGGGCGCCCAGCCGGCCGTGCCCGGCGCCGCCAGATGCAGCACGAAACCGCCCGACGGCTTGAAGGCCAGCGCGCCGCGATCGACCCGCTCGATCTCGGCGATCGGGGCGAGCATCCGGCCGCCATCTTCGCGCAGGCCGACGGGTGTCAGCACCAGGCCGCGCGCGGTTGCCCGGCNNGCCGGGCCAGCCACAACGAACCGGCCGCCACGGCGAACAGAAAGACCTGCCAGCCCGGCGCCGGCGGGCTGATCACCGCGATCCAGATCAGCAGCAGGGCAAGGACCGTCGGCATGCCCACGGTCATCGCGCGGCGGGCCGGCGACGGCGTCAGACGGGCCAGAACCCGGCCGGAGTCCTCGCGCTTGTTCATCGATGCACAGCTCCTGTCCGAGGGGCGGCCGTTGCGCCGCCTGCGGCCCGGCATAAATCAGAGGCCAAAAGGAGACCAGCCATGTCGCTTCGCCCTGTCACCGGCACCCGCGCCGCTCGCCCGACGATGGAGGGCGCCGGTGTCCATCTGCACCGCGCCTTCGGTTTTGGCGATCCGTCCGAAACCGACCCGTTCCTGCTGTTCGACGATTTCCGCAACGACGA